>JAFGOG010000542.1 GCA_016926595.1 Anaerolineae bacterium
CAAGAGGTTTCAAATGCCCTGATCGTCAAGAGCAATGCCGGGACCCAAGAGATCGGCACCAGGCTGACGTTGCTGCTGACACCGCGGCTCAACCTGGCTCCCCCAGCCCTGGAATTCGAGCAAGAGACTGAAGCCGAGTTTTACCTGGAGAATGAGGGCTATGGAACACTGCGCGTGCACATTACTTCTGACCAGCCATGGATCACGGTGAACCGCCAAGAGTGGACGATCAAGGCTCGTAAACGCGCGCGAGTGCGGGTGCGACTGATCGACCCCCCAGAGAGAGGGCAGGGAAATATCGAGATCCACACACCTGATGCAGTCACCCTGCTGCCCATCCAGCTTGAAGGCTAATATCCCTTTTATACAAGCAAGAAAGGAAAGCAACCGCTATGCGTATCCCAATCATCGCCGGAAACTGGAAGATGAACAAGACCATCGACGAGGCCATCCAGTTTGTCGAGGCCGTCAAGGAGCCGCTGAAAGACATCGCCGGTGTGACTCCGGTGATCTGCCCTGCGTTCGTGTGCCTGGCGCCGGTCAAGGAAGCCATAGGCAACGCAAGCATTGGGCTGGGCGCACAAAACTTGTACTTTGAAGAACAAGGTGCGTACACGGGCGAAGTCGCGCCGAGAATGCTGGAAGGGCTATGCCAGTACGTGATCATTGGCCATTCGGAACGGCGCGAGTACTTTGGAGAGACCGACGAGGGCGTCAACAAAAAGATCAAGGCCGCACTTGCACACGGCCTGACGCCGATCGTTTGCGTTGGCGAAACGCTCGAACTGCGCCGGGCAGGACAGACCCATGACTGGGTCCGGAACCAAGTCGTCGCCGCACTGCAAGGGCTTGGCAGCGAGCAAGTGAGTGCGATCGTGATCGCTTACGAACCGATTTGGGCGATCGGCACCGGCGTCGCCGCGACTACAGCCGATGCGCAAGAGGTTATTGGCGAGGTGATTCGCCCCACTGTGGCCCAACTCTATGGCGACAAGGTCGCACAAGCTGTCCGCATTCAGTACGGCGGCAGCGTCAAGCCATCCAATGCCGCCGAGTTGATGAGTATGCCAGACATTGACGGCGGACTTGTAGGAGGCGCCAGCCTTCAGGCGGACGACTTTGTCGCTATCGTGCGCTTGACGGCCGCCAGCAGGAGCTAACGGCTTCCCTCCTCAATTCTCCCCTGCGCCATCGGCATGCCGATGGCGCAGGGGAACAAGAGCAGCCTGGCTCAGACCAACACCGCTCCCTGGCTCGCGGGCCCCACGCGGTCGGCATACAGCCGCATAAATCCGGGGGGGATCTCCCGGTGCGGAGGCGACCATCCTTCCAGCCGCGCCGCCAGTTCTGCCTCGCTCAGACGAACCGCCAGGTTCCGGTTGGCGATGTCGATCTCGATCAGGTCTCCGTCGCGCACGGCAGCCAACGGCCCGCCCAGCGCAGCCTCCGGGCACACGTGGCCCACGCATGGCCCGCGCGTAGCCCCAGAGAACCGACCATCGGTCACCATGGCCACCGAATCTCCCAATCCCATCCCGACCAGGATGGCCGCAGGCAAGGACAGTTCGCGCATCCCCGGCCCACCACGAGGCCCTTCATAGCGCACAACCAACACGTCGCCGGGCTGAACGCGCCCGCCCAGCAGGCATGCCTGGACGTCCTCTTCGCTATCAAATACCCGTGCCCGGCCAACGTGGCGATGCATAGAAGGAGAGACGCCGCTGACCTTGACCACCGCGCCGTCCGGCGCCAGGTTACCCCGCAGGACGGCGATTCCCCCTTGGGCAGCGAGCGGGTCATCCAGGGGCCGGATGATTCCTGCGTCGTGAATGGCTGCTCGATCGGCGACCTGGGCCAAAGAAAGGCCATAGGCGGTCGGACCATCCAGGTCGAGAAGCGGCGCCAGCCGCTTGAGCAGCGCAGACACTCCGCCTGCACGCCCGAGATCCGACACTGTCAGAGAAGAAGCCGGTTTAAACTTGGCCAACAACGGTGTCCGTCGTCCGATGGCGTCCCAATCGTCCAGGCTCAGGGAATATCCCAGCTCGGTTGCCAGGGCCATCAAGTGAAGCACCATATTTGTCGAGCCGCCGATCGCCTGTACGACGGTGACCAGATTGCGCAGCGTCGTCTCTGTAACGACATCACGAAAACAAAGGCCGGCCGCCAGCCCGTCCACAGCATGCCAGCCTACGCCGGCAGCAAGGGCCAGCAGATCGGGGTTCACTCGATGGCCGCCACCACAGGTCGCAGCCATCGTCGCGTTGCCCGGCAAGCTCAACCCTGCTGCCTCGACAGCCACACACATGGAATTGGCCGTGCCCATCATGTTGCATACTCCAGGGCCGGGACACGCGGCTCGCTCGAGCTGGCGCAACTCGTCGGACGAAATCTCGCCTCGTCGCGCACGCCCAATGCCTTCCTTGACATCGCTGGCCACGACACGCCTTTCCTGCCACTCCCCTTCGGCCATCAGCCCGCCGGTGACAAAACAAGTCGGCAGGTTCAAGCGTGCTGCCGCCAGCAGCATTCCCGGAACGATCTTGTCGCACGAAGCCAGGCACACCAGGGCGTCAAACCCATAGGCTCGCGCTGTCATCTCGACCGAGGCAGCGATCACGTCCCGGCTGGGTAACACGGCGTGCATCCCATGCCCCTGGCAGATGCCATCGCAGAGGGCGATCGTATTGAACAGTAGGGGGATGCCACCCGCCGCGCGGATGCCTCCGATCACAGACTCGGCAACGTGATCGAGGTGAACATGGCCCGGAACCAGGTGGTTCCAAGAGTTGGCGATCCCGATCAACGCCCGAGTCTGCTCGGGTCGAGCAGACTCGGGCTCGGCCTCTATGTCATCCACCTCGACGCCACAGGCATGGTAGAGCGAACGAGCATACGCCCTCGGCGGCGTGGATCGATTCCGCACCGCCAGGGCGCTCTGTTGCGCATCAACAGCAGGCAAGGTAGGTCCTCCCCCGGACTCGGCCGCAGCGTTTCCCGTCAATCCAGTTTATCTGCCACCCAGCCCAGGCCCAATTCTTCCAACTTGGCACGCGTGGGAAGGCCCTGCTCATCCCAGCCGACCATCCGATAGTAGAGCGCCCGCGCGGCCTCAAACTCCTCTACCGGTATGGCGACGCCGTCGGTAGCGCCGCCTTGAAGCGGAACGCTCAACTTGGGCGGCATAGTGTCCGCATCGATGCCTACGCCCTCCCGGGCGTTAAAGGCGCGCAGCAAATTCAGCCGGCGCTCGCCGACCTTCATCAATTCCCACAAGCTGACGTTCCAACCGGTGATCGCGCGCACAGCGTCCACAAGCTGGCTGGTGCTAAACAGTTGCCA
>JAFGOG010000543.1 GCA_016926595.1 Anaerolineae bacterium
GTGGTAGGCAAAGACGACCACCGCCCCGGCGTGCTCCTTCTGCCGCTGGCCGCCGTGCAAGCGCAGCATCCGCTCGTAATCCGTCTCGCGGACCGGGAACTTGACCGCCTTGCAGACCTCCCGGCCCAGGCCGGTCAGCCAGAGCAGCATCGCGCTGGCCGTGCCCACGTTGACGACTTCGCTGTCAAAGAGGCCGCGCTTGGCCATCCGCTCGAACATACGGCGCACTGACCCGGCCCGCCCATTGACGTCGAAACGCCTGCCGACCAGCTCCGCCGCCTCCAGCCGCATCGAGATGCCGGAAGCGATCAGCGCCAGGGCCAGCCCCTCGCGCGGCCAGGTCTTGCCGAAATAACGGGCGTAGGCCGCCGGGGGCCGGTCGGGCACCTGGGGCCAGCGAAAGCCGGGCCGTTCGACGGGTCGCGTCTTTTTGGCCTCCCTTGCCTTTTCCTTGGGCTCTTCTTTGCTCTCTTTGGGCCCCTCGCTACCGCTCTCCTGCGCGGCGGGTTCCGGTTCCAGCAGGTCGCGGACCGCAGCCCCGGCTGCGCCGGTGGCGCTAATCGCTGATGTCGCCCCAGGGGGATTCGCCATTCGTGTACTCCTCTTCCACGGGCTCTTGGCCTATAATCGCCATCGCCTCGTTGACCGCCGCCACGGCATCCTCGTAGGAGACGTAGCCGGCAGCCCAGTCGCGGACGACCTCGGCGGCGACGACGACGGCCTCCCGCTGGCGGGCCAAGAGCCCCAGCCCAGCGGCGTGGCGCTGGGCGATGCGCGAGGCGGTCATCTCCGCCCGGACCGGGTCGGGGTGTTCTTGTTGAAGGAGTTGGGCCAGCTCGGCCAGGTCGGCGCGTAGATCTGCCAGTTCTTGCCGGTACTGCTCCTCGGTTTTGAGGGCTGTCCAGTCGGTCCAGCCGATGACGCGGGGTGGGGTAGGGGTGTAGGGGCGGCCCAACAGGGCCAGTCCGGCGATGGTCAGCAGGACCAGGAGCGCGAGCAGGTCATAGAACAGTCGGCGATCGATTTCGATTTCCACTTGTCCTCCAGAAACGCAAAGAGGCGTGAGCACAAAAGCTCTCACGCCTCTCGAAAGTATTATACCATTGGGGCAGGGGTTGTCAATCAGAATCTCGGGTCTTGCGTGGTGAGATTGCCTGGGTTGAGCCCGATTTTTTCTTGCCGCATAAGCGAGGTTTTCCCTAAGCAAGAAAACGTGATAGAATACAAAAGACGAGGCCTCGGCGCTTGTGCGAAGCCCGAGGCGGCGTCCAAGGCGGTGGTGGGCCGCTTTGGTAGGCAGATTCTAGCACAAGGTCCGCCCACCGTCAAGGCTTGCCTGAGCAAGTCGAAGGGTGTGGCGGTTTTGTGTGCAAATGTACGTATCGAGGGAAATCCGATTATGAGTGTTCAAGACAAAAAAGCCCGCAACCGACAACAACTACAGCGATTGCTCCGCGAACTGTTCCAGTTCGATGCCGCTGATCTCGACTTTGGCATCTACCGCATCCTGAACGCCAAGCGGGACGAGGTCGAGTGCTTTATCGAGCGCGACCTGCTCGATGCGGTGGAGGAGGGACTGGCCCACTTCCGGGCCGCCGAGCGGGAGGATCTCGAGGTGCAACTCGCCGAAAAGCGGGTGATGTTGGGCGAAGCAGCACTGGACGAGACAGGAGCGGTGCGGGAAGCGTTCGCGGAGTTACCCATCGCCCAAGAGTACACCAGGCTGCGCCAGCAGCTCCAGCGCCTCGACGTTGCCGAAGAGACCGAGGCGCGCGTGTTCAACGATCTCTACACCTTCTTTTCCCGCTACTATGACGATGGCGACTTTCTCACCGAGCGCCGCTACTCCTCCCGCGGGCCCAAGTTCTGCGTGCCCTACGGCGGCGAAGAGGTGATGCTCCACTGGGCCAACCGCGACCAGTACTATGTCAAGACCAGCGAGCGCTTTACCGATTATCGCTTCACTGCCGGCGAGCACACCGTCTGGTTCCGGCTGCAGCACGCCGACGTGCTCCAGGACAACGTCAAGGCCAACGGCGCCCGCTATTTCGTCCTGCGCGCCGAAGAACCGCTGGTCTACGATGCCGAGACCCGCACGCTTACCGTCTTTTTCGAGTACCGGCCGCTTGCCGAGGAGGAAGAAGCCCGCTACCTGGCGCTCTACAACGCCCGCCAGTCCCGCAGCAGCCGCCGTAAAACCCTCGACCGGGTTGCTCTCTGCATGGCACTAGAGGCAGAGATTCTCGGCGGTCTCGACGATCCGACGCTGAAAGCCCACCTTGCCGCCGTCCCCGGCGGGGAGGCGGCCTCGCCCCTGGGCTTGCACCTCAACCGCTACACGGCCCGCAACACGATGGACTATTTCGTGCACAAGGACCTGGGCGGGTTCCTGCGACGGGAGCTCGACTTTTTCCTCAAGAACGAGGTTCTGCGCATCGACGACGTGGTGGGCGACCCAACGGGTGAGGTGATGCAGCACGTGGTCAGCCGTATGCGCGTGGTGCGCCAGATCGCGCTCAAGATCATCGCCTTTCTGGCCCAGATCGAGGATTTCCAAAAGCGGCTCTTTGAGAAGCGCAAGTTCGTGGTGCAGACCGATTACTGTATCACGCTGGACCGGGTGCCGGCGGCGCTCTACCCCGAGATCCTGGCCAACGAGAGACAGTTGGAGGCATGGCGGCGGCTCTACGCCGTGGATGCCTGGGACGAGACGCTTTTCTGGCAGGGCGCGTTCGACGCGGCGTTCTTGGCCAACCATCCCTACGTGATGATCGACACCGCCTTCTTTGACGATGACTTCAGGGCGCGGTTGCTGGCGAGCTTTGAGGACCTGGATGGAGCCGTAGATGGGGTGCTGGTCTGTGGGGAAAATTTCCAGGCGCTGAATGTGCTGAGAGAGAAATGGCAAGGACGAATCAAATGTGTTCATATCGACCCACCTTATAATACCCAAACCAGCGGATTTCTTTACAAAAACAATTATCAACATTCAAGCTGGTTAGCGATGATGGATGATCGTATCAGAGCTGGAATCAGCATGTTGTCATCAGATGGATCGTTTCAGTGTCATATTGACGAAAATGAATATGAACGTCTGCTTCTGCTTTTTGAGTGTTTCCAGATTCCAGATGCAGGGACTATTGTTTGGGATAAAAGAAACCCAATGAATGCAGGGCAAGGAATAGCAACCCAACACGAATACATCATTTTTAGATCTTGGCAAGAAGGGCCAATCTATCTCCATAATGAGAATATCCTCTCAATGCTCAAAGCGGTGAAGAGGATAGTACAAAAACACGGCAGTGTTACAGAAGAAGCTCGAAGTGAATATGTTGCTTGGCTCAACAATAATCCCAGGCTTAGTGGGGGAGAAAAAGCATATCGATACCTCGATGATGAGGGCCGTATCTATCAAAGTGTAAGTTTGAGGGCACCAGAACCGAGAACGCACCCGAAATTTTTCAAACCACTTATACATCCTGTGACGGGAAAGCCCTGTGCTGTCCCTCCAAATGGTTTCTCAAGAACTCCAGAGACCCTTCAGACTATGATTGACCAAGGAGAAATCCTGTTTGGAGTAGATGAAACAACACAGCCGCGTCAAAAGATGCCGTTGACCCAAGATTCAAGAAGACAGATTCCCTCTCTGATCCAAGATGGGCGAAAAGGTAAATCCGATGTGTCTCCTCTGGCCCTAGATTTTCCTTATTGTCATCCAGTCTCTCTATACAAGGAACTAATTGGAGCCGTATCCCATTCACTGGGTGATGTTATCCTTGACTTCTTCGCCGGCTCTGGCACGACGGCCCACGCGGTGATCAACCTCAACCGCGAGGATGGCGGCAGCCGCAAGTACATCCTGGTCGAGGTCGGCGAGCATTTCGACACCGTGCTCAAGCCGCGCATCCAGAAGGTGGTTTTTTCCCCCAATTGGAAGGACGGCATCCCCCAGGACCGGGACGGCGTCAGCCACGTCTTCAAGTACCAGCGCATCGAGTCGTACGAGGACGCCCTCAACAACATCCGCGTCCGCCCGCCGGAGGGGGCGCAGCGCCGCCTCCTCGACGCGTTCGACGACTATATGCTCCACTACATGCTCGATTTCGAGACCCGCGACAGCCCGACGCTGCTGAGCCACGAGGCTTTCGAAACGCCCTTCGCCTACACGCTCCAGATCCAGCGCGGCCACGAAAGCCCCCAGGATACCGTCGTGGACCTGGTGGAGACGTTCCACTACCTGATCGGCATGCACGTCCGCCGGCTGGAGCGCCACGAGCACCAGGGCCGGGCCTACGTCGTCAGCCGCGGCGAGGTGCGCACCGAGCGCGGCGTGGAAGAGACGGTGGTCGTCTGGCGGGACACCCCCGGCCTCGACCTGGACCAGGAAGCCGACTGGGCGAACGAGGCGCTGCTGGCGGAGCCGGCGGATCGGGTCTATGTCAATGGCCCTAGCCACATCCGTCAGGCTCAACCGCTGGAGATCGCCTTTCGCCAAAGGATGGATGTCAAGGAGTAGCAAGATGCTTACCTATGTGACGATTAGCCTTTTCGATTCCCCTGCCCAGGCGCTTGTGAATACCGTCAATACCGTCGGAGTGATGGGCAAAGGCATCGCTGCGTCCTTCAAGAAACTCTACCCAGACATGTATCGGCAATATAAACAACTGTGCCAGGAAGATAGACTGAAGATAGGTACGTTGCACATCTATCGGACGGCCAACAAGACCGTCGTCAATTTTCCCACCAAAGTGCACTGGCGGCAACCTTCCCGCGTAGAATACATCGAGGCCGGGTTGGAGAAATTCGTGACCCATTACGGAGACTATGGTATCTCCAGCGTATCGTTTCCACAACTGGGGTGTGGACACGGCGAACTGGATTGGGAGAGGCAGGTGCAGCCGGTTATGGAGCGCCACCTGCGTCGCCTTCCCATCCCGGTGTACATCCACCTCTATTCTCAATCGCCCGACTTTGTTCCAGAGCGACTGAACGGCGAGTATGCCAAGCAGGTGCAGTTGGAGCGACAGCGGATTTCGGCCCGTCGTCTATGGCAAGACCTACAAGAACTGGTTGGTGAGGCCTACCGGTTGACGCTCTTTGGCCCCATCGTGGAGATGGAAGAGGAGCGAATTCTGTTTCGCCCACTGGATGACCAGTGCGAGTTCGTCGTGGTGCACCGTCAGGACGTGGAAGAGCTATGGAACTCGCTACGTCTGCGTGGTACGGTACGAGAGACCGAAGTGCCTCAGCCTATCAGCGAGGAGGGGGCGACTATATGGCTCTTTGAGTTGTTGAAGTGTGTCGAGTATATTCGCTCCGTTGACTTGCGTACCCGAGATCGCAAGGCAAGCCAAGGCCTGCGCTATGTACCGCTTCCCGACACGACGGTGTCGGGTGATGTGGAGATTATAGTGTGAAGCCCTGGATCGACGAAATCCAACGCCATATCGAAACTTGGGCGAGTCGGTTAGGTTCGCTGGATTGGTGGCCTCGTTTTGTCTATCATTTCACAGATGTTCGTAATGCAGTCAGGATCCTTCAAAGCGGACACCTCTATAGTCGAAGTGAGGCAGAGCAGCGAGGCCTGATGATTGTAGACAATGCCAGTCCAGAGATCATTGACCAGACCCGACCGGAGCACTTGCAGTATGTTCGCCTCTACTTTCGACCCAAGACACCCACCCAGTACCGCAATGAAGGTATTCGCCCATTTAATCAGCGTCAGCTGGGCGGCGCCCATTGCCCTATACCGATCTATTTTTGTTTTGACGCTCTCTCAGTGCTGGCATTAGACGAGTCCGAGTTCTCTGACGGGAACATGGGTAGCCCGCGGGCTTCTCATAGCGGCGAACGTGATTTCTTTCTCAGCATCCCGTTCCACCTAGTCTTTCACAACCGCTGGTTCACGCCCGACGAGCGTGACGAAGTGATCTTTCGGCGTAACGCTGAGGTGTTGGTGCAAACCAGTTTACCCTTGGACTCTACGCTCAGATTCATCGCTTGTCGCTCTGCTCCTGAACGACAGACCTTGCTCCAATTATTGCCCGCAGATCTGCGACAACAGTGGGAAGCGCGCATCCGATTAGGTGAGCAAGGGCTTTTTGAACGCAAGTGGACCTACGTGGAAGAGGTAGTCACGGTAGATGACAACCTGATCTTTCGTTTCAATCCCAATACCTTGACGCCCGGCCCTTTTAACGTGTCTTTCTCGTACAGCGAGATGGGTACAGCGCCCGCGCGTTCCTGGACAGGGGTGCAAGCTAGGCTAGACAATTCGCTGTATGTCCGAGTACCTGACGCTAATCGGGGCATCGTCACGCTACATCTGGATAGGGCGTTGGCTTTCACTGGCTTGGTGACATTCGAGGAAATCCCTTTCTGAGGTGACAGGAGATTCGTATGAGCCGCACTTCTCTGGACCGCTTCCAGCGCCGGTTGGCCCTGGTGGCCTACTTCCGTCACGTCTTTGGCGTCGAGGACGTCCACGATCCGCGCTCGGTGCGCGCCTTCTACGACATGCTCAAGCAGCAGCCAGAGGGCTACAACGCCGAGGGCCGCAGCTACGTCGCCAACGTGCTGGAAGGACTGGTGCGCGGCATCGACGCGGGGCAGTTGCTTGGATACGACGCCAACGTCCGCCGTCACACCGAGGCCCTCAACCGCCGCCGGGCCGAGCCGATCACGCTCAAGTATTTCCAGGTCCTCGCCGCCTTGATGACCGAGCACTACCTGGAGCGGACCGCTCAAGAGACGGAGGCTTTCCTGGCTGATTTGAACGCTTTCGTGTCAGCGCAGAATGGATCGCGCGCCGCCCGGGTTGATTACCCGGTCTTTGGCGCAGGAGATCTCAACAAGCTGGCTTATTGGATGGCTACCGGCAGCGGCAAAACGCTGCTGATGCACATCAACTACTACCAGTACCTCCACTACCATCCGGGCACGCTGGACAACATCCTACTGGTCACTACTGGCGAGGGGATGTCGGAACAGCACATCGCCGAGATGGAAAAGAGTGGTATTCCTTGCCGGCAGTTCAGCGCCAGCAGTGCCGATTTGTTCGGCATCGCTCCCCACACGGTCAAGGTGATCGAGATCCACAAGCTGGTGGAGGAAAAGATGGGCGGCGGGGAGAGCGTCGAGGTCGCGTCTTTCGAGGGACGCAACCTGGTCTTTGTGGACGAGGGGCACAAGGGCACCGGCAGCGAGGCCCAGACCTGGCGGGGTCGCCGTGAGGCCCTGGCCCGTGATGGGTTCACCTTCGAGTACAGTGCCACCTTTGGCCAGGCGGTGGCCGGCGCGGGTGCCGACGTTGAGGAGGAGTACGGCCGGGCCATCCTCTTTGACTACTCCTACCCTCGCTTCTACGACGACGGCTACGGCAAGGACTATCGCATTCTCAACCTGGAGCACGACCTGGACCCGGCATTGACCAACCGCTATCTGATGGCCAACCTGCTCACCTTCTACGAGCAGCTTCGCTGCTATGGACTGAATGCCGAGACCTTCTACACGACCTACAACGTGGCCCCACCGCTGCTGGTCTTTATCGGCCACAGCGTCACGGCAGGCAAGACTCGTTCCCAGTTGACTCGGGATGACAAGCGCAGCCTCGCCGACGTGCAAGAGATGATTCTCTTCCTGCACCGCGTGTTGCAGAACGAGGGGAACTGGGTGCCTGGCGCGATCGATGCCATCCTCTGCGGCGAGGCTGGCCTGTCGCGGGAGGACGGCGGCGACTTGTTTGCCGATGCCTTCCGCACCCTTCGCGATGCGCACCTGGACGGTGCGGCGATCTATGCCGACATGCTGCGGCGTGTCTTTCACGTGGCTGCAGCGGCCGGCCTGCATCTGGTGGACCTCAAGTCCGCTGCGGGAGAGATTGGGCTTCGTGCCGGCGCGGCCGACCAGTTCTTTGGCGTCATCAACATCGGCGACGCAGCCAACTTTCTCAAATTGACAGAGGAAAGAGTCCCCGAGATCTCGATCGAGCAGGAGCAGTTCGCCGGTTCCCTCTTCCAGGCCATTAACCAGCGCGATTCGTCCATCAACGTCCTGATCGGCTCCAAGAAATTCATCGAGGGCTGGGATTCCTGGCGCGTCTCGACGATGGGGCTGTTGAACATTGGCCGGGGGGAGGGGCCGCAGATCATCCAGCTCTTTGGGCGCGGCGTGCGGCTGCTGGGCAAGGGCCAAACCCTCCAGCGGTCCGAGGCCCTGGCGGGCGATCACCCTGGCAATCTGCCGCTGCTGGAGACGCTCAGTATATTCGGCGTCCGCGCGCGGTACATCGCCCAGTTCCGCGACTACCTCGCCGAGGAAGGCATCGACACCGAGGAGCGGGAGGTTCTTGTCATCGAGACCCGACCCGGCCCGGACTTTGAGGGGCGCGGATTACTCGTTGTCCGGCCTGAATTCCACGGATCGTTCGAGGATTCCGTGCGCCTGGAACTGCAACTGGACGAGGCGTGCAAGCCGACCATCGACCTGATGCCGTCTCTTGGAGAAATTGTATCTAGCGGGCTCACCCGGGAAACGCCTGCTTCCTTCGAGCCTCAGGATGCGCGGAGGCTGCCCGCTGACGCTCTGCCGCTCTTTGACTGGAACCGGCTCTATCGCCAGGTCTGGCACTTTTGCACCGCTCGAAATTACCACAATCTGGCATTGGATCAAGGCATCCTCCGACACGTCCTCGAACAGGGGTGTTACCAACTGCTGTGCTCGCCCAAGATGCTGGAAATTGCCTCCTTTGGCGACGTGGGACGGTTGGAAGAGATTGCGCTGATGATCCTGCGCAAGTACGTCGAGCGCTACTATACCCGCGCCCACCGGCGCTGGGAACAGGATCAGATGGCGTATCAGGCGTTGGATTGGAGCGACGAGAACCTCATCAGCGCCTATGAGGCGCGGGTGAAGCGCTCGGCCACGGACTTTTTACGGACGCTCCACGAGATGCTGGAGAATCCAGACCTGTACGAGAAGGACGAAGAAGACCCGCCTCGCGTTCACTTTGACCGGCACCTTTATCTTCCCTTGCTATTGGAAGACACGACTGACGAGCAAGTCGTCAAGTATTCCCCTCCAGGTCTCAACCCCGGCGAACGCCATTTTGTGGAACAACTGCGCGCATACGTTGGGACCGAGGAGGGACAGTCCTTGCTGGAGGAGCGCGACCGCGATCTGTTCCTTCTCCGCAACCAGTCCCGTGGGCGGGGGGTCGGGTTCTTGGTCAACGACGAAAAGTTCTTCCCCGATTTCATTTTGTGGTTGATCGGGCCTGAACGGCAGGACATTGTATTCATCGATCCTCACGGCTTGATTATCGGCGGCAATCTGGAGGCCAACCCCAAGGTTCAGTTCTATGAGACGATCAAAGGTTATGAGAGAAAACTGAACGAACGCGCTGGTCGAGAGGATATCGTGCTGCACTCCTATATCATCTCCCAGGCCTCGTTTGAGGATTTGAGGAAACAGACAGGTATCACTCAGGAATCAGAGTTTCATCGTCTCCACGTCTACTTCCGTGAGCGGGAAGACTATATCGCTCTGTTGTTGAGGGATGTTTTACCAGAGCACTTGCTGGGGGAAGAGGGTTCAAACAGGGAGTAAATGCACGAGTCGTCAGCTTGAATGAGCCCGGCGTTTGTTCACCAGCCCCACAGTACGCAGCATCGCCGCCCGCTCTTGCTCAGGCATTGGTTCGTAATGCCTCACTATGACCAGTCTACCATTTCCCGCCATTATTGCACCATTCCCGCCGTCACCGCTGAGGTGGGCGATATATCTGCCAATCGCTCGCTTGTGACCTCGACCAATCCCAGTCACCTATTCTACAGCGAGGTCCACCAGATGTTTGGCCGCTATTACGGTATCCTGCAAGCGGATAATAATGAGGATATCCAACTGGACGGACTGATCGGTTTTACAGAGGAGCATCACGCACGGTGGTAGGGGGAATGAGCATCTGTCATCACCGGGATGCTTCGTCGAGCAGCGTTTCAATTTCCAAAATTCTTGCCTGAAGCATGTCGAGCTTCTGATACGTCTCTATTGCATCCTGCAACATCTCTTTGGCAATCTGGCTCTTGCCCAGACCGATCTGGACCCGGGCCAGACCGAGCAACGCATCCGCCGTCTCGTCAAGGCGATTGGCCTTCTTCCTCAGAGCTAGGGCTTCTTCGTAAAACGCTTCGGCTTGCTCAAGATCGCCACGGCTGAGGGTAACACCTCCCATCGCACTCAACAGCCCGGCGATGATTTCTGGATCACCATACTGGCGGGCAGGACCGATCACTTTGCTGGTCAACTCCCAGGCTTTTTCGATATTTCCTTGCCCCAGTGCCAAATGTGCCAGGTTGACGTTGAGCAGATAGGCATGTCCTGTTCTTTCCGCTGACTCAAAATAGGCGAGCGCCTCTTCAAATAGAGTTTGGGCTCCTTCAAGTTGGCCGCGCTCCTGAGCAATACGGCCCATATTGCGCTTGGCAAGGGTGATGTCCTCTTCTCCACCGAGCCGATCAAAGACTTCCATTGCTTCTTGGATGTATCCTTCCGACCGATCGAGATCGTCGCGATGGCGATAGACCCAACTGACAGGCCATACGGCAAATTGAGCACGTCGCAGCTCATCGTCCAACTCGCTTGCCAGATCCATTGCCTGCAGTCCCAAAGCCAAGGTATCGTTCCAATAACCACGGCTCAGCATCAGGTAGGCGATGTCGTAGAGGATGTCCATAGCCATATTGACCAGCTGCAGCTGTCGCTGGTTCCAGCACCACTGAACAATGGCGAGAATGTTCGGCAATTCCGGCTCCAGCAAGAAGAAACCTTGAATCCAGAATCCACCCTCCTTTGCCGAAAGTTGGTGGAAGTGTTCTGCCAGACGGCAGCGGGCAGCGTGTTCGATTCTTGGTTCTACTCCCAATTTGGCAGCAGCAAAAGCTCTTGTCAGGGGATGAATATTATAACGATGCTGCACTTGTTCTTTGTCTTCTATTACAAGGATCTCGTCCGTGACATCGACCAGAGACATTTCCACAAGCTGCCCCAGCGCATCGTCGAGGGCAAAGTGGGAGGTATTACTCGCCACCTCGATACCTTTTCTTGAGGCAGAGGTCTCGAAAAGCGGCATCACCATCAATACTTGCCGAGCACCAAGTTGTAACAGGTTCCAAGAACGGGCAAAGATCTCTTCAAAGATATCGCCCCGCGCCTCGTGCAACGATGCCAGCACCGCATCCAGTGACTGTGTCCGTTGCTTGATCTGTCCTATCGCCCATTTGATCGCCAGCGGAATGCCCCGGTTGCCTGGTACAGGTTTAACAAAGTCTGATCATCGCCTTGCTCAAGGTTTTTCAGTCCCAAACGGCGTCCCTCAACACGAATCAGGGCCAAAGCCTCCTGTTCTGTTAATCCCTTGAGCGAGATAGCCCAGACCTTGCTCCACTTTTGCTCACGAGTTGTGATGATTGCCTTGGCGGGGTCTGGCAAATGCACCAAGAAATCCCAAACGGTTGTGTCAGTAATCGTCTCAAAGTTGTCCACGATCAGCAGGTACGGTTTTTCCTGATCCTGAAGCAGCCTTCTAACAGCAAATCGCTTTTCTTCCAGGGGATGTTGGGTGATACCGGGATAGTCGAGGGTCTGAGCAGTCGTATCAAGGAGAGCGTTCAGGGTCAGATCGCGGTCCTTCGCCGTGGTCCAGATGAAGCCGGCAAAGGTTGTTTTTCCATCTGGTCTATCGACCGCATAGCTGGCTTGCAGACACTCATAAACCACCTCCAGTGCCAGGGAGGACTTGCCAATGCCGCCGATGCCATCGATGCTGACCAGGTGGTAGCGGGAGCTCAGTGCTTCATAGATCCGCTTCTTTTCTTCCTCCCGACCCATGAACTCGCTTTGCCGGGGCAGATTGTGGGGAAGATGATTCATAGTCAATATCCTGTCGCTGCATCACTTGCACACAAAGCTTGATGGCTCCCATTTTAGCATGCTTCCTGACGAATAGGTAGCCGGTAGATGCGCATAGCCAATCACCTCCCATCTGCCATTTGCCTCTCCGGACAGTCTAGTGTACCATTAGAACACTCCTGGGCCAAGAGACACCCTCCAAGTAGAGAGGAATGATGACTCACCTGAGCAGACAGACGCGCAACCTGACATCTGCTATTCTTTTCCTTCTTTCCCTTTTCTTCGCACTTCTCGGGGCACCGAGTTGTGCACAAAGCGACGTCGTATTCGACGACAGCGCACCGGACTCGATGTGCCTAAGCAACGACCATTATGCCTTGACCCTCTACAAAGCCAACGGTGCGGTCCTATCCCTGGTCGATCTGGATACCGGCGGTGAACTCACCCTGGGCTCACGGGGCGGATGCCTGTGGGGAGCGGTCTTTACCGGCGACCAGTATGTCGGCGGCTGTTCCTACCACCGCAACGGACCCAACACCTTCGACTATGCCTGGGACCCAATCCAGACCACATTGACCTTCACCTACACCTGGGAGGCCGGCATCTACCCGCGAGTCGATGCGGTCTTTACACTGACCGCCAGCGACGAGACCTTCTTCGATGTACAGCTAGCGCTGGAAAATCAGTGGGGCACGATGATGCGGGATGTCCTCCTGCCCTCCGATCTGCTGTTCGAGGATGATGCGATCCAGGCCGCCTATGGGCCTTTCCTGATGCCGGGTGTGCGGCTGGGCCCTGGTTTTTTCACTGCCGACCGCACCTACATCCCTGTTTACCCTAGCGATGCCGCTTTCGCCGATTACCTCGCCCTCGACACATCCGGTGGACGACTGGCTGTCTATACCATCAACCCATCGCCCAACTCGATCCAGCCGGTCACCCTGGGCTTTATTGATGACGAGGGGTACAACCCCGGCACTTTCTATACCTACCACCGCCTGCATACCTGGGTGCCCAACGGGCAGACGTGGACCAGCCCCCCGGTCCGCCTTCACATCGGCCAATCACCGCAGGAGACGATGTTGACCTACCGGCAGGAGAACGGCATTGACGGTTATCCCTCGCTAGCGGACAAGCTGGGGACGGACCTCTTAACCCTCGTTCAATCGCCGCTGATCAAGATCCACGTCTCCCAGCCGTTCCAGGATTTCATTCCTGACCTGGATCTCCTGCCCTCGCCTCTGCTGCTTCACCCAGTCGCTTATCAGCCCCGCGGGCACGATGAGAACTATCCCGACTTCTTGCCGCCCGACCCGCAATGGGGCACAACGGAGGATTTCCAGGCGTTGGTCGAGGCGGCTCAAGCGGAGGGGCTGCTCGTCGCCCCCTACATCAACCCGACCTGGTGGGATGACGAGTCCCCGACCGTACAGAACCTCTCCCCCCTGACCATCACCGACATCGCTGTGCTGGATGAGGCGGGCCAGCCAGTTTCCGAGGTCTACAACGGTCATTTCGGTTACGCGATCTCACCCCAGGTAGATTTCGTCGTTCAGCGCCTGGATCAGCTGATGGCCCAGTGGCAGGATGAGGTGCCGGTGGACTGCATCCTCGAGGACCAGATCGGTGCCCGTTCGTGGCGGCGGGATTTCAATGCTTCAGCATCAAGCCCCCAACTCTACAGCGACGGCTGGCTGACCCACACCCGCACCTATGCCGATCGTTGCCTGATGACAGAGATGGGATGGGATCGCCTGGCCGAGACCGAGGTGGGCTTCCACGGCAGCCTGCTGACCTGGGAACGCGAGTTCGAATATGGCGATCAGTACTGGGGCAGCGGCAACTGGGAGCCCTATCCCCTTGCCCTGTGGCTTTTCCATGACAAGGTGCTGCTCTACCAACACGACCTTTCGCTGCTCACAATGAGCGCCGACAAGGAGGTTCTGACCTGGAACCTGGCCTTTGGGACGATGCTCTCGTATGACTGGCAGTGGATTGAGAACGACCTGCCGGACGTTCCCTGGCTGGACCTGGTGGTGGCGTTGCAGCGCGCTGTTGTCGCCCGCACGGCAGGTCAGATGCTCACCGACTATGCTGACTTGCAGACCAGCGTGACACAAAGCACCTTCGGGGAGATCTCGGTGATCGCCAATTGGGACCCGGCCCAGACGTACCTGGTCGATGGGCACTACATCTCGCCAGGCGGATTTTTAGCTCGCACCAGCGATAACACCGTCCTGGCGGGCGTCTTTGATGGTTTCTTCAACGGTGCTGCGATCACGCCCGGGGATCATTACGTAATCCTCGAACGGATGGCATCGGCCGTCATTGTGCGCCATCCCGTGGGCTCCGAAACACCGCTCAGTATCGACGCGCCGGACGATTGGCAGGAAGGAGAGACGCTCCAGGTGCAGGCCTTTGACCGGACAGGCAACTTGCTGGACGATGTCGACTTTGAGATGGAGGGACGAATGGTTCTGTTCACTTGCCATCAGTTCTACGGCGATCAGTACGTAGCATACTACCGCATTAGCGGGCAGCGCCGGGTCTATCTGCCGCTGCTTGTTCGAGGCTCTTGACCCGCAGTACGGATAGGATGGACGAATGAGTAAGACAATGGATCGAATCCGCTGTCTGTTTGGCCGCCATACCTGGGACGGCTGTATCTGCCAGGTCTGTGGCAAAACGCGGCACAAGTGGAAGCACGTCGTCGATATCGGGGCGATCACCGCGCCGGTAGCCAACTTTATGGATGAGGCGGGCTACTATCGCCAACGTTGCACACGATGTGGTCAGTGGAAAAGATAGGAAGGGCGATAGTATGGAACAATCCTTACCCCTCGATAGTCCACAAGGATGGGCTGCAAAGATTGACAAGGAGATTCGCGCGCTGCCGGTTCGAAACACACCGAATGTGCGCGCTATCCGCCGTAAATACTCCCGGCTGCTGAAGAAGGCGGATCCCAAGCTCGTTACAAGCGTAGCCAAAATGCTGTTGCGGGAATACGGCCTACGCTGGGTGGCTTACGAGTTGATTGCAAGCCACCAGGCGGCATTTCAGCGCATTGGGGAGGCGGAACTGGAGGAATGGGGACAGGGTATCGACAGCTGGTCATCAGTGGACACCTTTGCCCGCACCCTGTCCGGGCCGGCCTGGCTGCAGGGGCAAGTAACCGATGATCTGATCCATCGCTGGGCGCGCTCGGAAGACCGCTGGTGGCGGCGGGCAGCCTTGGTCAGCACTGTGGCGCTGAACGTCCGCTCTCACGGCGGCAAAGGGGATGTCGATCGCACACTTGCGGTTTGCCGGCTGTTGGTGGACGATCCGGACGATATGGTGGTGAAGGCGATGTCCTGGGCGCTGCGGGAATTGGTGGTACACGACGCGGATGCGGTGAGCGGGTTCCTGAACGAGCACGAAGCGGTTCTCGCGGCACGGGTAAAGCGAGAGGTGAGAAACAAGCTCGCAACAGGTCTAAAGAATCCAGGACAGAAGATTGATCCCTGATCCACCGCTCCCCGAGACCTATTGGGTCATCCCTGAACGCTTCCTCGCTGGCCCATATCCAGCTGCAGGCGACGAAGAAACAGCGCGCGAGCGGCTACAAAGCCTGCTGGATGCTGGCATCCAGGTCTTTATCGACCTTACTGAAGAGGGCAAAAGGGCGCCGTATACCTCCTGGCTGGGAGATGTCGCCCAGCACCTGCGAATGCCCATCCCAGATTTTGGCCTGCCGACCGTTGATCAAATGGTACAGACGCTCAACGTAATCGACCGGGCGATTGGCACAGGACGGCCGGTCTATGTACACTGCCGGGCCGGCCTGGGGCGAACGGGAACGGTGGTTGGCTGTTTCCTGGTGCGCCACGGGCTAGATGGAGAGCAATCGCTTCAGGCCATTCAAGCATTGCGGGTGAACACACCCTACGCCACGAGCTCGTCGCCAGAGACGGCAGCGCAACGAGGCTTGGTGCTGAAGTGGGAGAAGGGATTGTGGCCCTGATGGATGGAAAACCACCAACCATCGTGCGGACAGATTACGGTATTGAGTGGTTACCCAAGCCGAATGAAGCTCATTACGTGCTGGATGATAAACTGCCACCATTGGAATTGGTCACAACCTCTTTTGTGTTTGCCTTTGAAGGAAATCGCTTTCTGATGACCCGGCAGCCCCGTCGGGGATGGGACATTCCTGGTGGGCACATAGAATATGGGGAAACGCCCATGGAAACAGCCCGCCGTGAGGTGTACGAGGAGACCTGTGCTGCACTGGGAGATATGGGGCTGCTTGGATACCAAAAAATCGTGATCCGCGCGTGCAGGCCCGAAGGGTATCGGTATCCATATCCGGTCGGCTATCAAGTGTTCTATTGGGGACGTGTAGCGAGTATGGATCCATTCACAGAGACGGAAGAGTCATTGGAACGAGGGCTGTTTTCCCCGCAGGAGGCGAGGACGATCGGTTGGGTGAAGCAGTATCCCGAGTTGTATGAGGCCGCTTTGGCGGTCATTGAGCAATGCAACACACAAACGGGCGACGTTTCTCTCAAGGTGGTGTAATTCCTTCAATGCACGATGCGATAGTGAACGGTCAGTTAGTACCCGCCAGCCCTGAATCCCCCGCCGTGGCGACCTGCCCATCCTGCGGCGGCAAGGTGAAAAAGCGCAAGCGCTGCCGTATGGACGGCAAGATCACTTATCACTACCGCCACGCCA
>JAFGOG010000080.1 GCA_016926595.1 Anaerolineae bacterium
CGTCATAGGCCGCCACCGTCCAGGTATAGACCCCATCGACCAGCGCGGTCGTGGTGTAGGCCGTCACGTCGCCCAGGTCCAGCACAGTGCCGTCCAGGTCCAGCAGGTAGCCGGCCGCGCCCGCGCTGGCAGTCCAGACCAGGGTCGGGGTGGTGTCGGTCAGGACCGCCCCGTCGGCCGGGCTGAGCAACTGCGGCGGCTGGGGTGGGGTGGTGTCGACCTCAAAGGACCAGGTGTCGGTGTAGGGGCCGGCGTTGCCCACCGCGTCGTAGGCCGCCACCGTCCAGGAATAAACGCCATCGGGCAACACCGCTGTCGTGTGCTCGGTGACATCGCCCAGGTCCATCACGCTTCCGTCCAGGTCCAGCAGGTAGCCGCTGACGTCCAGCGCGGCGCTGGGCTGCCAGGTGAGCGTGGGTGTGGTGTCAGACAGGACCGCCCCATCGGCCGGGCTGACGAGGGCCGGCGGGTCGGGCGCAACCGCATCGACTGTGTGCGTCACGGTCGAGCTGTTGTTATCCGCGTCGTCCACCACCAGCGGTGACGTGATCGTCGCGGTGTTGGTCAGGCTGAAAAGCCCCGACGCGCCGGGATCCACCGTGCCCATGACGGTGATGAGGCCGCCCTCGCCCACAGCCAGCCGGCCCAGCTCCCAGGTGTAGGAGAGCCCGCCGGTCCGAGTGACCGGGCGGGTAAAGTCATAGTGGAGGTTGGTCAGCGTCACCGGCACCAGATCGGTGATGATGACGCCGGAGGCGGTCTCCGGCCCGTGGTTGGTGTAAACCAGGGTGTAGGTGACAGGACCGCCGGGGGCGACGACGAGAGGCGTCACGCTCTTGGAGAGGGCCAGATCAGCCGTATTCTGGTTGAGCCAGACCTGGTCGGAGCGGATGCCGCTGTAGGCGAAAAGGATGTCGAGGTCGCCGTCGCCGTCCACATCGCCCAGCGAGACCCCCGAACCCTCTGTTTCGTCGGAGAATCCCTGACCGCTGGCGCTGAACGTGCCGCTCCCGTTGTTTAGCCAGGCGCGGTTTGGCGGATCATTGTTGGCAACCAGGGCATCCAGGTCCCCATCGCCATCCACGTCGCCCAGTTGGACATTGCGACCTCCGGCAAGGCCCAGGGTTTGCCCGCTATCGGCAAGGTTGCCCGCGCCATCGTTCATCCACACGGTGTCGGGCTGCGAAAAGTTGGCGATAAAGGCGTCCAGGTCGCCGTCGCCGTCCAGGTCGCCCAGAGCCACACCCCCCTGGCCGGCCGCGGAACCCAGCGCCTGGCCGCTGTTTTCAAAGGTGCCATCGCCGTGGTTCAGCCAGATCTCGCCGGGATCGGTGTTGTTGATGACCAGGGCGTCCAGGTCACCATCGCCATCCAGATCGCCCAGGGCTACACCAGTGCTGCTGATGCTCCCTGTTCCCTGCCCCCGGCTCATCGTACCAGTGCCGTCGTTCAACCAGACATAGTTGGCCTGGCTGGTGGAGTTGACGACAAAGGCATCCAAATCACCGTCGGCGTCCAGATCGCCCAAAGCCACACCGAGGCCCCAATCGGACGCAGACCCCACATACTGATGGTGCGTGAAGCTGCCATCGCCGTTGTTGAGCAGGATACGATCGCTCTGCCAGGAGCACGTCTCGTAGATGTCCAGGTCGCCGTCGCCGTCCAGGTCACCCAGCGCAGCGTCGAAGGTGTAGCGAACAGAGCCGGTGTTGGTCCAATGCCGGGTGTAGATCCCGCTGCCATCGTTAAGCCACACGCTGTCGGTCTCGGTATTGTTGTAATTGGCCACAAAGACGTCGAGATCGCCGTCGCCATCCAGGTCGCCCAGGAGGGACCGCCGGCTGTTGACTGCGCTCAGCGCCTGCTCGCTGTAAACGAACCAGCCGTAGCCGCCGGTCACAGCGGTGCGGAACTGCCAGACCAGGGGCGCGTCCAGGGGCTGCCCGTCGACGATGAGGTCGGCGGTGACCGTCGTGTTGACCAGCTCGCCGGGGAAAAAGTCGGTGGCCGGGTTGAAAAAGAGCAGGTTCGGGCCGGGTTGGCCAACAGCGCCGTCTAGCTGGCCCCGGAACCCGCCGTGGATGACCAGGCCGCCGCTGGTGGCGCTGGAAAGGCTGATGGCGCCGCTGGCGGTGATGGTCAGGCTGGCGGTCACGGGCGCGGTGTGGCTGTTGGGCGCCGGGTCAACCGCCATGATCTGGTTCTGGTTGAGATAGAGCCGATCCTGCCCGTTGTTGGTGCCGGCCGCCAGGTCGAGATCGCCGTCGCCGTCGGTCTCGCCCAGCGCCACGCTGTAGGTACGCTCGCTGTCGTCGCTGACGTCGTAGGAACGCGTGTCAAAGGTGCCATCGCCATCGTTGAGGTAGATCACGTTCCGCTGGCTGACGTTGCCCACCGCCAGGTCCAGGTCGCCGTCGCCGTCAACATCGCCCAGGTCGATCCCCCGGCTCCAGTCGTTCCCCGGCCCCACGTTGTAGGTGGTGGTGTCATAGCTGCCGTCGCCGTCGTTCAGATGGACCCGGTTTTGCCCCTGATAGATCGCAGTGACCAGATCCAGGTCGCCGTCGCCGTCGAGATCTCCCAGAGCCATGTCGTAGGTCCACGCGCTGGCGCCGATGGGGTAAGAGCTGGTAAAGGCGCCGTCGCCGGCGTTCAGATGGACGTAATCGCTGCCATTGTTTCCGACAAAGAGATCGAGGTCGCCGTCATTGTCGGCGTCGCCGAAAGCGACGGCATAGGTGGTCCCCGCGCCGCCGGCTGCGGCCGAGGCCGGGAAGCTGCCGTCGCCGGGGTTGAAGTAGATCAGGTTTTGCCCGCTATTGCCGACCGCCAGGTCCAGATCGCCGTCGCCGTCGATATCGCCCAGGGCAACGGCGTAGGTCCAACTCCCATTGCTGGGACCGATATTGTGCCAGGTGGGAAAAGTGCCGTCGCCCGCGTTGAGGTAGACCCGATCCTGGTACTGAAAGTTCCCCAGAACCACGTCCAGGTCCCCATCGCCGTCAACATCGCCGATAGCCATCGACCAGTAGCGCGAGCCGGGGCCGATGACCCCCTCCGTGGGGAAGCTGCCATCGCCGGCGTTGAAATAGACCCGCGGCAGCCCAAGGTCGCCGGTCGCCACCAGATCCAGGTCGCCGTCGCCGTCCATGTCGCCCCAGAGGGTGGCATAAGTCCCGGTGGTGGCGCCGCCGACATCGCGGCGCTCTCGGTAGATGCCGCTGCCATGAGGCACGGCGGCGCGGAACTGCCAGACAAAGGGCCGGGCTCGGACGCCGTCGGGCCAGATGCCGGCGGTCACGCTCGCCTCGACCTGTTCGCCCGGGATCAAGTCGGCCGCCGGGTCAAAGACGATGCTGCCCTCGGAGTAGACGCCCGCCAACCGGCCGTGGTAGCCTCCGTGAACCGCAAAAGTCTCGGTGGATACCCTGGTCAGGCCAAGAGGATGGCTGGTGGTAGCGGTCAGGTTCGTGGTCAGCGCTGCGGCGCGCGTGTTGGGCGTGGGGCTGACCGCCGCGACGGAACCCCAGACGGCCGCGGTGGCAGTGCTGAGGCTGTCATCCGGGTCAGCGTCCACCGGGCTGGTGATGGTCACCGTGTTGGTCAAGTAGCCGGGGAAAAAGGCGGGGTCGAGCAGGCCCGATATGGTGATGACGCCGCCCTCACCAGGAGCCAGCGGGGCTAGCTCCCAGACGTAGCCCGGCACCGCGCCGGTATCGGTGATCGCCACGCCGCTGCTGATGACCGTGCGATTGGTCACCGAAAGGGGAACCAGGTCGCTGAGGGTGACCTTGACCGTGGGAAAAGTGCCGCTGTTAGAAAAGACAAGGGTGTAGGTAAGGGGGTCGCCGGGAAAGAGATCAGCGGGGCTGACGCTCTTGTGGACGGCCGGGTTGGGCGGTTGGGCGACGCGCAGGTCGGCCTCCAGGCTCTGGCCGAGCAGGCGTCGCCAGGGGCCGTGGGTATAAAAGAGGCCGTCGTAGAGCAGCCGCGCCCGCCAGTGGTAGAGCGTCTTCTCCGCCAAGCCGGGGACGGTCTGCTCCAGCGTCACCGGGGCAGTCACCACGGTCCACATGGTTGACGTGACCACGCTACACCGGCCGTCCCCAAAGGGCGCGCCCGCCGGGCAGGCTTCCACCTGCAGGATGGTCGGCCGGCGGCCCATCGGGCTGATCGCAGCCATTTCCAGCGAGATGGCGTCGGCAGCGTAGGAGAGGTTCCAGGGTTGGAGGTACTGCCGGCCGTTGGTCTGGGCAGGGAGGTGACGGTATCCCGCATCCCCATTATTGCCCAGGTAAAGGTAGGCCTTGCCGCGGTAGGCAAAGGCCGGGTAATCTTTGGCCCCGACCATGAGGTCGGCAAAGCCGTCGCCGTTCACGTCGCCGGCGGTCGCCAGGGCGATCCCGTAGGCGTCGCCGTCATTCTCGCCCGCGTTCAAGTCATAGATCGAGATGCTCAGCCCGGTGCTCGAGCCATAGTAAACCAAGACCGCACCGCGGCCCGACTGGTTGGGGTAACCGGGCGCGCCCACCGCGACATCGGCATAGCCGTCGCCGTTCATGTCGCCGGCGGCGGAGACGTCAAAACCCAGGTAGTTGATGGGCGCGCTCCAGGTGGTGAAATCGGGGGTGGCGGACAGGCCGCTGCTGGAGCCGTGGAAGACGTAGGCGGCGCCTCCGCCCTCGGCATAGGGCGCGCCGACGATCACGTCGCTGTAGCCGTCGCCGTTCACATCGCCGGCGGTGGATACGGCATAGCCGAACTGGTCGCCGGTGAGGCTGCCGGTGAGGGTAAGGGCTGGCGTTGCCGCCGTCAAGCCGCCGCTCTGCCCGTGGTAGAGATAGGCGCGCCCCGTGTTGCTGGCGTAGGCGTGGGCACCGACCACGATGTCGGCGTAGCCGTCGCCGTTGACGTCGCCGGCCGGGGCCACCGACCCGCCAAAGCGGTCTCCGGCGCTTTCTCCCGAGTCGATCCAGCTGCGCGGCCCGCTCAACCCAGTTGGCCCGCCGTAGTAGATGTACACCGCACCCTGGTTGCCGTTGATCCCTGTTGCGCCGACGATGAGGTCGGCGTAGCCGTCGCCGTCCACGTCGCCCGCGCCCGCCACCGAGTGACCGAGCAAGCCGTTCAACTGTTCCCCCGTGTCGGTAAAGGCGGGGGTGGCGCTCAGCCCTGAACCAGAGCCATAGTAAACGTAAATGCGGCCCAACGAGTTGACCCCGTACCACGGCGCACCGACGACCAGGTCGGCGTAGCCGTCCCCGTTCACGTCGCCGGCCGTGGAGAGCGCGTAGCCGAGTTGGTCGCCGTTCATCTCGCCGGTGAGGGTCAATGCCGGTGAGGGCGCCAGGCCACTGGGTGTCGCATAGTAGACGTGGACCAGGCCGGTGGAACTGGAGGCGCCGGGCGCACCCACCACAAGGTCGGTCAGGCCATCGCCGTTGACGTCGCCCGCCGTCGCCACGGCCCGTCCCATATAGTCGAGGTCGGTTGCGCCGCTGGCGCTAAAGGCAGCAGTCGCCCCCATTCCCTCGCCGCCGCCGTGGTAGACATAGGCGCGGCCGCGATAGTCGCCATTGTAATAGCCGTAGGCCCCGACCATGAGATCGCTGTAACCGTCGCCGTTCACATCCCCGGCGAGGGAGAGCGCGTAAGCAAAGCGGTCGCCGGTATTTGCGCCGGCAGCCGTGGCAGCCGGGCTTGTATTCAGCCCCGCGCTGCTCCCGTGATAGAGGTAGCTTTTGCCCTGCCAGGAGTTGCCATCGGCCGCGCCAACCATCACGTCAGCGTAGCCGTCGCCGTTCACGTCACCGGCGGTGGCTACGGCATAACCAAACTGATGGTTGTAGACCGCCTGACCGGTGATGGAGAGGGCCGGTGTGGAAGAGAGGCCGGCGCTGCTGCCGTGGAAGAGGTAGAGCCGCCCAACGTTGCTTGAGCCATAGGTCGGAGCGCTCACCAGGATGTCGGCATAGCCATCGCCGTTGATGTCCCCGGCGGTTGAGATCGCCCCGCCGAAAGCGTCGCCGTACTCCCCCTGGCTCAGCGTGATCACCGGCGTGCTGCTCAGGCCGCCCGCCCCGCCGTGGTGGACATAAACGCTCTGACTGCCGTACCGCTCGCCGATGAGAATATCATCATAGCCGTCGCTGTTCACGTCACCGGCGGTGGCGACCGCGCCGCCGAACTGCTCCCAGTCGCTTCGTCCCAAATCGGTAAAGATCGGGGTGGTCACCAGGCCGCTGGATCCGCCAGGAAAGACGTAGACTTTTCCACGATAGGTGCCGCTGAAATGGGGCGCGCCGATAATGACGTCATCGTAGTTGTCGCCGTTCACGTCCCCGGCGGTCGACACAATGCTGCCAAAATCGTCATCGCCCTCTCCCGTGAGCTGCAGGGCGCCGGCACTGCTGAGACCGCTGCTGCTGCCATAATAAACGTAGACCCGGCTGTAGATGCCGTTGTTGAGGGTAAACTCGGGCGCACCCACGATGACGTCGTCGTAGCCATCGTTGTTGATATCACCGGCGGTTGCAACCGCGTGGCCAAAACGGCGCAGGGTAGATGTCCCGGTCATGGTAAAGGCCGGCGTGGTGCTGAGGCCGCCGCTGGAGCCGTGGTAGACATAGATTCGACCATAGTTATTGTAATACGGCGCCCCCACGATGACGTCGGCATAGCCGTCGCCGTTGACGTCGCCGGCGGTTGCCACAGCATAGGCGTAGCGATCTCCGGTATTCTCTCCGGAAATGATCCAATCGGGCACCTCGAACGCGGCCTGGATATCCCATTGCGCCGGCACCGTGTTCCACGATGCATCATGGGTGACGCTGACGCCCTCGGCCTGCGCCGGGCGGGGCTGAAAATGCCCCAGGGCGGTCAAAAGGGCCAGGGTCAGGCAGACCCCCGAAAAGATCGCGAGAAGATGCCACCTGTTACGATGACTGGGCAGATTGGCAAGACTGTTCATTCAAAGCTCCTATTTGGAATCGTGGAGAAACAAGACAGAATAAGGGGAGCGGAAAAATGCGGCCTCTGCATTGAATCCAGGGATAGAAACCTGGGTGGTCGCACGATCACGACGCAGCTCTATCCAACACCCTCTTACCAGATTATAACCATTATCGCGGGAAAATCAAACCCAGGATATAGGACATTCTCTCTACGAAGGTGTTATGCCCCCCAAAGCGCTCAGCCAGGCGGGCGCCCCTCCAGCCAGGCCCGGCCCGCCCGAATTGGTCGCCTGCTGGCGGAGGGAATCATCCTTCCCGGGCGCTGCGGGTGTAGCGGCAGGCGGGGTAAGCGCTGCAGCCGACAAACGGCCCGTGCTTGCCCTTTCGCCGCACCAGCGGCTCTCCGCACTGGGGGCAGGCCTCGCCCATCAGCTCGGGCTCCGGCCGGCGCCGGGACTGGCCTCGCCGCTTTGTCGTATAGTCATAACCCGGCACCTGGATCTTGGGCTGCCCCACCAGCGCCGACCGGGCCCCCTCCACCCGCTCCGAAAGCGGCCCCCACATCGACCGCATCACCCCCTGCCAGCGGGTCCGGCCGTTGGCGATCTCGTCCAACTGCGCCTCCATCCGAGCAGTAAAGGGCAGCTCAAAGACGCTGGCGAAATGGGCCAGCAAAAAGTCGCTCACCGTCTTCCCCAAGGAGCTGCTCACCAGCGCCTTTCCCTCCTGGCGCACGTACTGCCGCCGGTAGAGGGTGTCCAGAATGCTGGCAAAGGTGCTGGGCCGGCCGATCCCCTCCTTTTCCAGCTTTTGGATCAGAGAGGCCTCGGTATAGTGGGGTGGGGGCTTGGTGAAGCGCTGCTGGGGCAGCAGCTGGTGGCAGCGCAGCAACTCTCCCCGGCTCAAAGGCGGCAGCTCCTGGTCGGGCGCCTCTCCCTCGGGCGCCGCTTCCTCCACCTGGTAGACCGCCAGGAAACCCGGGTCCAGCAGCTCCCGGCCGGTGGCCCGGAACCAGTAGGGCAGCGGCTGTCCCCCTCGGGCGGTCGCCACCGTCACCACCGTCACCTGGAAGCGGGCCGGCTTCATCTGGCTGGCGATAAAGCGCTGCCAGATCAGCGTGTAGAGCCGGTCCTGGTCCGGGCTCAGCGCCTCCCTGATCTCCCGCGGGGTCCGCGCCGAGCTGGTGGGCCGGATCGCCTCGTGCGCCTCCTGCGCGTTCTTGACCTGGCTGGGGTAGACCGGCTGGCGGTCGGGCAAGCTGTCGGGGAAATAGCGGCGGATCACCTCCCGCGCCTCCTCGGCCGCACCCGGCGACACGGCCGTGCTGTCGGTGCGCATATAGGTGATGAGGCCGGTGGTCTTTTCGTCCGGCAGCTTGACCCCTTCGTACAGCTGTTGGGCGATCTGCATCGTCTTCTTGGCGGGCCAGTGCAGCCGGTTGGAGGCGTCCCGCTGCAAGGTCGAAGTCGTGTAGGGGGGGAAGGGTTTGCGGGTCTGCTTTTTCTGCTCCAGTTCCCCCACCCGCCAATCAGCCCCTTGCAGCGCTTCCACCACCGCCAGCGCCTCCGCCTCGCAGCTCAGAACTGCCTTTTCCCGGCCCAGCCGCCAGAGCCGCGCCACAAAGTGGGTCCCGTCGGGAAGGGGCGAGAGCTCGGCGTCCAGCGTCCAGTACTCTTGCGGCACAAAGGCTTCGATCTCCCGGTCCCGCTCCACCACCAGCCGCAGCGCTACCGTCTGCACCCGGCCGGCCGAGAGCCCCTTGGGCCCCGCCACCCCCTTCCAGAGCACCGGCGAGATCTCATAGCCCACCAGCCGGTCCAGGACCCGGCGCGCCTGCTGGGCGTCCACCAGGTCCATGTTGAGGGCCTCGGGCTGCGCCAGCGCGGCCCGCACCGCCTCGGGGGTGATCTCGTGAAAGCGAGCCCGCAGCAGCTCCTTGCCGCGCAGTTGGTCGCGGCAGACCTGGACAATGTGCCAGGCAATCGCCTCGCCCTCCCGGTCCGGGTCGGTCGCCAGGACCACCCGGTCCACCTTGAGGATCGCCTCGCGCAGCGCCTGGATCGTCTTTTGCTTGCCGCGAAGCTGGCGATAGGAGGGCTTAAAGTCCGCCGCCACGTCCACCCCCAACTCTTTGGGGGGAAGGTCGCGCACGTGCCCCATGGAGGCGCGCACCAGGGTGTCACGCCCCAGGTAGCCCCGCAGCGTTTTGGCCTTGGTGGGGCTCTCGACGATGATCAGGGTGTTCATCAGGCCGGCCGCTGACTAGTCCTGGCGGCGGGGCGGCTCATAGCGCTCGTAGTAGCCCAGCACCCGGCCCTGGGGGTCCCGCACCACCCGCATAAAGATGCGGTGTTCCTGGTTGTCTGTGATCAGCCGCTCCTCCTCGCCCGCGTGCATCGCCGCCAGGATCTCGATCATCATGGCCTGCGACTCCGGGTTGTGGCAGTCCAAGAGCGAGCTGCCCAGCAGGCTTTCGCCCTCGTCATAATAGGCAACGGCTGCCTTGTTCATGTAGCGGACCACGTGTTCGGTGTCCGCCACCAACACCGGGTCCTTGAGGCTGTCCAGGACAGCCGCCAGCCACACTGCGTCAATCATTTGCTCTTCCTCTCTCCTCGCCGGCCGCCTAGTCGTAGGCCGGCAGCCACGCGCCGTGCGCCTCGATCAGATCATCCACCAATTCCCAGATCTGGTCAAGGTCCAGTTCGGCGGCGGTGTGCGGGTCCAGCATAGCCGCGTGATAGATGTGTTCCCGTTTGCCGGTCAGCGCCGCCTCCACCGTCAAAGCCTGGACGTTGATGTTGGTCTGCATCAGCGCTGCCAGCTGGGGCGGCAAGCTGCCGATCCGGGTGGGCTGCACTCCGTTCCTGTCCACCAGGCAGGGCAGCTCCACGATGCAGCCGGCCGGCAAATTGTCGATCAGCCCCCGATTGGGCACGTTGCCATAGACCACCCGGGGCCGGCCGGTCTCCACGCTGTGGATGATCAGCGAGCCGTACTCGGCGCTGCGGGCGATGTGAACCGAGGCCTCCGGGTCCTCCATCTCCGCCCGCAGGGTCTCCCAGCCGATGATCTGGGCCTGGCAGCGCCGCAGATACTCGTCCAGGGGGATCTTGTAGCGCGCGA
>JAFGOG010000544.1 GCA_016926595.1 Anaerolineae bacterium
GCCGAAAGCGCGATCTGGTCGCCCAGCCCATTGACTTTGTTGAGCACGATATCGGCGCCTGTTTCGCCGGCATCGTCGAGCATGACCCTGGCATTGGCGATCGCGTCCGGGCGCGTGTCGGCGACGACCAGCACGTGCTCGGCAGCTTGCTGGAAGACAGGCCGGAACGGGTTCGCTCCGGCGGCGTCGATGACGGTCAGGACGTGCCTGTTGGCGACCTGCCTGACCAGGTCGAAAGCCTCCTCCGCGCGATTCAGCAGCAGGCGTGCGGAGGCATAGTTCATCGGCAGGAGGGATATCTCCTCCCACTTGCCGATCTCTTTGCCCTGGGTCAGCACATCATACAGATCGGGCAAAGTCGGGTCGGTCAAGACGCGGAGGGAACCCGCGCCGAAAGCGACCTCGAGCACGGCCACCGGCAGGCGCAGCGCCCCGCTGGCGTAACGGGCCAGGTTGAGCGCCAGCGTGGTCTTGCCCGTGCCCCCGGCATAGCCAGTCAGCATCACCGCTTTCGGCGGCAGGGCATCGAGCAATCCGCTGGCCGCCATTGCCCGTTCCAGCCAGGCGGACGGGCTCGCGGCAAACTCGGCACTGGAGACGACCGGTATGGCCGATTGGATCAGCGTCTGGCCGAACAGCTCTGGAGCGATCCCCGGAGAAGGGATCAGGTCTTCCCGGTCGACGATGGCCAGCGCGCAGCCCGCCAGGCCGCTGTAGGCAACCCCGGTCGAGACGGCTTCCACCGGCTCGATACGGATCTTGCCCGTTTGAAGGGCAGCCAGTGCTGCCGGGATCGCCTCGTTGCGCGAGGCGACCAGAATACGAAGGGTCTGTGTCTTTCCCAATTTGCGTCTCCGTGCGGCAGATTCTGCCGCCAATGTGCCTCTCACAATGCCCACAGCACGATCATCCCGGCTGCAGAGATGGCGCCGCCCAAGGGGTAACGACGCGATGCAGTTTCCCGGCGGAGGCGTGACCAGATCAAGGCCGCGCCGCCAATGACGGCCAGGCAGACCAGGACGACGATCCCCGTCTCCATCGCCGGCCGCCAGGCCAGGACGGAGAGGAGCAGCTTGGCATCCCCGCCGCCGATCAGGCCGGTAGAATAGATGACCAATGCGAGCACGATGCAGGCCAGCAGCGAAGTGCCGTACCGCCAGTCTGCGCTGCTCCCAAGCTGGAAGCCCAATGCCAGAGCGAATGCGCTCAGTGTGCCCACGTTGTCCAGCCTGTGCGTGCGGATGTCCTGGACGGCCAGGGCAATCCACAGCAGCGAGAGCAAGCCGCTCACGACCATCGAACTGACATTCACCTACACAACTCCCGGAATAAACCGCCAACGAACCCGTGCCGTGTACTCTGCATAACCTTCGATGGCTTGTTCCTCGCGCAGGGCGCGGATGACCTGGACGGCGACCAGCAGAACCCAGACAGCCACGTTCAGCCAGGTCAGGTTGGCCAGCCAGTAGCCCAGGCAGAAGACGATCTCGAACGTGTACATCGGGTGGCGCACGCGACGGTACGAGCCGCTTGTCACCAACCCACGGTCGGCAGGCGCGATGCCCAGGGACGCGCCTAGGGAAAAGACGCTCCAGATCATGCCCATCAGACCGAAAAGTTGGACAAACATCCCGATCTCGGCGATAAAGGACATCGCACGAATTCCTGTCATGCTCGCCATCAGTGAAGGGCGAAAAGCAACGAGCGGCAGGAACGTGCCTCCGACGGCCAGCGCTGTTTCCCACCACTGGGCCGTGTTTTTTGCCGGGCGGTGGTTGAAATACATCCAGGCCACCAGAAAATTGTACAGGCTCAACCCGATGCCGGTCAGCGACAGCGATCTGCTCGCCGTGACCATCCCCAGGAATGTGAATATCAGACTAACGACGATTTCCATCTCATCCACCAGCTAACTGAACATTTCCAGCAGCGGCAGCGCCACCGGCAGGATGACGGCAATCGTAAAGGGCATAAAGAAAAAGATCGTGCTCGGCATCACCAGCTTGGTCGGCAGCGCTTCAGCCTGGCGATCCACTTCGGCCAGGTATTCGGACGCGCCGGCGATGGCCAGGGCGGAGAGCAGCTCCTTGCCGCCCGTGCCCTGCCGGTAGATGGCGTCCAACTGCACGGCCAGGGAATGTAGCTCCTTGATCCCGCTCGCCTTGGCTTGCTGGCGCAGCATGCCATCGTCTGTCCCTACCGGGGAAAAGAGCGCTCGCCCGCGGGCGACGCGCAGAGAGTCGCGGAACCAGAGCGAGAGCGCACTCCGTCCGCGTGCTACGCGTTCCATGGCCTGTTCCAGCGAACTGCCGGTGGCGACCTCGGTGGCCAGGAGCTGGGTCACTTCGGGCAGGCCGCGGCGCACCGACTTGACCGCCTTGCCCGACTTACTGTTCAACAGGACAATCGGCACGTAGAACGCTACGCCTGCACAGACGATGGCCGCGATCTCGCCGCCAAGCAAGGCCAGCCCGCCGAGAAACCCGCCTACGCCGGCGACGACGCACAGGGCCAGAAAGGTCAATGGCTCCCAGCCTTTCCACTCGCCCTGAAGCTGCGCCCAGTAGAGTTTGGTTTGGATGCCCTTGACAAAGTTGGCCGGCGCGAAGCGCCCCAGCGGCCCACTGATGAGTAACAAAGCTGCTCGCCAGGCCGGAAGCGGTTCGGCAGCGTGCTCGTCAAAGGTTTCGGCCAGGCGGCCGGCCCAATAGGAAGCCGGAATTGGGATCAATTGGTACACCGTATAGGCCACGGTCAGCGCGGCCAGGAATGCGGCAAATAGGGCCACGGTCAGTTCTCCTTCTTCTGTGTGCTATCTGCGACGACGACGGTGTAGGTCTGCACGATCTGGCCGCTGCGCGCGGTGACGACGGCGTACTCACCCGGTTCGGGCAGCGCCAGGTGGTCGAACTTGACGATCTGCGTGTGGTGGCCGTCCGGCCGCGCCTGGAATACGCTTTCCGCTTCGGCGGCGATCTGCCCGGAAGGGGTGACGATCTGCACCCGGCCGGTGTATTCGCCGTGCCCGCCGCGCCACAGGTTCACCGCAAAGAGACGCTGCGCGCGGGCCGGGAAGCGGTCGGCGGCCAGGTCAAAGACCACCCGGTAGAGGGTGATCCGCCCGTCGATCAACGATGAAGGCAGAATATCTTCGCAGAGAATGCTGGCTACAAGGGTTGGTTCGCTCATCTATCCGATATCCTCGATCATGCCTCTCATAAACCAGTAGCCCAAGCCCATCCACCCGGCCAGGATGGCCAGGAAGACCTGCATCAGCGGCATCTGGAAGGTCGATTTCATCGTCGGGTCGTTCATAAAGTAGAGCATCACCAGGGCCAACATGGCCGGGATGATCTTGATCGCGCCCATCGCCTCCGACGACTTGGCTTCGGCCTTGCTCCGTCCCTCCAGGATCTTGTGCAGGTTCTCGGCGGCGCCGGTAAAGGCATCGCTGAATGAGCCGCTGCCGCGTTCGGCATAGCGAGCCAACTGAAAGGCGACGGCGGACAGCGACGGCGAGACCAGTTGGGCGCGGGCCTCGAACTCGTCCAGCGCCTGTCGCCCGTGCGAGCGCAGGTCGCGCGCCGTACGCCGCAGTTCGGCCGCCAGTGGGCTGTCCTCGTCGAGTGTCTCGGCGACGGCCTGCAAGGTTTCGGCCACGTCGGGGTGGATGCGGATGTTGGTGGCCACGCGCTGCAGGGCCATCGGCAGTTCC
>JAFGOG010000545.1 GCA_016926595.1 Anaerolineae bacterium
AGCAGAAGCGCAATCAGGGTTCTCATCGCTATACCTCCTACTGGAGCGTCGCCAACATGGTGATGACGCCGAGACCCGCGTCCCACTTGCCCATCGCCTTGCCGAGGACGGAGCCCTGCGGCGGGTTGGGGCCGGCCCGCATCGCGTAGCCCGCCGTGGAGGAACTGACCAGCAGGTCGCCCGGGCGGATGGGGCCGTTCTCAGCCGAGACCTTGACCGGTACCACGCCGACCACGGCCAGGGGGATGGCGCCCTCCACCTCTCCTTCCACCGGCTGGCCGCCCAGGAAACCGGGCTGGGTCGAGTATACACCGGCTACGCTGGTCTGGTAGGCTTCGGTGGAACGGGCCAACCTCCCGTCCGGGCCGATGACCAGCACGTCGCCCGGCTCCAGTCCTTGCACGGCCGGGAGCATTTCGGCAAAGTCCTCCGCCGGGGTCGTCCAGCCTACGTCCGAGCGGCCCTGGCCGCTGCTGGTAATCCGGAACTGCATGTCCAAGTCGCTGTCCCGGCTGTAGCCGGCGATAAAGTCGTCGCCGCCGGCGCCGCTCGAGTCGCCGCCGTTTTGCAGGTCCAGTACCCGGCCGCTTCCGGCCTGGTCCATTTCGAGGGTGGGGTGCCCGCTGTTGTTGGTAAAGTAGGCAGCCATGCCGTTGGTTGAATTCCAGTTGTCGGCGCGGAGAGCGGGGTGAGCTGACGTGCCCCCGGTGCCCAGGGCGTGCACGGCGTAGTGCCCACTGATCCCATATACGCCGGTGCCGTCGGAGCTATAACCATTCACACCGTACGTAGTGCCCATTCCGTGGAGCCCATAGTCACCGCTGCCGTAGACTCCTGTACCGGTTTCACTGTGGCCCCAGACGCCGTCGCCAGAAGTGCTCATGCCCTCGACGCCGACGTTGGAGGTGCTCTGTCCCTTGACGCCGGTGCCTGAAGTGGTCCATCCAAGCACGCCAAGAGCGTTCACACCGGTGTGCGCAACTCCGGTGATGCCGTAACCGTCGGTCCAGGTGTTTTCCACGCGGAGTCCATTGCCCTGAGCACCGCTATCGCCGGTCCAATGCTCCCCAAAGTGATCATGAGCACAGGGTGCACCCTGATCCGGTGTAGCTGCACGCACTCGCTGGCGAGGGGTCAGCGCGGTGAACCCGGCGTCGCCCGGACCGCGCACGCTCACGGCCAGCCAGAGGTCCTGCCCGCCGAGCGCTGTGGGGATGGCCTCGACGCTGCCCAGGTAGGTGAGGAACTCGCCTGCCGACACCGCGACGCCCTGTTGCATCTCTGACCAGAGCGGCTCTCCGTCCACCGTGGTGCCGTACAGGGTGAACACGAGATCGTAGCTGCCATTCGCGACCGGCTGCCCGACCGCATCGCTCAGGCGGCCGGCGTAGGGGATGGTTACTCCTGTCTGTTCCGCACTCGGCCCCGGTAATGCGCTGGCGGGACTGCCCGCACCGATGCCGATGCCCGTGGCCAGCAATAGCATGCTGACTGCCAGTACTGTGAACACGACTCGTTTGACCTTCATCATAACCTCCTTGGTTGGCCTCCTATTCCTGCTTCGAAAACAGTCCGTTTGGGTCGACGCGACCAACCTGCTCACTGTTTTCATCGGTGGTGGTGCGTCGCCACGAATGAGATACTGTCTCGTACCTGTCGCTGCCGGCCCGGTGGCTTCGTGCAGCTAGCTCTAGTGTACCACGGATAGAGCCCGGGCACATCCTCAGAATTTGTCAAGAAATGGGGAGGGCTACGCTAACCCGTGCCGATGGGCAAAGCCGGCCGCCTCGACGCGGTTGTCGGTGGCGGTCTTGGCGAAAATCGAGGAGACGTGTCTCGCTACGGTGCTCTCGCTGAGGGCGAGGCGTTCGGCGATATCGCGGTTGGAGAGGCCGGCCGCCACCAGCTTCAGCACCTCGGCCTCGCGGCGGCTGAGGCCGGCCGGCAGTGGATCGCGGGGCCGCTCGCCGGGCTGGCGCGGCAGGTCGCGCAGCCGTTGGCGGATCTGGTTGACTTTGTCCGGCACACCTAGTTCTCGCCAGATGGCCAGGGCTTGACCCAGTAGCCCACGGGCGTTTTGGGCGCTCCCCGGCCCGCCTTGGGCCAACGCTATGTCGGACTGGGCCGCCAGCACGCGACCCAGCTCCGGCGGCAGTCCTTCCCGCCGGGCCAGCAACTCGGCGGCGGCCAGGTGTTCGCCTGCCGCCGCATAGTCTCCCAGCAGGAGGGCCGCCTGGCCCAGGATGCGGTCCACCAGAAACCAGTGGTGCTGGCCCTGGCAGGCCAAGACATCCCGGTAGTAACGGCGCGTTCGTTCCACGTCAGCCACGGCCACGGCTGCAAGGAGCAGACAGCCCTTTGCCGAGAGCATCGGCAAAGGGCCGGCTGCTATGGCAGTCAATAGCGTTTCCTGTTCTTCCAGGCATGCCTGGGCTTCGGGCCGCTTACCGAGTTTCTGCAAGACCAGCCCCAGGGGGCCCAGGCACAACAAGAGCTCTCCGGGGTCATGCTCGCGGAACGATGCTACGGCGCAAGCCCATGCT
>JAFGOG010000546.1 GCA_016926595.1 Anaerolineae bacterium
CGGGTTATCATCCTCAATTTGAGCGAGGTGCTCTCTATCGATAGCCTCGGCGCTGGACTCCTCATCGCGTTGCTGGCGCGCGCCCGCAGGCGGAAGCAGCAGCTGCTGGCCTATGGTTTGAGCGAGCATTGTCGGCGAGCCTTTGAGTTGACCCACCTCGACGAGATGGTGGGCCTTTAGCGTTGCTGGATGTGTGTGAACCGGGTCTTCGCAGCAGGCATTGTGGACCGACCCGAACTTTGAGAGGAGGGATAGGTGCAATGTCTGGGAAAAGGCTTTTGCTCGTCGTGTTGGCGGTCGGTGCCTTGGCGCTGGCCGCGGGAATCGGCTCTGGGCGTGGTGCAACTGTTCAGGCGTTGCCCCCGCTTGCAGGGGGCGGTGGGGAGGTGGGAACCATCCCCTACACTGCCAAGCTGGCTGACCCTTCGGGCCAGCCCGTGGCCGATGGCGCCTACGACTTTCGGTTTTCCCTGTACGCCGCCGAAATCGGCGGAGAGATGCTGTGGTCGGAGGCTCAGCCCGGCGTCCAGGTTTGGGACGGCGATCTGGCGCTGCGCCTGGGTCGTATGAATCCCATCTCGGAAGCGACGCTCGGCACGGCGGACCTGTGGCTGTCCGTGGCCGTGCGTGGACCCGGTGAGGCGGACTATACCCCCCTAACCCCTCGCCAACGGGTGAGCGCTGTTGCCCCCGCCTCACCCTCTGGCGCGACCGCCGGCGGGGCCTGCCCCCACAACCACTTTGGCGAGGAGTGGATCGGCACTGACGACGACTTTGGCCTACGAGTCCTGAACACGGGTAGCGGGGTGGGCATCCATGGCTACAGCGACAACGATGATGGCCTGTGGGGCGAGACGCAGGATGTCGACTCGGCAGGCGTGGTGGGCACAAACAGCCAGGGAGTAGGCGTCTATGGTCGATCCTCAGTGAGTGGCAAGGGGGGGGTGTTCGGGGAGAATACCGGCGCCGGTTATGGCGTCTATGGCCGCAGCGCCAATGGCATCGCCGTCCTGGGGCATAGCACCACCGGAGCTGGCGTGCGGGGCGAAGCCTCGTCCATCAGTCAGGCCGGCGTGTATGGCTGGAATGGGGGCACGGGGCCGGGCGTGGTCGGCTACAGCTCGGGCGGGGCGGCCCTCAGCGCCGTGGGTACCGGTCGGATCTACAGCTCAGCCGACTTGGTTCTCTACCTCAGCCCGCACGACCTGGTCGCTCGCGAGGAGGACCAGGGTCTCCTTGGTCTTACGCCCCTGGACAACGGCGGAGTGCGCATCCGCAACCTGTCGGGTAGCGGCGCTCGCTACGCGTCCATGCCCGTGTCGACGTTCGGTAGCCTCTTTGGCTCGATGCTCTACGTCAAGTCGCTGGAGGTGTGCTACAAGGCACCCGCGGCCTGGACCTTTATCTCTGCCACCGGGGTCTACAAAAACAACGGCAGCGATGTGGGCTGGGAAACCTATCTCCAGGATCCCACGTCCCATTCGAGCACAACCTACACCTGCTACCCGGTGAGCGCCTCGCCTCCACGATTGCCCATCGACAACTCGACCTGGGTGCAATTTAACATGAGCTTTGGCGGCAGCGGAAGTGGCGCGGATATTTACATCTATACCGTCAAGCTGACGTTGAGCGAAAATCAGAACTAGGAGGGAAAGGACAATGTCTGTGAAGAGGATTCTGCTCGTCGTGTTGGTGGTCGGTACTGTGCTGTTGGCGGTGGGCCTTGGCCCTAGTGGCGCCAGCATGGCCCAGGCCTGGCCGTTGTCGTCACAGGCTGCTGGCGGGGACGGAACTCTCCCCTACGCCGGCACGCTGGCCGATGCAGCGGGCCAGCCCGTGGCCGATGGCCTCTACGACTTTTCGTTTGCCCTGTACGCAGCCGAGAGCGGCGGCAAGCCGCTGTGGTCGGAGGTGCAAAGCGACGTGGTGGTTGCGGGGGGCGCCTTCGAGCTGGCCCTGGGCCGTGTGACGGCCATCCCGGCGGCGGCGCTTGACAGCGGCGGTCGCTGGCTGGCCGTGGGGGTGCGGGGACCCGGGGAAGCCGGGTTCACCCCCTTGCTCCCCCGCCAGCGATTGAACGCCGCCTCGCCTGCCGCGCCGGACGCCCCAACGGCGGGCGCAGCCTGTCCCCACGACCACGTGGGTGAGGAATGGTACGCCGATATCGCCTGGTCGAACGGCGCTTTCAAGGTCTACAACTATGGCAACGGCCCCAGTATCTGGGGCTGGAACGGCGGCAATGGCAATGGGCTGCGGGGCTACGCCACGGGCACTGGCCTGGGTGTGTATGGCGAAAGCCAGAGTAGCACCGGCGTCGTGGGCCGCAGCACCGATGGCCGTGGTGTGGAGGGCTACAGCACTAACGGCTACGGAATCTATGCCAACAGCACCAACAGCGACAGCATCCGCGTGGATGGCGCCGGTGGGAATGGCATTTATGTTGGTTCGTCTGGCGATCACGGGGTGTATGTGCATTCTGCCGGTTGGAGCGGTGTGTCGGTCTGGTCGGCGGCCGTGGCCGGCATGTGGGTCGCGTCTGCGGGCCAGGACGGCGTCCTGGTCAGCACTGCCGGCTGGGATGGGGTGCACGTCGTGGGGCCTGTCGGCGGCGTCTACTATGGCAGCGGAAAAAAGGGCGACGAGGACTTTGCCGTGCTCAACACTGGCGAAGTGCGCTCCAAGGTCGGTTTTGCTGCCCCGACCAACGATTTCGCCGTCACGATGCCGCTTGTAGGCGACGAGGCAGCCTACGAACCAGGAGATGTCTTGGTCGTCAGCGCTTCGGGCAGCGGCGCGGCGGAACGCGCTTCGGCAGGCTATTCGCCAGCCGTGGTTGGCGTCTACTCGGCAGCGCCCGCGTTCGTGGGCGGGCGCTCGGTGACGGGTGACGCTCAGGCCGGCGGCCTGCCGGTGACGATCCTGGGCGTGGTGTCCTGCAAGGTCTCGGCCGAGAACGGGCCGATCCGCCCTGGCGACCTGCTGGTTACGTCGGCGACGCCGGGCCATGCCATGCGCGCCGACCGCGAGAGCGCGTTGCCGGGCACCATCCTGGGCAAGGCCCTGGAAGCGTGGGACTCGGGCACCGGGTTGATCCAGGTGCTCGTGACCTTGCAATAGGAGGCAGGCCGATGAAAATACGAATCACCCTGTTGTTCATCTTGCTCGCCTTTGTGCCCCTGGGCACGGGCGCCGGCGCGTTATCAGCGCCCCGCTACCAGGTCGAGGCGGGGATTCTAGCGGGCGGGGGCTATCAGCTCACGAGTTTCGGGCCGCAGGCCGACAACGTCTCAGCCGGCGGGGCCTACCTCCTGCTGGGACCCTCGGCGCCTGCCGGGCAGGGCAGCGGCTGCTGCTGTACCTATGTGCCCTGCATCATGCGCAATAGATGAGGTCGATCCTCCCGCTGGCGTCGAACCCAACGGGAGGGTTATTGTCAAACTCTATCTTGCGACATTTGTTGCCTTCTTGGCGATCGATGCAGTCTGGCTCGGCCTTGCTGCGCGGGGCGCTGTTTGGACTGATTGCCTGTGCCACGTATGACCTGACGAACCTTGCCACCATAAAGGACTGGCCCCTGATCGTCACCGTCATGGACATGATCTGGGGAACAGCCCTGAGCACAGCGGTGGCCTATGTCGGCTGCTTGGCCGGCAAGTGGCTGGGCTAAAGCCCAGCTTGTTTTCCGGAAAGGATAGGAGCTATTCACATGTCGCAGCCCAATTTGCAGATTGATGTGCGCAGCCCGGCTGAAGGGATCAGGATCCTGGATCTCCGGGGCGAAATCACCAGCTCTGCTGAAGAAGTGCTCTTGGCCGCATACAACGCAGCCAGCAGCAACACCCGGGTTATCATCCTCAATTTGAGCGAGGTGCTCTCTATCGATAGCCTCGGCGCTGGACTCCTCATCGCGTTGCTGGCGCGCGCCCGC
>JAFGOG010000081.1 GCA_016926595.1 Anaerolineae bacterium
ATCTCGTTGGCCCGGTCCTGGATCCATTTCGTGGTTCCAGTGTCGGCCGGTCCGGCCTCCGGCGGATTGTATTTGATGCCACCATCGCCCGGCGGATTGTGGGACGGAGTGATGACCACACCATCAGCCAGTCCTGATGTCCGGCCGCGATTGTAACCGAGAATGGCGTGGGAAATGACCGGTGTGGGGGTATAGCCCAGCCCGCTCTGCACCATGATCTCCACTCCATTGGCGGCAAACACCTCCACGGCCGTGTAGAGCGCCGGCTCAGACAGAGCGTGCGTATCCATCCCCAGGAATAGCGGCCCAGAGATACCCCCTGCGCGCCTCAGCTCACTGATCGCCTGGCAGGCGGCCAGGATGTGGTCCTCATTGAAACTGTGACTCAGCGACGAACCACGATGCCCAGAAGTACCAAAAGCAACTCGATGGGCAGGGTTCTCTGGATCCGGCCGGCGGGTATAGTAGGCTGAGACCAGCCGCGGCACATTGACAAGAAGCTCTCGAGGCGCGAGTTTCCCTGCGAGTAGGTGGACACGCATTGGATGGACCTCCTTATTGACCCTAGATCACTGCGCCATCGGGAATGACTGCGCTCTTGGGCACGATCACCAGCCCCTCTCTCGCCACCCAGTCCTCGCTGTCATAATCCGGCCGGTCAGCGAGGTGGCGAATCTGAACATTACGACCGATGCGCGCGTTCTTGTCAATGATGGCGCCTTTGATGACCGCGCCTTCCCCAATTCCGACGTCCGGGCGGCCCAACCGTCTGTTCTCAGCCTTTTCTGCATCTGATTCGTAATAGTCCGCGCCCATGAGCACCGATGAGTGGACCGTCACCCTGGGGCCTATGATGCTGCGCAGGCCAACCACCGAATTGGTGATGTCAGAATGGTAGATACAAGTCCCCTCGGCGACCAACACCTCATCGAGCCGTGTCCCGCGAACCTCAGAAGGGGGCAAGAAGCGCGGATGGGTATAGACAGGCCAGCGCGGGTCCAACAACTCTATCGGCCGGTTGGGGGAGACCAGCTCCAGATTCACTTCGTAGAAGCGGCGGATGGTCCCGATATCGGCCCAATAGCCATCAAAGACATATCCCATCAAGCGGTAGTTGGGCATTGCCTGGGGGATGATGTGCTTACCAAAGTCATCGCCCGGTGCCGCCAGCAGTTCGCGCAGCAGCTCGGTCGAAAAGACATAGATACCCATCGAGGCCAAGTAAGGCTTGGCCGAGCCCGGCAGGCTCTCCAGGCCAGTCAGGGCCTCCGGCTTGGGCTTTTCGGTAAAGCTCACAATCTCGCCATCCGGGCTGCGCTTCAGGATCCCGAATCCTGGAGCATGCTCGGCCTCCACCGGCTGCACCGCCAGCGTGATGTCAGCCCCGGTCTCCACATGGTAGTTCACAAATCCGCGATAGTCCATGCGGTAGAGGTGATCGCCGGCAAGGACCAGAACGTATTTGGTCCCGGAATTCTTGATCTCGACCCACTGTTGGCGGACGGCGTCGGCCGTGCCTTGATACCAGTCGGTGTGCTCCGGAGACTGTTCGGCCGCCAGGATCTCCACCCAGCCATCGGTGAACATATCACGCCGATAGGTGCGCAGGATGTGACGGTGGAGTGAGACTGATCTGAATTGCGTCAGAATAGCAATTTTTTCGATGCCGGCATGGAGGCAGTTGCTGATAGGAATGTCGACCAGCCGGTATTTGCCAGCCAGGGGCACCGCCGGTTTCGATCGCTTCATAGTCAATGGCCATAGTCGCGTGCCCTGTCCCCCGCCCATGATCAGGCCCAACACATCATCCATATCTAGAATTTGCGTCATGTTCTCATCTCCACTCTGAGACTAGCGGATACTCTTGTAGCAGTTGATCAGACCATTGGTCGAGGCGTCATGCGTCGTGACCTGCTGCTCCCCCTCGAGTTCCGGCAAGATGGCTTTGGCCAGTTGCTTGCCCAATTCGACCCCCATCTGGTCAAAGGAATTGACATTCCAGATGACACCCTGAGTAAAGATCTTGTGCTCATACAACGCGATCAGCGAGCCCAGGACCTCTGGTGTCAGCTTTGGATAGAGGAAAGAGTTCGTCGGCTTGTTCCCGGGAAAGGTCTTGGCGGCCGCCAACCTGTCCAGTTGCGAGCCCGAAACCCCCTCCCTTTCCAGCTCGGCGCGAGCCTCTTCCTCGCTCTTACCTCTCATCAGCGCCTCGGTCTGCGCGAAGAAATTCGAGAGCAGCAGCACGTGATGCTCACCCAGCGGGTTCTGGCTTTGCGCTGCCGCCAGGAAATCACAGGGAACCAGTTTCGTTCCCTGATGAATCAACTGATAGAAGGCGTGCTGACCGTTCGTGCCCGGCTGCCCCCAAATGACAGGGCCGGTCTGGTAGTCGATCCACTCGCCCTCGCGGGTGACACGCTTGCCGTTACTTTCCATATCTCCCTGCTGGAAATAGTCCGGAAAGTGGGCCAGGTACTGGTCATAGGGCAGGATGGCGTGGGACTGAGCTCCGTAAAAGTTATTGTACCAGATACCCAACAAGGCCATGATGACCGGGATATTCTTCTCCAACGGTACAGCACAAAAGTGCCTGTCGACCCCATGAGCACCGGCCAATAACTCCTCAAAGCGATCCATGCCCAGATAGAGCGCAATTGACAGCCCGATGGCCGACCACAGGGAGTAGCGCCCCCCGACCCAGTCCCAGAATTCAAACATATTTCCCGGGTCGACACCGAACTGGGCGACGGCCGCCCGATTGGTGGACATAGCCACAAAGTGCCGGGCAACGGCCGCCTCTTCTCCGGCTGCCGCCAGGAACCAGTCCCGGGCAGAGTGCGCGTTGGCCATCGTCTCCTGCGTCGCAAAAGTCTTGGAGGCCACCAGGAACAATGTTGTCTCCGGGTTGACGAACTTGAGAGTCTCTACCAGATCGGTGCTGTCCACGTTGGACACATAGTGAACCCGCAGGCCCGGCTTGCTGTAGGGCTTGAGCGCCGTAGTGACCATTTTGGGTCCCAGATCAGAGCCCCCGATGCCGATGTTGACCACGTCAGTAATGACCTGCCCGGTGAATCCTCGCCACTCCCCCGAGCGGACCGCTTCGCTGAATCGCCGCATCTGGGTCAGCACACGGTTCACATCGGGCATGACATCCTGACCGCCCACCCGGATGGATCGATTGCTACGGTTGCGTAGAGCAACGTGCAGCACGGCCCGGTTCTCGGTGGTGTTGATCTTTTCCCCGCTGAACATGGCCTCAATGTGCGCAGTCAGATTCGCCTGTCGGGCCAGGTCCAGCAGGAGTGACATGGTCTCCCCAGTGATGAGGTTCTTGGAATAGTCCAAGAGGACGTCCCCCAGCCGCAGCGAAAAGCGCTCAAAGCGTTGGGGATCGCCGGCAAAGAGATCCCGCATCTGCACTCCAGCCATAGCATGCTGGTGTCTGACAAGCGCCTGCCAGGCAGGCGACTCCCGGAGGCCAGACATATTATCCTCCCTTCATCCTAACTCGTATTGCAGTTCCTGCAGCACCCCTTCCGTGGAAAGGGTGCGAGGTATCAAACTGCTCATAGTCCTTCCCCTGGGAAAACCTCAAGGCTTGGAGTTGACCGTCCTTGTGGCCTGACGGCGCGCGTCCACTGCGCCCAGCAGCTCAGTAAAAGCGTCGGCAAAGGCCTTGACGCCCTCGTGTTCCAGCTCATCCGTCACAAGGTCCATAGAGATACCCAGCGCCTCCAGATCATCCAAAATCCGGCGGGCCCCCGCCAGGTCTTCTTCCAGGCTGGGGCGCACCTGCCCATGCTCCAGGAATGCCTTCAGCGTCTGGGGCGGGATAGTGCTCACCGTGCTCGGGCCGATCAATTCTTCCACATAGAGCACGTCGCGGTAGGCCGGGTTCTTGGTGCTGGTGGATGCCCACAGCGGGCGCTGCACGCGCGCTCCTTTGGCCCCGAGGGTTTGGAAGCGGTCAGCAGCAAACATCTCTTTAAAGTCCGCGTAGGCCAGCCTGGTATTAGCGATAGCGGTTTTACCCAGCAACTCGGTCGCTCGCCCGGCCTGGTCGCCGAGGTCCTGAAGGCGAGCATCCACCTTGGTGTCCACGCGAGAGACAAAGAACGACGCCACCGAAGCGATGGAATCGAGGGACAGTCCCTGAGCTACCCGCTGCTCCAGGCCCCTCAGGTAGGCATCCATCACGCCCACGTAGCGCTTGCGCGAAAAGATCAAGGTGACGTTGACGTTAATACCAGCCGCGATGGCGTCCGTGATCGCTGGCAGACCGGCCTGAGTGGCGGGGATCTTGACCATCAGGTTCGGCCGGTCGACCCGCTGCCAGAGCTGCTTGACCTCGACCAACGTACGCTCGGCATCCTGCGCCAGATAGGGGTTGACCTCCAGGCTAACATAGCCATCGCCGCCGCCACTCTGTTCGTACAGGGGCCGGAACAGGTCTGCCGCCGCCTGAATGTCATCCACCGCAAGCTGCCAAAAAATCTGCTCTGCGTTCCAGCCGGCCTGGATCAGGGGCTCCAGCCCGTCATCATAGTCCTGCGATCTCGTGATGGCAGTCATAAATATCGTCGGATTGGATGTGACGCCGCGCACCTCCCCGCGCTCAATCATGCCAGCCATCTCACCATTGCGCAGCAAACCACGCTGGATATTGTCGTACCAGACCGATTGCCCCATGGAATAAAGAGCTTGTACCGTATTCACATTTTCCTCCAAGTCGACCCAGGCAAGCTTCTGCCCGGACCCTATAGTAATTCTGCGGCAAGATCTACTATCCGGTCGGCCGCAAAGCCAAGGTTCTCAAAGACGACCTTGGCCGGCGCCGATGCGCCGTAGCGATCCAACCCGAGGACGCGCCCCCTGGATCCCACCCAACGGTGCCAACCCTGGGAGACGCCCGCCTCCACCGCCAGGCGTGCCTCGACCTCCGGCAGCAGAACCCCGTCCTGGTAGGTTGGCTCCTGCTCGGCAAACAACTCCCAGCTTGGGAAGGATACCAGGCGAACGGCAACTTTCTGCTCTGCCAGGCGCTGTCCGGCTTGCACGATCAAGCTCACCTCCGAGCCGCTGGCCATCAGAATGATCTGCGGCTTGCCCCCTCCCAGGTCAGCCAGGACGTAGGCACCTCGTTTGACGCCCTCCGCCGGCGCAAACAGGGTCCGGTCCAGCGTAGGCAGGGGTTGCCTCGTGAGCGCCAACGCCGTGGGGCGTTGGCGGTTCTCAATAGCGATTTTCCACGCCTCGCGGACCTCGTTGGCGTCGGCCGGTCGTAACGTCACCAGATTGGGCATGGCCCTCAATGCAGCCAGGTGCTCAACCGGCTGGTGCGTGGGGCCATCTTCACCCACACCGATGCTATCATGAGTAAAGACCCAGATCGAACCCAGATGCGAGATCGCGGCTATCCGAATGGCAGGCCGCATATAATCAGAAAAGACCATAAAGGTCGCCCCAAAGGGTATGACGCCGCCATGATAGGCCATGCCATTCACGACCGCGCCCATCCCGTGCTCGCGCACGCCAAAGTGAAAGTTGCGCCCCTCACGACCATCGATCGTGAAAGCAGGGCTGTCTGCTATCCAGGTTTTGGTCGAGGGCGCCAAATCGGCCGACCCACCAACCAACTCGGGCAGCCTGCCCGCTAGGGCGTTGAGGACCTTGCCGGAAGCAGCGCGCGTGGCCAGCCCCTTCTCATCCGGCGGGAATTCGGGTAAACCCTCTGCCCAGTCCTCCGGCAGATGGCCCGCCAGCCGCCGCTCCAATTCGGCCGCTAGGTCGGGGTGCGCAGTCCGGTAGGCCTCAAACTTTTGTTGCCAGGCCTTTTCCTCCTCTGCACCCAGAACGACCGCCTGGCGGAAGAAGGCCAGCACCTCGTCTGGCACGTAGAAGCGCGGCTCCACCGGCCAGCCGAGTCTCTCTTTGGCGCCGTTCAACTCCGCATCGCCCGGCGGCTCGCCGTGAGCCTGGGCAGTGCCAGCACGGCTGGGCAGACCATAGCCGATCGTGGTGCGCACCATGATAAGAGAGGGGCGCAGATCGGCCTTTGCCTTCTGAATAGCCCGATGGATGGCCTCCACATCCAGTCCATCCTCGACCCGCAACACGTGCCAGCCGTAGGCCCCAAAGCGCTTGCCCCGATCCTCGGTAAAGGCCAGGTCAGTCGAGCCTTCGATGGAGATCTGATTGTCGTCGTACAGGTAGATCAGCTTGCCCAGGCGCAGGTGACCAGCCAGCGAGGCCGCCTCTGACGCCACTCCTTCCATCAAGTCACCATCGGTGACGATGGCATAGACATAGTGATCGATGATCTCGTGACCCGGCCGGTTGAATACTTGTGCCAGATGCGCTTCGGCTATGGCCATCCCCACCCCGTTGGCAAAGCCCTGCCCCAGGGGACCAGTCGTGGTCTCGATGCCCGGCGTCAGGCCATACTCCGGGTGGCCCGGCGTTAAACTCCCCCACTGACGGAAGCGTTTCAGCTCCTCCAGCGGCAGGTCGTAACCGCTCAGGTAGAGCAGGCTGTACAATAACATGCAGCCGTGTCCGCCAGACAGGACAAAACGATCTCGGTTAGCCCAGGCCGGGTCGGCCGGGTTATGCCGCAAATGGCGGGTCCAGATGGCATAGGCCAGCGGGGCGGCACCCATGGGCAGGCCAGGATGGCCCGATTTGGCATGCTGCACGGCGTCCGCCGACAGGAAACGGAGGGTATTGATGCTCAATTGCTCAAGTGTGGATTGTGCCTGTTCTGGCATACTGTTCTCCTTTGCAAACGGCAAGGTACTATCCTCTGCGCAAACCTGATCTCCTCTCAAGCCTGATAAGCCCGCGACGTCACCTCGCCCCCGTGGCCAGTCCAGTTGGTGTGGAAAAACTGACCGCGCGGCCGGTCCACCCGCTCGTAGGTGTGGGCGCCAAAGTAGTCACGCTGGGCCTGGGTCAAGTTGGCAGGCAGGCGCTCGCGGCGATAGCCGTCATAGAACGCCAGCGCGCTGGACAGGGCCGGCACGGGGACACCCAACTGCACTGCCGTCACCACGACGCGACGCCACGCCCCTTCGGCTCCCGTCATGGCAGCGCGAAAGTAGGGCGCCAACAGCAGATTACTCAGCTCGGGGTCAGCATCGAACGCCTCCTTGATCTTGCCCAGAAAGGCTGAGCGGATAATGCAGCCGCCCCGCCACATCAACGCGATGCCACCCAGGTTGAGATGCCATCCATAGACCTGCGCTGCCTCGCGCATCAGCATGTAGCCCTGCGCATACGAGGCGATCTTGGCCGCATAAACTGCCTGCTCCAGGTCGGCCAGGAAGGCGGCTCGATCTCCGGCAAACTGGCCCCTCTCCCCTTCCAGCACCTGGGCAGCGGCTGTGCGCTCGCTCACCAACGAAGACAGAAAACGAGCAAACACGGCCTCGCCGACCAATGTAAGCGGCGTGCCCTGCTCCAGCGCTGAGGCCACGGTCCACTTGCCGGTGCCCTTTTGCCCGGCGCTGTCCAGGATCAGGTCCACCACAGCCTGGCCCTCTTTATCACGATAGCCCAGGATGTCGCGCGTGATCTCGATCAGGTACGACTCCAGCACGCCCATGTTCCAGCGGCCAAAGACGGTGCTCATCTCGTCGTTGCTCAGCCGCAGGCCCTCTTTCATCAGGTGATAAGCCTCGGCAATGATCTGCATGTCGCCGTATTCTATGCCATTGTGCACCATCTTGACAAAGTGCCCCGCGCCATTCTCGCCCACCCAATCACAGCAGGGCGTGCCGTTGGGATCGCCTTCAGGGACCTTGGCGGCAATTGCCTGGAAGATCGGCTTGACCGCTGGCCAGGCCGCTGGCGAGCCCCCCGGCATGATGGAGGGGCCGTACCGCGCGCCCTCCTCGCCGCCGGAGACCCCGGTACCAATGAAGAGCAGCCCCTTCGATTCGACGGTTGCCGTGCGGCGGATGCTGTCCTCGTAGTTAGAGTTGCCACCGTCGATGATGATGTCGCCGGGCTCTAGCAGTGGGATCAGCTTCTCAATAAAGTCATCCACCGGCTGGCCAGCCTTCACCAGCATCATCACCCGCCGCGGCCGCTTCAGCGCCGCCACCAGCTCTTCCAGGGAATGTGTGCCAATGACGCTGGCGCCCTTGGCCGGTCCGCTGACAAACTCGTCCACCACGGAGGGGGTGCGGTTAAAGACGGCCACGGTCAAGTTGTGGTCGGCCATGTTCAACACCAGGTTTTGCCCCATGACGGCCAGGCCGATCAGAGCGATGTCTGCTTGGGTCATCTCTATTCTCCAATTCTCTCATGAAATCAACGCTGGATGCGCGCCGAGCCACCCTCTGCAAAGGCGCGAACCTGGTCAACAGTCGCCATCGTCGTGTCGCCGGGGAAGGTGGTCAACAGTGCACCGTGAGCCCAGCCCAGGTTGACCGCTTCCTGCTGGGCTGCGCCGGATAGCAGTCCGTAGAAAAAGCCCGCGGCATAGCCGTCGCCGCCACCTACGCGATCCAACACGTCCAACTCACAGGTGGGCGCGTGATAGGTCTCGCCGTTGATCCAGGCAACTGCACTCCAACTGTGGCGATTGGTCGAGTGCACCTCGCGCAGGGTAGTCGCTACAACCTTGACGTGCGGGTACATGTCAGTCACCTGGTCGATCATACCAAAGAAGACGCTCGGGTCTAGTTTGGACTTGGCCGCCACCTTCGGCCCAGGGACGCCGAGGCCCATCTGAAGGTCCTCTTCGTTGCCGACGATGACATCGACATTCTCCACGATACGCCTGAACACCTTCAAAGCGACCTTGTGCCCGCCCCACAGGTTCCACAGCTTGGCGCGGTAGTTGAGGTCAATGGAGGTAACCGCGCCAGCCGCCTTGGCCGCCTTCATCCCTTCAATGATCAACTCTCCTGTGGTCTCGGAAAGCGCGGCAAAGATGCCGCCGCTGTGGAACCAACGCACGCCACCCGCAAAGATCCGGGCCCAGTCGAAATCGCCCGGCTTGAGCTGCGCAGCGGCTTCGTTGCAGCGGTTGTAGAACACTACCGGCGCACGCACGCCCTGGCCGCGGTCGCTGTATACCGTTGCCATGTTCGGGCCGGTCACTCCATTGTGTTCAAAGTGCTTGTAGAAGGGAGTGACGCCCATTGCCCGCACCCGTTCAGCGATCAGATCACCGATGGGATAGTCCACCATTGCGGTGACGATGCCCGTTCTCAAACCAAAGCAGTCGGCCAGGTTGGCCGCCACATTAAACTCGCCGCCACTCACGTGAATGTCACAATGGGTGGCCTTCCGAAAAGGGATGACCCCCGGGTCCAGGCGATGGATCAGTGCGCCCAGCGACACCAGGTCCAGCGCACCCTCGGGTTTTAAGCTCATACCATAATTCATCACACACTCCTCACTTTGAAAAGCTTTTCACCGGCCTTTGCCACGTAGAGGATACCTTCATCCTCCCGATTCTGCCAGTCGGCCGGGTTGATGCCGGTCGGATCCAGGTAGCCCAGGTTCAGCTTGGTGCAGTCGTCGGCCGATATATTGCTGGCCAGCGTGACCTTGACATTGGCCTTCTCGATGCCGCGGTCGTCACCGACCATCACGCCCGAACCGCGCACGTGCGTGCTGTGTGCCAGCACGCCCAGTGGCACGTGTTTGTAACGATCCCAGTCACGCAAAAAATAGGCTAGGATGTGATAGCCTATTTGATAAATATATCTCCCGTGGACCGGGCTGACCACCTCCAGATGCGGGGCGTAAATCACGACCTCTCCCCCAATTTCCACAACGGGCTCCATCTTGTACATACATTTGCCCGCGGTCCAAAGCTCGTCGTACATGGTTGGACAGCAGGACAACACGCGTTTGTACGGATGATCACACCATTGGATATGCCGATGCGATGACACGTCGGCCGCCCTGCTCCAGGCCTCATAGACATCGCCGACAAGCACACCCGCCAGGTCATGGCCTTCAACGATCAAGGCCACTAACGTGACCGGTGTCTTTAAGCGTCGCGCCGCAGCGTGCACCATAGCCCGCACGGGGGTATTTTTGATCCCGATGGTGCCGACGACTGTCGCGAGCGCACCCAACCAGTGGGTAGCGTTGATCACGTCCGGTCCAGAGATACCTGGGAAAAGATATTTGGCACCACCCGAGAAACCCACCACCTCATGCGGGAACGTCGGGCCGACGATCACAATATGATCGTGCTCCAGCGCAGCCTTGTTAATGCGGATGTTGATCTCGTCTGGCAGCGAGGGATGGTAGCTCGGCCCCGCGAGTTGCCTGATCTCATCCCGGTCCATGATGCCGAGCGAGACCAGCGTCGCGGAATCATCCCAGGCATGATTGAGCAGGCCCACCTGTTTGAAGGTGGTTGCACGCTCCTGC
>JAFGOG010000547.1 GCA_016926595.1 Anaerolineae bacterium
GATGCCCTGCTCGCGGACAAACTCACGCACCTCCTTGTGCCCCTGGGCATACTCTTCGGTGGCAGCCGGGGTAACGTGATCAAGGACGATCACGTGCATGTCGGGGTTAGCCACGCGGGCCACGCCGATCTTGCGAAAGGTCTGGGCGATTGCAGACGTGTTGTCGTGGGTCAGGAGCTTGTCAGGCCGGGCGGTGACGATCTGGCCGGCCACGGTCTCGTCCAGCCCTGCCTTTAGGGCCAGGATCTTTTCAGCGAACGTTTTACCCATATCTCCTTCGACTCCTTTGTCTGAAACTGAGGACCTAACCTGCAGCTTGATATTGTATTCGACTTGCAGTATCGTGTCAAACCACAATGCACCATACGTGACCCGTGATACAGCCCCAGTCGATCACGGGAGCCAACTTGCCAACCGTTCCTGCTGATGCTATAATGGCTGCCTATTCCTGCCAGGAGCAAACGGACTTTGGAAGCCTTGGAACAACAGCTCGTCGATTTTCTGATGAACCTATTCCAAACGATCGGCTGGTTCGGCGTCGTGGTCATCATGGCCCTCGAAAGCGCCAACATCCCCATCCCCAGCGAAGTGACGATGCCCCTCGCCGGTTGGATGCTGGTCCGCGGCATCGGCGAAGTGCCGCAGGCCCTGGCGTGGCAGGCTCTGTGGCTAGGCGGGCTGTTTGGCGCCATCGGCTGCACGCTCGGCTCGGTGGTCTCCTACGCCTTGGGCGCCTGGGGCGGACGCCCCCTCGTCAAGCGCTATGGCAAATACATCCTGGTTGGCGAAGAAGACCTGGAAAAGGCGGACCGCTGGTTCGCCCGTTGGGGTGACTGGGCGGCTTTTATTTCCCGCCTGCTGCCCATCGTGCGCACCTTTATCTCCTTCCCGGCCGGCGTGGTGCGCATGAATTTTGTCCGGTTTACCATCTTTAGCTTTGTCGGGTCGTTCATCTGGTGTGCCCTGCTGGCCTGGGGCGGCTATCTTTTTGGCCAGCACTGGGAGGAGCTGCGGGGTTACATGCGTCCCTTTGACATCCCGATTGCCATCGCCATCGTCGCCGGCCTGGCCTATTATGTCTACCATCACGTCCGCAAAAGCAGAGGAAAGATCACCGCCGATGCGGAACAGTAAAGCTGACTGAAAGGAAACAGCCTTGTCGCAGCCATCGCGAATGCCCGCCGAACACTTGCCGTTACCAGGCAGTTACGAGGGCATGTTTATCCAGGCGCGCAGCCTGGCAGATGTCGATCTGGTCCCCGACGCCATTGCAGCCTACCAACGTCTGATCGGAAAGCTGCGCGGCCTGAGCGACAAGATCCTGAGCCGGCGCCCCGAGCTGGAAGGTCTGCATAAACAGGCAATCCTTGAGCTGATCGACCTGCTCAGATGGGAACAACGCTTCGCAGAGGCGATTGAGCACCAACAGGCGATGCTGGACCTGGATAGCGATCCCGAGCGAGCTGTCGTCTGGCGCCGCCGGCTGGCCAGTCTGCGCATCCAAAAGGGCGAAATCGAAGCCGGTCTGGCCGACCTTCGGGCCCTGGTCAAGGAAGCGCCCGACGACCCGTGGAACTGGCTCATTCTGGGAGAAGAGACCCGCCTTGAAGGGCGCCTGGCCGAAAGCCTGGCTGCCTTTGACCAGGCTGTGACCGTGGCCGGCCAGGCCCAGGATAAAGAGCGCAGGACAGAGACATTGAGCAGAGCCCACTATGGGCGTTTTCTGCTGTTCAAGGAGATGGCGCGGTGGGATGATGCCGTACAGGCTTGGGAACAGGCTACAGCCCTAAAGCCAGACGAGATGAAGGAAACGCTTCCCGATCTGTACAAAGCGTTGACCGAGGCCGGGCTATACAGCATGTCCCGCGCCTACGTCGATCGAGACACCAACAAACTGTACGCTGGCCTGGAGCGCGGGCTGTTGAACTTGATGACCGGCAAGCCCGGAGACGCCATGGAAGAGTGGCGCACCGTCGCCGCTCTCGAACCGCTCAGTTTTGAGAGCGGTCAAGAAGCCTGGGCAGAAGCGGTGCTGCGAGTGGGCGACCCCCAGCCTGTGTTGGACCGGCTGGATGAATTCCTGTCGGGTTATGGATCGCCCCGGATGCTGATCCTGGGGGGCATGGCCTGGGCCATGAGCGGTAAAGCGGAGACGGCCGGGGCGCTGCTGCAACGAGCTATCGATCTGCTGCGCCGCGAGCGCCCGCCCAAGACCAAGCTGGATGGCGCCGATTGGCGCCTGCTCACCTCGCTGGTACCCTATGCTGAGATGAGAACAGCGCTTAAACCCTACTTTGCCGTGATCGAGACTGCATGGGAACAGCCAGTACGCTGACGAGGGACAAGCCAAGGGATTTCGCCTTGGACAGGCGCTCGAGTTGTGCTATAATGCGGCGGCGCCCGCCCGCGGCAGCCTTTTGAGGTACAACGATGCGATTTGCAGAGGTAGAAGAACAGTACCGCGAGCTACAAGCTAGATTGGATCGCGGCGAACTATCGGAAGATGAATTCATTACCCATGCGGCCGGGCTGAGGGTGATCGACCATCTCGGCCGGCGGTGGATGTTGAATGGGGAGACAGGCCAGTGGTGCGTGTATGACGGCCAGCAATGGTCCCCTGCCCAGCCGCCCCCGGACCCTGAACCGACAATGGGAATCGAGGCGCCCTTCCCGGCCTGGCAGGAGGCTGACACAATCGCCGAGATTGCGGTGGCCGACTGGGAGGAAGAGGCGCCTGAGCCTCAGCCCATCGAGCTTCGCGGACCCAGGCTCCTGCTTTCCAAGGTCTTGGCTTCCAGGTTCTTGACGCTGGCCGCTGCAACCCTGGCCATCGTCGGCTGCCTGGTCGTCGGCGGGGCAGCAATCTGGGTCCTGTTTCTGCGTGACAGCGGTGAAGTGGTTGCCACACCAACCGCAATGGCCCAAATCGATGCGGTGCAGACCTTCACCCCTCGGCCAGCTACTGCGACCTATACGCCCACCTTCACGCCGACACCCAGCCGAACCCCTGCCCCAACCGAGACACCCATCCCAACCGAAACGCCCATTCCCACCGACACACCCACGGCCACGCCAACCCAGCCAACGGCCACCCCGATCACACCGTCCGCCACTCCCTCGCCAACCAAGACCGCCACGGCTACGGCCGTGCCGGGTACAGTGACCTACACCGTCAAGGTAGGCGATACCCTGTGGGGGATCGCCACCCGCTTTGGCGTCAGCGTCGCCGCCCTGGCCCAGGCCAACGGCATCTCGACCACGGCCCCGATCCGCGCTGGACAGGTGCTGACCATCCCCGCGCCAGGGGTAACGCCGGCGACCCCAAAACCAACAGCCACCTCTACACGGCCAGCCAGCACCCCGACCAACCGTACGCCCACGCCGACCAAGCCGGCTGGCACAGCCGCGCCGACCAGCACGCCCAAGCCGACGGCCGCGCCTACTTTGCCGCCGGTGTCCTTGAAGGGCAAGATCGCCTTTACCGTGTGGGATCCGTACATCGACATGGGCGTATACAAGCTATACATCAGCCACATCGACGGCAGCGGGCGAAACGAGCTTGGAACAGGGTTCCGCCAACCACAGTTGTCACCTGACGGCACCATGCTAGCTGCCAACGGCGATGGGGCGCCCAATTTCGTGCACCTGGTCACGATGGACACCGACGGACGCAACCTCAGAGAGGTGAGCAACTATAACGAAGACAGCTATCCCACCTGGGCGCCGGACGGTCGGGCGCTGATCTACTCATCCAGCTCCTGGGGCGACGGAAAAACCCGGCTGGGTACCGTCTATGATATGCTTGGCAAGAGCCAAGCCTGGATCCAGTTCGGCGGCGTCGAGATCCAGGGCGAATACCCGTTCTGGATGGCCGACGGCTGGGTTGTGTATCATGGCTGTGATTTTATGGTCGACCCGCAAGCTTGTGGCCTGTATCGCGTAGGGGCCGGTGGTGGGCAGTATCTGCGCCTCACGACCCACGCCAGCGACACTGCGCCGTCGGGCGCCGGCAGTCGCGTCGCATTTATGTCAAATCGGGATGGGAACTGGGAAGTTTATGCCATCAATGCCGACGGCAGCAACCTGAAGCGGTTGACCAACAATGCAGCCCAGGATGGCCTGCCTGACTGGTCGCCGGATGGCAAGTCGATTGCGTTCGTCTCAAACCGGAGCGGCGCGTGGGCCATCTGGGTCATGAATGCCGACGGCAGCAACCAGCGCAAGCTTTTCGATCTGGGCGGCGGCTACGGCAGCGGCGAATACGACTGGACGCACGAACGGATCTCCTGGGGTCCGTAGGGCATCATAGAGCTCGGTACCTGGAATGTCGAACGGGGCATCAAGGAGCCAACTGGCCAACGGGGCAGTCTTGCTGTTGGTCATTGGGCTGGTGGCCGTCCTGACCAGCGGCGGAACGATGGCCGCAGCCAACCACCGGCTGCTGGGCACGCCGACATTCACGCCCACACCCACCCACACGCCTACTCCCACCGCGACGGCCACGCCTACATCCACCCCAACCCCAACACCTACCCCAACTCGGACCCCGACTCCAACCCCGACCCCGACACCCACGGCAACGCCCACCGTGGCCACCCCGACGCCGGAGCCAGCCTCGGCTCACCTGTGGCTGCTGGCGCCTATTGGACCGGACGCGACCGGCGACCGCCAACCCCAATCTTACTTTCCCTATGGCGCCACCGGCGGCGGCAAGTACCA
>JAFGOG010000548.1 GCA_016926595.1 Anaerolineae bacterium
GCATACGCCGCGTTTCGAAGGCCAAAACGCGGGTGCCGTCCCTACAGAATCTAGTTCGCCAACAGTATCCTCCAAGGTGCAACGCACCTGCCCTGGAGAGGAGGAGAGATGTTTCCAAGAATGTTTTCCAAGGGGCTCAAGTACAACTATGCGCACATCTTTTTGCCAATGCTGGTGTTTGCGAAACCGGACTGGTGGTACCAGCACCTGTCGGGTCCACATGGTGAATTACTGTTGAGAAAAACATGGATCGAACTGGGAGGGAGTGTGAGGATGAGTGAGCCTCCTGAAGGATTGAGTGTCTCCCACAGCGTCCTGCGCGACGACATCGAGGCCTATGTGATACACCTGCCCAGGCCCACGGAATCCCCGGAGGCGGTCCTGGTGGCGCTGGTGTTTCAGGTCGGGGAGCAGTTGGGGCGCAAGCAAGCGGAATCGGTCAGGTATTTCACGGTGGAGCTGGCCCCGGACATATACGGCCCGTCGGAACGTTACATGTTGTGTGAATGGGTCGGCGGCCGGATGACCAAAGGAGAGCACCGGAACTATGGTCAAATACCGGACGACAGCGAAAGGACCTTCCTGGCAGCCATCGGCCGGCTGATCTAGCTTCGGCTTCTCATCATTTCTCGCCCGCCCCAGCATCGCGGCGAAAAGGGTCGTTTCCCCCTTAAGATCACCGAAAGAGAGGATGTAACTAAAAAGAATCATACTTGACAACCTGACTGCAACGTGGTATAATTGGCTCGAATATTTGTTCTGTGATAAGGTTTTCACAAATCCCCCAGGAGACCATGCATCATGCCGTCTTCAAATCCGATCCACCTGATCCGCGCCCTGCTCGCCGGTGAGTCGCCGCCCGGCGTCGACCCTTACCAGCTCGACGAGCCATGGCGCACCCTCTTTTTGCGCCTCAGCCCGGGCGCGAGCCGGGCCGAGGTCGAAGCCCTTCTCCAGCAGATGATGGCCGGCCCCAGGGACGGCGACGAGCTCACCGCCCGCCTGCTAAAGGCGCTATTCGGCCCCGAAGAGGCCGCCGCGTCGCCTGCCCCCTTTCCCTCCCTTCACGACCTGGCCCCCGATCTCCGCCCCGTCGAATGGCTCTGGCCCGGTTGGCTGCCCCGTGGCTTCCTCTCGCTCCTCGGCGCCGCCCCCGGCACGGGCAAGTCGCTCCTCGCCCTCGACCTGGCCCGGCGCGTCATCGCGGGGCTGCCCCTGCCCGATGGCGCGCCGGTTGGCTACAGAGAGGGGGCGCCAGGCAGCGCCACGGTGCTCTATGTCGACTCCGAGTCGGCCCCCCAGGTGCTCGCGCTGCGCGCTGCCGCCTGGGGCATCGACACCCGCCGCCTCTTTGCGCTCCTCCCGCCCGGCTCGTGGGGCGCGCTTGACCTGTGCCACCGGCCCCACCAGGACCACCTGCTGCGCGTCGTGGCCGGCGTGCGCCCCGAGCTGATCGTCGTCGACAGCCTCTCCTCCAGCACGGGCAAGGGTGAAAACAACGTGGGCGAGGTGCGCGCCTTCCTCTCCTTCCTCGCGTCCGCAGCCGCCGCCCACCAGGTGGCGCTCCTTTTGATCCACCATCTGCGCAAGCGGGGCAAATCCGCCGGCGAGCAGAGCCGGGCTCGCGGCGGCGTCACCGCGCACGACTTGCGCGGCTCGGGCCACATCACCGCCGTGCCGCGCTCCATCCTCGCCCTCTCCACCGTCCACACCCGACCCGAGCCCGATCCGGACAGCCCGCGCCGCCTCGAGGTCATCAAGAGCAACCTGGATGCCTGCCCCCCGCCGCTCGGCGTCTCGTTCCAGCCCGGCCCGGGGGGAGTCCCCCACATCCTCTACGGCCCTCCCCCCGTGCCCTACCGCCCGCCCACCCAGATCGACGCCTGCGCTCAGTGGCTCGTCGACCTGCTCGGGGCCGCCGGCCGCCCGCTCCGGCCCCAGGACGTCCTTGCCGCCGCGGCCGGCGCCGGCTTCAGGCCGTGGGCCGTCTACCAGGCCCGCAAGCGCCTCGAAGGAACGGTCGTCGACACCGAAACCCGCTTCTCCCCCCACAACTGCTGGCGCCTGGCTGCAGACTAGCACTGCAGGGAGCCGGTTTCTTGACACACCGGGTAAAACGTCAAAGGGTCAAAGGGTTCGCCTACCACTTGTAACTAAAAGCCAAACGTGGTACAATGCTTCAGAGGCGGCAGCCTTGACGAGTATCTTTTCTACAGCGTCCCATAGGAGTCGGAACCATGGTCGAGAACCAACGATTAACCCCGGCCACCAAGCTCCTCTATGGAGTGGGCGACGTGGGCAACGCCGTCGTCAACTCGGCGATCCAGTTCTTCCTCCTGGTCTTTTACACCGACGGCGCGCTCATCGCCCCCGCCCTGGCCTCCAGCGCCCTCCTCATCGGCAAGATCTGGGACGCCGTCAACGACCCCCTCTGCGGCTGGCTCTCCGACCGCACCCATTCGCGTTGGGGCAAGAGGCGGGCGTGGATGATCCTGGGCGCCCTGCCGCTGGGCATCGCCATCATGCTCCTCTGGCGCGTGCCGGGCGGCCTCACCGACACCTGGACCTTTGTCTGGATCGCCGGCACCTTTATCCTCTTTGACTCGCTCTGGACCGCCACCAACGTCCCCTACTATGCCCTCACCGCCGAGCTCACCGACGATTACGACGAGCGGGCCAGCCTGACCGCCTACCGCATGGTGCTCGGCGTGCCCGGCTATATGGTCGGCGCCGCCGTCACGCCCATCATCGTCGGCCTCTTTGCCACCAAGAGCACTGGCTATGGCATGGTCGGGGTCCTCTATGGCACCCTTGCCGCCGCCACCCTCTGGATCGCTGCTGCCGGCCTGCGCGAGCGGCCCAAGATCGCCACCAGCCGGTCCCAGTCGCCGCCGCTGCCCGCCCTGCTCGACACCCTGAAGAACCGGCCCTTTGTCCGGCTGCTCGCCGCCTACCTGGTGGCCAACATGGCCTTTGCCCTGGTCAAGACCCTGATGGCCTACTTTCTCACCTACCAGCTCGGCATGAAAGACAAAGTGCCGCTGGTCATGTTTGTGCTCCTCATCTTTGTCGCGCTCTTTCTCTTCCCCTGGAAGAGGCTCTCCGACCGCTGGAACAAGGGGCCGGCCTACGCCCTGGGCCTGGCCATCGGCGGGCTGGCCGTCGCCTTCACCTTCTTCCTGCCCCACCGGCCCACCCCCTGGATCTATCTGATCGCCGTCGTCGCCGGCATCGGCTTTTCGGCCAACTGGGTCTTTCCCTGGGCCATGGTCCCCGACGTGGTCGAATACGACCGCCTCCGGACGGGGGAGTATCGCGGCGGCATCTACTACGGCGTGTGGGGCCTGGCCACCAAACTGTCCGAGGCGCTCGGCATCGCTGCTTCCGGTTGGGTGCTGCAGCTCTATCACTACGCGCCCAACGTCGAGCAGAGCGCCGATACCCTCTTGGGTATCCGCCTCTTCTTTGGGCCGGTGCCCCTCATCTTTTTCGTCATCGCCCTGCCGCTCCTGATCTGGTATCCCATCACCCGCGCAGCGCACGCGGAAATGCGGAACCGGCTGGCGGCCATGGAAGCCGAGGTGGAGTCATGAAGCGAACGGGAGGCCAGATCGTCGTCGAGACCCTCGCCCGCGAGGGCGTCCCCTACCTGGTGGGCATCCCCGGGCACGGCACCCTGGGGCTGTCGGATGCATTGGTGGGCGACGACCGCGTCCAGATCATCCAGGTGCGCCACGAGCAGGCCGCCGTCCACCTGGCCGATGCCTACTACCGCGTCGCCGGCGTGCCGCTGGCTGTCTTTACCTCGATCGGCCCCGGCGCGATGAACACGGTCATTGGCGTCGCCAGTTGCTACGTCGACTCGATCCCGGTCCTGGTGTTGACCGGCAACAGCCACACCCACATGGCCGGCCGGGGGGTGCTGCAAGAGATCGAGCGCGCCGCCGACGCCAACTCGCTGGCCGTCTTTGCCCCCATCGCCAAGCGCACCTGGCGCGCCGACCGGGTCGATCGCCTGCCGCGCATCCTGCGCCGGGCCTTTGCCGAGATGCTCACCGGCCGGCGTGGCCCTGTGGTGGTAGACCTGCCGATGGACGTGCAGTGCGACGCCGCCGAGGTGGCGCTGCTCGACCCGACCGAGTACCGGCCGGCCGAGCGCTGCCTACCCGACCCGGCCCTGGTGGCTCGCGCCGCAGAGCTGCTGTACAGCGCGGAGCGGCCCCTGATCCTCGCCGGCGGCGGCGTCATCGCTGCCCGGGCCTGGGACGCACTGCGCGCCCTGGCCGAGTTTACCGGCGCGGCAGTCATCACCACCATGATGGGCAAGGGCGCCTTGCCCGAGGATCACCCCCTGTCCGCCCTGCACGCGGGCTCGAAAGGCACGGCCTGCGGCAATCGCCTGGCGCCCAAGGCCGACGTGCTGCTGGCCGTCGGCACCCGCTTTGCCGACGAGACGACGTCGTCCTACCGGGCCGGGGCCAGCTTTGCCATCCCGCCCACGCGCCTCATCCACGTCGACCTTGACCCCACCGAGATCGGCAAGAACTATCCGGCGGCGGTGGGCCTCGTCGCCGACGCCAGGGCGGCGCTGGAGGCCATGCTCGCCTGGCTGCGCGCGCACCACCCGCCCAGGGACGGTGCCGCCTCCGCCTACCTCCAGGAGGTGCAACAGGAGCGCGCGGCGTGGCTGGCCGCCGTCCGCGAGCTGGCGACTTCTGATCACGTGCCCGTCACCATCTCCCGGCTCATCGCCGAGGTGCGCGCCTTTCTCGACCGCGACGCCATCGTCGTGACTTCGTCGGGCAACCTCCAGGCCCAGTGGTTCCAGGAGGCATTCGTCTACGAGCCGGGCACCAACCTCACCACCGGCGGGTTCTCGACGATGGGCTGGACCGTGCCCGCCGCGCTCGGCGCCAAACTCGCCGCCCCCGGCCGCCAGGTCCTCGGCCTGGTCGGCGACGGCGATTTCCTGATGACCGTGCAGGAGCTGGCGACCGCGGTGCAGTACGACCTGCCCGTGGTCTATGTCGTGGCCAACAACGCCGGCTGGATCGCCATCCGCGACCTGCAGGCGGCGGTCTATGGGCTCGACCGGGCACAGGGCGCCGAGTTCCTGCGCCAGGACCATCCCGTCTCGCCCGACCTGGCGGCGGTGGCCCGCGGCTTTGGCTGCCACGCCGAGCGGATCACCCGCCCCGACAAAGTGCGCCCGGCGCTGGAGCGGGCCTTGAGCAGCGGGCGCCCCTCAGTCGTCGAAGTGTTGGTCGAGCGTACCTATCCCCTGTCGGGCAGCCCGGCCACCGGCTGGTGGGACGTGCCCGTACCCGACTACCTGGCCGAACCCCGCGCCCGCTACGACCGCGAGCGCGCTGAGGAGCAATAAGCGCGAATTTCGTAGGGGCGTGGTCGCCGCGCCCAATCATAGGAGGAATCCTGTGACACCCATCCGAGTCGCCATCGTCGGCTGTGGCCGCATCTCCGATCTCCACGCCCTCGGCTATCGCGGCCGGGAAGACGCGCGCATCCATGCCCTCTGCGACGCCAAAAAGGCCCGCGCCCGGGACAAAGCCGGCGCCTGGGGCGTCGACCCCGCCAGGGTCTACACCGACTATCAAAAGCTCCTGGCCGACCCCGAGATCGACCTGGTCGAGCTCCTGGTCCCCCACCACCTCCACGCCGGGATGACGATCGCTGCCTGCCAGGCCGGCAAGCACGTCTCCGTGCAAAAGCCGATGGCCCTCACCGCGGCCGAGGCCGACCGCATGATCCAGGCCGCCGCGCAGTCAGGCGTCACCCTTAGGATCTTTGAAAACTTTGTGCATTACGCCCCTCACGTCCGCGCCAAGGCCATGATCAAAGCCGGCGAGATCGGCGAGCCCCAGATGATCCGGCTGCACGTGGGCACCGGCCGGAGCGAGACCGGCTGGAAGGTGCCCCTCAGCGCCTGGCTGTGGCGCTTTGACCAGGACAAATGCGGCGGCGGCCCACTCGTGTTCGATCACGGCTACCACCTCTTCTCGCTGGCCCACTACCTGATGGGGCCGGTTGAGCGTGTGGTCGCCTGGCTGGATACCAGCCCGGTCGGTGGCGGCATCCCCCGCCGGGTCGCCGAAATCGACGCCCCCGCGACCATCATGTTCCAGTTCAAGGCGCCGCGGCGCTACGGCGTCCTCGATTTCACTCACACCCCCGACATGGTCATGGACTCGATCTACTATTCCGACGACGACCGCGTGGAGGTCATTGGCGACCGGGGCATCCTCTTTATCAACCGCTGCACCGCGCGCACCGTGGACCTGCCCGAGCTGATCCTCTTTCGCGACGGCCAGACGACGGCCATCCCGGTCGAAGGCGTGGAATGGCACGATAGCTTTATCGCCTGCACCCAGCACCTGATCGACGTGCTCACCCAGGGTGGCCAGCCGGTGCTCGACGGTCCCACCGGCAAGGCAGTCCTCCAATTCACCCTGGCGGCCCTCATCTCGGCCCGCGAGGGACGGGAGGTGCGGCCGGATCAGGTAGAGTAGCCGGCCCCCTGACCAGGGGAATCTCAAACGGACACGTTCGACCCTTTGCCTGGTGATGGTAGATGTACCACTTGTGTGGCGAAGCCTGGTCCACTGGTTCGCCGCTCACGGCAGTGCCAGGTTGAACTTGAGGGCATTGTCGACCTCGTTCATCTTTTCTGAAGTGAGACGACCGATTGGCCGCACGCTCGATTCGCCTCTTGGGGGGCGCAGCCGGGACTCCTGGCCAGTCTGTTGAATCGTGGCGATCTGGGAGCAGTTCACAACACTCCGCTCCGGCAGTCCACTCTCAGAGGATTCGACGATCACGACAAAAGGATAAGGGCGTGCAGGGATCGTGCGCGTAATCGCCGCGACGACGGTCGTGTTGCTGTACTGATTGCCGATGTCGTTTTGGACGATGAGAGCAGGGCGCAAGCCGCCCTGCTCACTTCCCTTCACCGGATCGAACTCAACCCAATAGATCTCACCGCGCTTAACCGGCATCTCTCCAGGCCTCCGCGACGGCTTGATGGCTGGCCTCTGCAAACTCGCTCGCTTCCTGCGCATAGAAACGGTAACCCTCGGCTGCAAGCTGCTCTTCTTCCACATCCTTGATCTCAGCCACCGCGCGTGCGATCAGCCGGCTGCGGCTGATATGCAGCCGGGCCGATTCCCGATCGACAAAATCAGCTAGATGAGCTGGCAGCGAGATCGTCAACTTCCGGGTGTTTGTCTCTGACACGTATCACCTCCACGGAATTCATTGGCACGCATTATACTACAATTGAGTATGCCTGTCCAGTCATACCAGAACTTCGTACCACGTCATCAAGACTTCCGTCTCAACACTCGCCTTTGCCTTGGGTAGCGCATTCCTCTCGACAAACCCAATCGTAGCGCTCTCTTTTTTGCGAGCCCGGTTGCCTGTGGTATAATGGAGCGACAGTGCTGAATCTGGAAGGGTGGTCAACGATGGAAAGCACAATGACTGCTATCGAGACGACGGGCACGATCGACGAGCATCGCCAGCTTAGAATCGATGC
>JAFGOG010000549.1 GCA_016926595.1 Anaerolineae bacterium
CCGGACCCAAACAATGCTATAATCCCCACACCAAACGTGCGCGACGGTGGCAGATCCCAATCAGGAGGGAGCTATATGGCAACCATCAGCCACCTCTATCGCGCCGTGACCTATCGCGGCCGGGAAGGGCAAATCGCCTGGCTGCTGCACCGGATCACCGGCATAGGTGTTTCCCTCGCTGGACAAGATCGGAGAGCTAAAGGAGCGCTACCGGCGCGTTGGCCTCGATGACAAGGGCAAGCAGTTCAACACTGACCTGTTCGGGGCGATCGAGCTGGGTGGCTTGCTTGATCTGGCCGAGGTGACCGCCGCCAGCGCCCTAGCTCGCACTGAAAGCCGTGGCGCTCACTCGCGCGAGGATTATCCGCAGCGGGACGACGCCAACTGGCTCAAGCACACCTTGGCTTATCGGGCCGAAAGGGGGATCGAGTTTCGCTACAAGCCGATTGTCGTCACCCGCTTTGAGCCGAAACCGAGGATCTATTGACCCATTTACCATCTCGCAGGTTAAGGATCTGCGGGAGGTTTGGAGGCGAATCTATGCAATCAACGCTGAGAATCCTGCGCTACGATCCCGAGGTGGATCAAAAGCCCCATCGGGAAGAGTATCAGGTCGACGTAGAGCCGACCGATCGCCTGCTTGACGCCCTGCAGCAGGTCAAGTGGCAGCAGGATGGCAGCCTGTCATTCCGCTGCTCGTGCGCCCATGGCATCTGCGGCTCCGACGCCATGACGATCAACGACGCCAACCGCCTGGCCTGCAGGGTGCTGATGAAGGACCTGGGCGCGAAGGTCAAAGTCGAGCCGCTGCGCGGTTTTCCGGTCGTAAAGGACCTGGTGGTCGACATGGAGCTCTTTTTTTGCCAAGTGCCGCGCTGTCAAGCCTTACTTTATCAATGATGACCCGCCGTCGCCGGCCGAGCGGCTGCAGAGCCCGGCTCAGCGGCTCCGCTTCGACGACACCACCAAGTGCATCTTGTGCGGCGCCTGCACTGGGAGTTGCCCCTCATTTTGGGGCAACCCCGATTATATCGGCCCGGCGGCCATCGTCCAGGCCCACCGTTTTATCTTTGGCAGTCGCGACCAAGGAGCCGAAGAGCGGCTACAGATCCTCAACGACCGGGACGGCTTGTGGCGTTGCCGGACTATATTCAACTGCACCAACGCCTGCCCGCGCCAGATAAAGATCACCCAGGCGATTGGCGGGGTCAAGCGCCTGCTCCTCTCCAAGCGGCTGCCCTAGAAGCAGAAACCCGGTTTCTTGGAGAAACCGGGTCTCTTTTCTGCTGAAGCCAGCTAATCCTCTCGCGTGCCCAACTGCCGGTCGAGGTTCATCAACGCCATCGGGCTCTCGCCCAGCAGCTTGAAGGTCTCGACGATCTCGGTTGCGTTCTTTTCCTCTTCCACCTGCTCGGTGATGAACCAGTGCAGCATCACCTGCGCGGCGTAATCCTTCTCCTCAACCGCCAGCTCGTACAGTTTAGTGATCAGGCTCGTCACTTCCTGCTCGTGCTTGAGCACCTCCTCGAACGTGGCCTTGGGCGATCCAAAGTCGGCCGGCGGCTGGGGGATTGCCTGCAGCGTGACGCGGCCGCCTCGTTCATGGATGTAATCGTAGAACTTGAGTGCGTGTTCCTGCTCTTCCCCCGCCTGCAGCCGCATCCAGCGGGCCATTCCCGGCAGGGTGGCGGCCTCGAAATGGGCCGACATCGATAGGTACAGGTAGGCCGAGTACATTTCCCACTTGATCTGGTCGTTCATTGCGCCTTGAAGCTTGTCTCTCAACATGGTGTTTTGTCCTTTCTTGTTATTTGTTCTGGATGGGGCGGTTGTGGCTGACGGATTGGACCTGAGCCTCCGCCCTCCTTTTTTATCATTGATAAAAACTATAGCATAAAAATTGACGGGTGTCAAGATTCAGAACGGCGTTGGTCGGGGTGATGCCAGCCCAACACCCACGTACCCACCAGCAGCGCCAATGCCACGGCCGACAGCGCGACCGCCCAGCCACGCGGCGGCGTCGATCCGAACTCCAGCACCACCTCGTGCACCCCCGATTCCAGGGTGAAATCGATCAGCCCGTACGGATTCTGGATCATCACCGGCCGCCGCTCGCCGTTCACCGTGAGCTGCCAGCCCGGATAGTAGTAAATCGCCGCCCGGAGCTGCGCCGGGCCGTCGGCCTCGATCAGCCATTCAATGCAGTGGCCGGTCACCCGACTCTTGAGCGCCCGCACCTCCCCGCCGACCAGCAGCAGCCGGTCGGCAGGCGCCGGCGCTTCGGGCCGTGTCCCGGCCCAGATCGGCTCGTACTCGCGGGCGGTGGTCACCGCGATCCCCGTGGCGGCGATGACCGCCGGGCTGTACTCGGCGTCGGTCGTGTCGTAATAGCCCTCCGGCTTGGCGTGACCCAGGCCGGTCAGCAGCAGCCCGCCCAGAACTACCGCCAGCAGCCAGCGGCGCTGCCGTGGGTCCTTCGCCGCCAAAAAGACGAATCCGGAGATGAACGCCGTGGCCATTGCGGCCAACGCCAGCATGCGCCACGGGAACTCGAGATATTGCAGCAGTGGCAGCCCATCCCATAGCCAGATCGCGTTGTCGGTCACCAGGAAAGCGGTCAGCCCTAGCAGTGCAACAAAGAACCAGAAGTGGGCCCAGCCGTCGCCGGCCTGGCGCAGCCGGCCGCGTAGTTTCCAGGCCAGCAGCAGCGACGCCGCCAGCAGCGCCAGGTGGACCGGCCCCAGCCCAAAGCTCATCCCGTCCTGTGGCCCCGGCAGCGACAGCCCATAGCCCCACGGCGAATAGACGAGCTGGTGCAGGTAGACAAAATGGTTGTCATAGTTCAGGTAACCGCTCAGCAGGCGGTCGGTGTGCACCCAGCCCCGTTCGGCTAGCGCCGGCAGCCAGAAAAAGGCGGACAGCCCCAGCCCTAGTCCGATGGCCCACGCTCCCCGGCCCAACACCGACCACGACTTGGCCCTCCAGCCAAGGAACAGAACGTATAGCACCAGCGCCGGCGCGGCGATCAGCGACACCGGATTGCTGCTCAGCAGGATCAACGCCGTCGCAGCGGCAGCCGTGGCCAGGTACCGGACCCTGCGGCCCGGCTCATCGCTCACCCAGCGGTACAGCCCCCACAGCGCCCACGGGATAAAAGCCATGGCCGAATAGTCAGCCAGCGCCTGGCGCACGTACAGGTTGGTCAGCAGAAATGGGGCAAAGACATACGCCGCGCCGGCGGCCAGCCCTCCGGCCCGGCCGAAAAACGCGCGGGCATAAACGTACATCCCGAGCCCGGTCACAGCCAGCAGCGCCAGCGCGGCCAGGTTGAGCGAGGCGACGATCGGGTAGCCCAGCCCGTGAAACGCTGAGGTGACATAATAGATGACCGGCGGGTTGAACAGGAAGAATGGCTGGCCGTAGCCGCTCGATAGGTCGGGCGCCCAGTGGGGCAGCAGCCGCCCTTCGGCCAGCCCGCGAAAGAACTCGGCTGTGCGCGGCAGGTACTCAAAGGCGTCGTGGCCGGTCATCTGCTTGAACTGCAGCGTCGGCAGCCCGGCCAGCAGGATGAACAACAGCAGGATCGGCAGCGGTGAATGGACGAGGCGGGAAACGATGGATGTGATGCGTGCGGTGAAAGGCGTGAGGCGTGACCCGTAGGCCGCGATCTGCGCGGCGGCCGGCCCCAAGCGCTCGGCGGCCTGGAGCCTGCCCCGCTGCCGCTCGGCCACCGCCGCCAGCAGGATCACCCCCAGCCCGGCGACCAGCAGCCATAAGCGCAGCCCGCCCGGCTCGTAGGTCAGTGTCGCCTGATGCCAGCCCGGCTCCACGGCCACCCCGACGAAACTGGGAGCCAGCATGTGCGTCTCGACCGCTTTGCCGTCCAGTGTCGCCCGCCAGCCGGGGTGGAAGGTCGATTTGAGCATCAGCCAGCAGGCGCGGCCGGTCTCGAACTGGACCTGGTACCTGTTGCCGGCCACCGCCTCGGTCACGATCTGGCCGCACGATTCCTGCTGCGCCGGCTGGTGGCTGGGCAGCATCTCCGCCGCGGCGCTCAGCGGCAGCGTGTCCCCCTCGCCCTTGGGCGCCGGCCCAAAGACGATCCGTGGGTGCTGGCGGGCCTCCACCAGCCTGGTCTGGAGCCACGCCCGGGCTGCTTCGAACCACGACTCGCGGCCGCCGTACAGCGCCAGGTCACTGTCCACTAGGTCGAAATAGCCGGTCGTCGGTACCTGGTACAGCCGGTGCCGGCCATAGGCCCCCAGCAATTGGGCGCCGGCCGGCGCTGTTTGGCCCTCGGGGACGATGGCGTAGCGCAGGTTGAACAGGTTAAAGGTCGCCGGCCGCGACTCGTCCAGGTAGCCCTCGATGTCGGCGTTGAGCGACATGGCGTGGTACAAGTAGCCGGGGTTGTCGATCCGGCTCACCGCCAGCAGGGCGTATACCGGCACGCTGCCGATCTTGTACTCCCCGCCCCAGTTGGCTCCCCGCCCGGCATACACCCGCGCTGGCGGCAGCGTCTTTAGCTCGATCAGCAGTTGATCCAGTTGTCCGCCGTCGGCCTGGAAAGCGGCCTGGTTTTCCCGCATCCAGCGCACGTTGTACGAGGCGTATTCGATCCGCTCCAGGTAGACCGGCACAAGCAGCCCGGCCGCAGCCAGCCCGGCCAGCGCCGTGCGCCACACCTGCCGCTTGCCTGCCAGCCCCTTGGCCGCCTGCCGGACCAGCCAGGCCAACCCGGCCCCGGCCAGTCCGATCGCCCCCAGGTGGACCGGCGCGATCAGCCGGTGCAGGTGCAGGTCCTGGCTGAGCGGCAGCAGGTTGAGCAGCGCGCCCCACGTCGGCCGGCCGAAATAGAGCAGCAACCAGAAGAGGGGAAAGAGTACCAGGAACCGGTAGCGCTCCCCCTGCCGCCACCGGGTGGCGCACACTCCCAGCCCCACCGCCGCCAGCAGCGTCAGCGAGGGAAAGCGGCCAAAATCGAGCAGCTCGCCGCGGACCAGCGCCCGCAGCGTCCACTCCCAGCCGTAGGCGTCATACTTGCCGGCCTCCTCCCACACGCTGCGGTTCATGTACAGCCGGTCAGCGACGAACGGCGCCAGGAAATAGGCCGACGCGGCGAGGGTCAGCAGCCCGGCCAGTGCCAGCCGCCCGGCCCGCCGCCACAGCTCTTTCCCCCCGCCGAGCAGGACGATCAGCCCCCCGGTCAGCAGCGCTGCATAGCCCAGCACCGTGTGCGACAGGATCGTGCCGGCCAGCAGCAGCGCCGTCCCGGCATAGGCCCGCCCCTGGCGCAGCGTGACATACAGCCCAGCGACGGCCGGCCCCAGCAGCCACATGCCCCACAGTTGGGTATAGAGCCCATAGCCGCGCCACAGGTAGCTGGCCCAGTCCAGGCCGTACAGCCCGTTCGTCGCCAGCAGCGAGCTGACCAACCCCGCCAGCGCCGACGGCGCCGCCTCGAACCCCAGCCGCCGCCCGGTCCAATAGATCGACAGCGGGAAGCTGCTCAGCAGCAGGAGCTGGATCCAGTCCAGCACCGTCCGCGCCGCCACCGCCCTGCCCAGCGCCTCGTAGATCAGCGCCGTGGCGACGTGGGGCAGGTGCTGGTAGTGGTGGAACAGCGGATAGCCCTCGACAAAGCTGGACACCCACGGGTCGGTGGGGTCCTCGCCCCGCTCCAGCGCGTCGGCCGCTCGCTGCACCAGCGTCAGGTGCAGCGTGCTGTCGTTCAGCGTCGGCGTCTCGACCGCCACCTCGGGCCACAGCGCGGCCAGGTTGAAA
>JAFGOG010000550.1 GCA_016926595.1 Anaerolineae bacterium
CGACTATATCATGCCCGAAAGTGGGGTCCCTGACAAATCCTTGCTCTATTCTGTTGTTAATGTGTTACCCTATTTCCGAACCATCCCCCAATAGCCTCATTGACCTGGCCGGTTTCTAGTAGGATCATCCTGTTGAATCGAGCATACATCGTCGTCGGAGGCCAACGATGGCCTGTTTATCGATCCGCCTGCTGGGACCCTTTCAAGTCACGCTAGATGGGCAACCGTTCACGGCCTTTGAGTCGGACAAGGCGCGCGCGCTGCTCGCTTACCTGACCGTCGAGGCTGAACGACCCCACCGCCGCGAGTCGTTGGCCGGGCTGCTGTGGCCTGAGCGACCGGAACAAGCCGCCCGGACCAGCCTGCGCCATGCTCTCTACAACCTGCGCCATACAATCGCCGATCGTTTGGAAACCCTTCCCTTTCTGTCCATCACCCGCGAGGCGGTCCAATTCAACGCCGCCGGCGACACCTGGCTGGACGTGGCTGCCTTTGACGAGGTCACGGCCGCCCTTACCGATCGCGGGCATCCTGTTTCCGATACAGACGTGCCCCACCTCGAAAGCGCCGTCGCCCTGTACCGGGGGCGATTCCTGGAGGGGTTCTCGATCGCCGACAGCCCCGCCTTTGAGGAATGGGCGCTGTTCAAACGCGAGCAGCTCGACCGGCAGGCGTTGTCCGCGTTTGGCCTGCTGTGGAGGTGTTATGTGCAGCGCGGCGACTATGAGCGGGCCCAGGCCTGCGCCCGGCGGCAGCTCGAGAGCGATCCCTGGTTCGAGGAGGCGTACCGCCAACTGATGCGCGCCCTGGCACTCACCGGGCAGCGCAACGAGGCGCTGGGCCAGTACGAGGCCTGCCGCCGCATGCTGGCCCAGGATCTGGGCGTCGCACCCGCGCGCGAGACCACCGCGCTGTACGAGCGCATCCGCGATGGAGAAACAAGGGAACCAGGGGACAGCGAACGCATGGACGCGTTTTCCCTGTCTTCTTTTCCGTTGGTGTTGCCCACGTCGCTCGTCGCCCGAGAGCGCCAGCTGGCCTCCTTGAATCGATTCCTCACCGCCGCGCTAGAGGGAGGGGGGCGGGTGGCCTTTGTCAGCGGCAGCGCGGGCAGCGGCAAGAGCGCGCTGCTCGACGGATTTGCCCGCCAGGCCATGGCCGCGCGCGGCGACCTGATCGTCGCCAGCGGCAAGTGTAACGCCCAGTCCGGCATCGGCGACCCCTACCTGCCCTGGCGCGAGATCCTGGGCATGCTCAGCGGCGACATCGAGCCCCAACGGGCCAGCGGGACGATCACGCGCGAGCACGCCCGCCGCCTGTGGGCGCTGCTGCCCGCTGCCGTAGGGGCGCTGGTCGAGGCCGGCCCCGGCCTGGTGGGGCGCCTGCTGCCCGGAGCCCCCCTGGCGGCGCGCGCGGAGGCCTATGTGCCCAGGGGAGCGGCCTGGCGGGCGCAGTTGGAGACACTGCTTCGCTCCCAAGCGGCGCGCCAGGACGTGGCCGCCCCCGGCATGGATCAAGCCGCCTTGTTTGAGCAGGTGACCCGCGTGCTGTGCGCCCTGGCCCGTCCCCGCCCGCTGCTGCTGCTGCTCGACGACCTGCAGTGGGCCGACGCCGGCTCGCTCAGCTTGCTTTTCCACCTGGGGCGGCGGTTGGCCGGCAGTCGCATCCTGATCGTTGGCGCCTACCGGCCGGCAGAGGTGGCCCTGGGCCGCCCTGCGGCAGGGGGAGGGGCTCAGCCGGCCGGGCTGCCTGCGCAGGCCGGGCGGGAACGCCATCCCCTGGAACCCGTGGTCAACGAATTTCAGCGCCAGTGGGGCGAGATCCAGGTGGACCTCGATCAGGCCCAGGGACGGGCCTTTGTGGAGGCGCTGCTGGACAGCGAGCCGAACCGCCTGGACGAATCATTCCGCGAGACGCTCACCGGACACACGGGTGGACATGCCTTATTTACCGTCGAGCTGCTGCGCGGATTGCAGGAGCGCGGTGATTTGGTGCGGGACGCGGACGGGCGGTGGGCCGCCGGGCCGGCGTTGGACTGGGCGCGGATGCCGGCGCGGGTGGAGGCGGTCATCGCCCAGCGGGTCGGCCGCCTGCCGGCGGCGTGGCAGACGATGCTGACTATGGCCAGCGTGGAGGGGGAAACGTTCGCCGCCGAGGTGCTGGCCCGCGCGCTGGGCGTGGACGAAGCGGAGGTGAGCGAACGTTTGAGCGGGCCGCTGAGCAAAGCCCACCGTTTGGTCTATCCCCTGCGCCTGGAATGGTTGGGCGACACGCTGGGCGCCGCCGGGCAGGTGCGCCGTCTATCCTGGTACCGTTTCCGCCACGACCTGTTCCAGGCCTACCTCTACCGTCGGATGGACGAGGTGGAGCGGGCCCGCCAGCACGAGGCCGTCGGTGAGGCGTTGGAGTCGCTGCATGCTCAGCATGCTGTCGAGCTGGAAACCATCGCCCCGCAACTGGCGCACCACTTTGAAGCGGCCGGGCGGCCGGCCAAGGCCGTAGCCTACCTTTGCCGGGCCGGGGAACGGGCCTTGCGGCTGTCTGCCGCCAGCGAGGCATGTGTGCACTTTGATCGCGGGTTGGCGCTGCTCCAAAGGCTGCCCCCCTCGCCGGAGCGCGACCGGCAAGAGTTGGCCTTGCAGCTTGGCCTGGGCACGGCGTTCACGGCCACCCAGGGCTGGGTCGTTCCCCAAAGGGCGCAGGTCCTTGCCCGGGCCCACGAGCTGGCCCAGAGGGTCGGCGACACGGCGCAACGCCTGCACGCCTTGCTGGCGCTGTCGGTCTTGAGCCTGGCCCGCGGCGAGTTCCATGCGGCACGCGATTGGGGACAGCACCTGTCCGATTTGGCTCAACAGACACAAGACCCGCTGTACCTCTCCCTGGCCCACTTTGCGCTGGGCGAGGCCTTTTACGGCCTCGTGGAGCTGGCGCGCGCCCGGGGTCACCTGGAGCGATGTATTGCGCGATACGATCCCGCAAGGTGCTGCTCCCTGGGGATCCTGCACGGCAACGATGTTGGCGTGGTCTGCCTGACTTGGCTGACCTGGATCCTGCAAACCATGGGCTACCCGGATCAGGCGCTGCAGCGCAGCCGGGAGGCCCTGGCGCTGGCGAGGGAGATCGACCACATGCCATCGCTGGGTTTTGCCCTGGCCTTTGCCTGTGCCGACCTGCACGTCCTGCGCCGCGAAGGCGAGGCCGTGCAGCTATGGCTAAAGGAGCTTTTGCAGCTGTTGGCCAGGCAGGATCTGCCATTGCTCAAGGTATGGGGGGGATTTCTCCAGGGACTGGGCCAGGTAGAGCAGGCCCTGGCCGCGGCGGCCTCCCCTCAGCTTGCCGATCCGGCCGGGGATGTCCTCTGCCCAAGGGCGCGTCAGGCCGGGCCTGACGTTGGGGCGAACGGCCCTGGTGGTTCGACCCATGCATTACAACGGCTTGTACAGGAGGGCATGGCCCAGATGCGCCGCTGCCTGGCCGCCTGGCAGGCCTCGGGAACGCGGATGGGCTACCCGCTTTTATGCTTGCTGATGGCCGGCGCGTACGGCATGACCGGCTGTCCTGGACAGGGGCTGCGCCTGCTGGACGAGATGCTGGCCGACCTGGAGCGCGGCGGTATGCGCTATTATGAAGCAGAAATGCACCGCCTCAAGGGAGATCTGCTGCTGATGGAAGATGCGGCTGCAACGGGTTGGCAGACCGTTCAGGAGCAAGCCGAGGCGTGCTTTTTCCAGGCCATTGAGATTGCCCGCCAGCGGGAGGCCAGGCTGTGGGAACTGCGGGCCACCGTGAGCCTATGCCGGCTGTGGCAAGAGGGAGGTCGGCGGCAAAAGGCCAGGCAGATGCTGTCCGAGATCTATGGCTGGTTCAGCGAAGGGCTTGACACGCCCGACCTGCAAGACGCCAGGCGACTGCTGGAAGAACTGGCAGAGACAGTTGATGCGTGAACGTATCCTCACCCTATTGTTATCGCGACCAGGAGGTGCCGATGGTCGAACGTCAAACCACCGTTTCACCCGGCGCGGTGCTGTTACCCTTGATCGTGGGCACGGCGCTCTCACAGTTTGGCAACGCGACGCTGTATGTCGTCTTGCCGACCCACACTGCCCAGGCGGGCATTGCCCTGGGCGCGGTCGGCATTCTCTTTAGTGCCAACCGGGCGATCCGCTTGCTGCTGAACGGCCCGGTCGGGCTGGCCTATGATCGCTGGCCCCGGCGATGGCTGTTCGTGCCCGCGCTCTTTGTCGGGGCTCTGTCTACGTCCGTGGTTGCCGCTGCGCGTGGCTTCTGGCCCCTGTTGGTCGCCCGGCTGCTGTGGGGGCTGGCCTGGTCGTCCATCTGGGTCGGCGGGACGGCGATCGTCCTGGAAACAACCACCGAAGGCGATCGCGGGCGCTGGACGGGCCTGTACCAGATCGGCTTCTTTATGGGGCTGGCATTGGGCACGTTCGCCGGCGGCCTGCTTACCGACTGGCTGGGCTACCGGGTCACGATGTGGATCGCCTCGGCAGCGGGCGCGGTGGGCGGGCTCGCCGCATGGTTTGGGCTGTCGAGAACCCGGGTTCTCCGGCGCCGCGCCGCACCCTCGCTCACCCGGGTCCCGGCGCTCAAATGGCACGCGGAACGCAGGCTGTGGGCCGTCCTGCTGCTGCACGCGATCAACGAGTGGGCGACCAATGGCGTTCTGGCCGGGACGATCGCCCTGCTGGTCCAAAAGCTGTTGCCGGCTACCCACCTGGCGCTGGGCGTGGCCACGGCGACCGGCGTGCTCGGGGCGATGCGCTTGCTGCTCGGCATGGTCACCGCTCCACTGGCGGGGACGCTGTCGGATAGGGTGGGCAGACGGTGGCCCATCGTGCTGGGCGGCTTGGCCATCGGCGCCGCCAGTATGGTCGCGGTGAGCAGCCCCGTGCCGGCCCTGGCGTTTGCCGGCATCATCCTGGGCGCGCTGTCCGGCGCCAGCGTGCGCGCCCTGCTCACGGCGCTGACCGGCGACCTGGTCGATCCGGCGCAGCGGGGGGCGGCCATCGGCGCGTTCAACGTGAGCGGCGATTTGGGGACGGCAGCCGGCCCGGTCCTCGCCTATGCTTTGTTGGAGCGGGTTGGGCTGTCGTGGCTCTATCTGATCTGCGCCGGGCTGTACGTGGCAGGCTGGATAGGGACTGTGCCCTTTTGCCGCCAGGAGCGTCCCCTCGGCGATGCGTGATATGGGCGGACATGGCGTTTTGTCTTGCGCTCAGCTTAAAGCCATAGTAAAATAGTATACAGCGAACAGCCATTCAGCATTCCAGATGAGGAGATGCGCTGTGGAAACGGCAGCGAAATCACTTGAAGAGTTGGTGCGAGAATTACCGCCCGATATGCGTATCGAGGTCCAAGAGTTTGTAGAGTCTCTTCTTGAAAAGCGGGGCCATGTGCCAAAAGCAGAACTCAAGCTTGACTGGCGAGGCGCCCTGCGCGAATTGCGGGACCAGTACACGGCTGTCGAACTCGAACATCAAGCGCTTGAATGGTGGAGAGATTAGTGTATCTCCTGGACACCAATATTATCCTCGAACTGCTTCTCGATCAAGAACAAGCTGGACAGGTAGAGCGGTTTTTGCGCAATATGCCGCCTGAGCAACTCTACCTATCCGAATTTGCCCTCTATTCTTTGGGCATCATTCTCTTTCGATACGGGCAACACGACGTGTTCGTGCGAATGATAGAAGACCTGTTCCGCTCTTACGTCGTACCATCGCAATATTCGCATCGATATCCTTACATCCCATCACCCTCCCGACACGGAATCGACGTGCCGGAAAATGTGCGCCACGCGGCGACGGTCGACATGCGGCAGCGGCGGGCGGGCAAAGGAGGCCAGGTTGGCCTGCAGGTGGGCGGGGTTGCCGGTCCCGGAGAGGATCACGTGCACGCCCGGCTCATCACGGCAAAAGCGGTAGGCCGCATCGGGCACGCTGACCGCGCCACCGTCGTGGACGAGAAAGCCCAACGGGTCGTCGCGATCGATCTCGGCCGGATCGAGCTGCCCGGCCTGGATCAACTCGGCGATCACCTCGCCCAGCCGCTCCGGCCGGCTCAACGCGCGGCGCACGGCAAACATGATCAGCACCCCGATCCCGTTGGCGATCGTCACCGGGAAGACGCGCTGGCGGGCCGACTGATTGAGCAGGTTAAAACCCACCATCACCACATCCCACACGTCGTCGCGCAGGGCGCGCTGCAGCATGGCGTGCTGCGGATCGGAGCCGAACTGCTCGGTGATGCCGATAAAGCGCAGTTTACCCTGCTCGCGCAGCTTTTGCATCGTGGGCACGATCTCGGAGGCAAGGTAGTCGTATTCCTGCGGCGCTACCCCGTGGAGGTGATAGATGTCGACCACGTCGGTGCCCAGGCGCTTTAGGCTTGTCTCCAGGCTGTCGACGACGTCTTGCGGGGTGAGGCGCGGCCGGACGCGCTTTTTGGTCGACAGGACCAGGCTGTCACGATCTCGCCCGGCGATCGCCCGGCCGACGATCTCTTCGGTATCATAGGCCTCGGCAGTATCGATAAAATTGATCCCCGCGTCCAGCGCATGGCGCACCACGGCGACGGACTCGGCCGCGCTCTTGCCTGTGCTTTGCCCAACGCGGCTGGGGCCGCCGCAGCCCAGGCCCATCACCGTCACTTGCAGGCCGGTTCTTCCTAATGTGATCTTGTCCAAGTCTATCCTCCTATGATACAGGATGAACAGGATTTCCAGGATTGACAGGATGATCGTCACATCTCGAGCACGATCTTGAGTGTGTCCTTGTGTTCCTCCGGGAAGGCGTATATCTCGAACGCGCTTGCCGCCTCGGCCCATGGCATGTGCGGGGTGACGATGTCCGCCAAAACAGATCCGTCGCTGGCGACCATATCCATTGCCGTTTGGGCCAGCGCCATCCACCCGCTGCCGCGCGCCAGGACGATCTCGGTTTCATTGTTGGTGGTATCGAACCAGGGAAAGGGCATAGCATCGTAGTCGGGCACGCCAAACAGGCACAGCCGTCCCCGCCGCCGCGGCAGGTAGGCGGCAGTGTGGTACGTCTCGGCCGCGCCAACCGCTTCCACGCACACGTCGAGCATCGCCCCACTGGTGAGCGCGCGGACAGCTTCGATGATCTCATCCCGCGAGGCGTCGATTGTGTCGGTTGCGCCCAGCCGCCGTGCCCACTCCAGCCGCCAGGGCACGCGGTCGATCGCGATCACCTGCCTGGCGCCCAGACGTCTCAACAGGTAGGTGAACATCAAGCCGATCGGCCCCTGGCCGACGACGGCGCAGCGTTGGCCGATCACCGAGCCGATGCGGTCCATCGCGTGCAGCACGGTAGCCAACGGCTGGGCGAGTACAAACCGGCCCGCGTCGTCGACGCCCTCCGGCAGGCTGGTCAAGACCTCGGGGCGGCAGGCCATAAATTCGACAAACCCGTTATAATCCCGCGATTGGCCCAGCACGCGCCTGCCTATCGGCCATTCGCTATGGCGAGATTCGATGACCAGGCCCACGTTTTCGTGTCCCAGCCAGCCAGCCGGGCGGGGCCACGGCCCGGCAGCCCAGCGCCCCTCGCCGAGGTAGGGCCCCCTGTTGCTGCCACAGATGCCCAGGTGCGTGCACTGCACCAGCACCTGGCCATCGTCGAGGGTGGGTATGGGTGCATCGTCGATCAACGATACCTGGCGCGGCGCTGGAAAGAGAATGGCTTTCATCGGTGTGTTGTCTCCTGTGCCTGAATGATCGATGTATGCGCGTGATCGCATGTATGCGCGTGATCGCTTGGAGAAGAAAAACCCCGCCACGCCGGCAGGGTTTTCCCGTGGCTCGATGGTACCGGGCCCGATAGGTTGGCTGCTATTCACCCACCAGCGCCGAGCGGATGGAGGCAGCCCAACTGCGGATCGCCTCAAAATCGCGATAGTCGCCTCCCGGCTCTTTGATGAACCGCTTGAGGATGAATTTGAGCAGCCAGGACAGCTTGTTGTAATCCACCTGACCGGCAAACAGCCCTTTGCCCACTAACTTGACTCCCGGCGCGCTGGCTGCCAGCGCGTCCAGATAGGCCGTGGCCTGGGCGCAGTTTTCTGCCGTGTTCTCTTTCATCGTCAGGCAGACGATAAAACCTGCGACCGGCAGGCTGCTCAACGTCGCCTGGTATTTCTCCAGGAACGTGGCCGCTTCGGCATAGGTCTTCCCGGCGCGCACGCCGCTGCCAAATACGACGGCGTCGTAGCCGCTCAGGCCGGTCACCTCTTTGGCCCGGCGCACGTCCACCGTGTCGCCGGCCTCTCTCAATGCGTTTCCTATCGCCTCGGCGATCTCACCGGTGGAACCGGCTGCCGTAGCATAGGCGACCAAGATCTTGCCCATGGTTTTTCCTCCTTGGTTTGATGGCGAATAATAGGCGCTATTTTAGCATACAGTGACCGGTTTGCCAAGACGATCGCCCGCTAGTGTGGAGTCGTCTCGACAACGATCTCTCCCGCCTTCAGGCCCGGTGCAATCGCCACGACGCGGATCGTCCCGGGTATCCTTGTAGCCTGGACGATGGCCAGACACAGCCCGTTGAATGCCCTCCTTTGGTTGGCCTGAAACGACTCGTGGCTGGTTGGGTTGCCGTTATCCACGCCGATGATCCTGCCCTGTCCTTCGACCTCAAAAGCAACCATGTCGTCTGCCGTAGGCACGGGGTTGCCGTGATCGTCCAGGATGCGAACGACAATGTGGACCACATCGCGTCCATCCGCGACAATCGTCTTTCGGTCGGCCTCCAGGCGGATCTGGGCTGGCGGGCCGGCGGTCACGATCCGCCGCTCACAGACTACCTGACCATCGCGCGTGCCGATCGCCCGCAGTTCGCCCGGCTCGTGGGGTACGTGCCAGGCCAGGTGCAGGTCGGCCGTGGTCGGGCGCACCCGCGGCCTGAGGTTCTCAAACGACCAGCCTTTGCTGCGATCCATTCCCCAGCGTGGAAAGGCCAGGCTCTTGGTCCCCAACGATCGGCCGTTGACGATCAGTTCCACGCTGTCACAGTTCGTGTAGCATATGACCGGGATGGGTTGCCCCTCTTTGCCCGGCCAGTTCCAATGGGGGAACAGGTGCAGCACCGGCTCTTTGGTCCACTGGCTCTGGTAAAAGTAAAACGCGTCCTTATAAAAGCCGCACATGTCGATCGGCCCGCAGCTGGTGTTCTTGGCCGGCCAGCGCGTCTCACCCAGGTAATCGATCCCGGTCCACATAAAGTCACCGGCGACGTAATCGTACAGACGGGTGAATTTCCATAGTTGCTCAACGTCGATCATGCGCGTGTGATACGGCCCGTGCCAGCCGTGGGCCTCGTCCAGGGCATAGTCGCCTCGCGCCCCGGCCAACGACGTGTTTTCACTGCCGATCATCCTGCGCTGTGGGAAACGGTGGCGGTCAATGCTGTAACACAGTTCGCGCCGCTCTTCCCAGCGATCGACATAGTTATAGCCCACTACGTCCAGCGCCTCGAGGAACGCCTCCGTCGCCGGCACGTGGGCGGCGATGTTGTCGCAGCCGGAGGTGATCGGCCGTGTTGGATCGGCCTGGCGAACGGCGTCGATCAATCGTTTGAGGATTGGCACGCCTTCGGGGCGTGTCTGCTCGGGGATCTCGTTGCCTACGCTCCACAGCACAATGCAGGGATGGTTCCGATCGCGATGGACCATGCTCTCGATGTCGGTGATCGCCCACTGTTCAAAATAGTCGTGATAGCCGTACTGGAACTTGCCTTGCTTCCACTCGTCAAAAGCTTCGTCCATCACCAGAAAGCCCATCCGGTCACACAGATCCAGGAACTCGGGGGCAGGTGGATAGTGGCTGGAGCGAATGCCGTTGCAACCCATCTCTTTGAGCCGTTCCAGGCGCCGCTCCCAGACGCGCTCCGGCACGGCCGCGCCCACGCAGCCGCCGTCGTGGTGCAGGCAAACGCCGTTGATCTTGACCCGTTTGCCGTTCAACAAAAAGCCCCGGTCGGCGTCAAAACAGATGTCCCTGATGCCCAGCGTCGTTTCGAGATCGTCAGCCGGCAGGCCGTCGGCCACGACCGTGCTCTGCACCCGGTACAGGTAGGGATCGTCCACCGACCACAGATGGGGTTGGTGTACCTTGATCCGCTGCACAAATTCGTGCTCTTCGTTGCCTTTCAGGGGATGGCTGCTCCTGGTCGTGCCGGCCTCGTTGCCGTCTCGATCGACGATGGCTGTGACCAGTGTGCACGCCCTGGCATCCTCGCCCTCGTTTTTGACCCTGGTCAGGATCTCGACCTCGGCCAATGCCTCTGTCACGACCGGCGTGCGGCCGTACACTCCCCAGTGAGCGATGTGCAGCGGGTCGGTTTTGTCCAGCCACACGTGCCGGTAGATGCCCGATCCGGTGTACCAGCGCGCATCGGGCTGCGTTGCGTTGTCCACGCGCACGGCCAAAACATTCGTCACCTCGTCATAGCTCAGAAACGGGGTCATGTCATAGAAAAAGCTGGTGTATCCGTAAGGATGAAACCCCAGGTGGTGACCATTGATCCACACGTCGCAATTCTTGTAAACCCCATCGAAGGCGATCGAGATCGTCCTGCCTCGATCCTCTTCCGGCAGGCGAAACGACTTACGATACCAGCCCACCCCGCCAGGCAGGTACCCGCCACCCCCGCCACTGGGGTGATCCTGGCTGAATGGCCCTGCGATGCTCCAATCGTGGGGCAGGTCTAACTTGCGCCAGGCATGATCGTCATAGACGACATCCTGCGCGCCGGGCGCATCACCCCGGAAAAAGCGCCAATCGTCATCAAACAGACGATGTGACCGCGCAGATGAATAGTGCTCTGGTCCTTGATCTTGCATCTGTCCCTCCTGACATGGATCGCTAATAGGTCATCGCCAGTTTGAAGGATTCGCCAACCAACCTGGGCGTTTCTTCGACCGAACTATCCGCATCACATAGATAGCGGGCCACCGCGCCGGAATCGCACCAACTGGTCGACAGCACGCCGAGCAGCTTGTCCGAGCGCTGTGCGGCGACATCGTCGAGCAGCAGCCTGACGGCCTTGAGGTTCTTCCATGGGCACACGACCAGCCGGAAGCCGTGATCGGCAAAATAGGGAATAGATGGATAGCCGTCTTCACGTTCTTCGTAATGCCAGTCGCAGATCAGGATATCCTTGGGGGTGCGCGCGATCGATTTCCAGGTGTGGTTGGCCGACGCTTCCCACTCGCCATACCGGGTTCGTTCGGCGTCGAGCAGCCGGTCGCCCCACATCAGCATCTGTGCCTGCCGCTTGCCCACGATGTGACCATGCAAGGCGTTGACCCAGTCGGCGAACAGCTCGGCGTTGGGTGTGCCCTTGCAGCGTGGGCAGTGACCGATCTCGAACACCTCGTCCAACCCAACGTGGATCGCGTCGGCCTGAAAAGCATCGAGCAGTTCGTCGATCAGATCAAAGACCACCCCTTGCACCTGCGGGTGGCGTGGGCACAGGCTGCGGCAGTAGCGCACCTCGGGCAGGTTGGGTGTTTCGTCGAACTCGGGATAGGCGCGCAGCAGCCCCAACTCGCTGCCCCGTTTTGGGCCCGACTGGTGCCCAAGCAGGTTCATCTTGGGGACAATGCGGATGCCGTTTTGCCGGCACAAGGCAGCGATCTCGGATGCCTGCGCCGGCGTGAGCGCGCCCTCGTCGCTCACCTGGGGGTGGCTGGTAAACTGGTAGCGGTAGCGGACCAGCAAGACCAGGGTGTTGCATCTATACCTGGGCAGCACCTCGGCGATCAAGCGCTTAAAGATGTCTAG
>JAFGOG010000551.1 GCA_016926595.1 Anaerolineae bacterium
ACCAGCATGGCCATCGGCAGGGCCAGCAGCGCGCGGGGGATCTGGGCAAAGGGGTAGAGGCGCGCCCCTTGGTATAGCTCTACTTCGCCGGGCAGAAAGGCGCCCAGGGCATAGAAGTAGAGCGCGCCGGCGACCCACTCGACGGCGCCCAACCCAACCAGCGCCACTGGCTTCCACCACGCGCCCCCTTTGAGGATCAGCAGCAGCAGTTGGACCAGGAGCAGGCCGGCCGTGACGGCGGCCATGGCCCGGGCCGGTTGGGCCAGGTTGGCCAGAGCCCAATCTTCGTCGCGTGACCGGCTGACCAGGTCGTCGAGAGTAGGCACTGGCTCAAAGACCAGGCGGGCCGGCAGGGAAAAGAACTGGTCGTCAAGCACCACCTCGGGGGCGGCCAGGGCCACTTCCTGACGCAGCCGGTTCAGGAGCGGCTCAAAGTCGCGGATGGCCGAGGTAAAGAGGATGCCGGGCTTGAAACCGGCGCCCAGGCAGGCGCTCACCAGGTGGAGCCAGGATATCCTCCATCCCCCCCGGCCCTGGACCAGCACCAGCTTCCAGCTCGACCGGTCGAAGGGGATCGTCCGCACCGCCGTGACGGCCGCCCAGGGCATGACGCGCCAGCCAAAGAGCGTGCGCACCGCCAGGCCGTCGTCGGCCAGGGCCAGGTCGGGCAGGAATAGGGTGACGAGGGCCACGCTCCCAACGGTCAGCAGCAGGCCCAGGTTGGCGGCGATGAGCGGCCGCAGCGGCTGGGCTGACAGGGCCGCGCCCTGGGTCAGGGGCTGGATAAAATGGATCCAGGCCAGGACCCACTGCACCAGCGCAGCCGCCGCCAACAGCAGCACGATGGCCATGCGGGCCAGCCTCACCCAGCGCGGATAGCTGCATGTGTAGGACACAGTCAGCTCCTATTCCAGCTCGAGATCTTTGCCCAGGAGATAGTGGCTGAACCAGGCCAGGTTCTGGTGCATCACCGCGTGGTTTTCGCGCGGCTTGACGATCGGGTGGCCCATGCCGGGAAAGACAAATAGCTCCACCGGCACGCCCATCTCCTTCAGGCCGCGGTACAGCTCCGTGGCGTTTGACAGCGGCACGCGCCGGTCCTCCGTGCCGTGCTGAATGAGCATCGGCGTCTTGGCGTTGGCCAGGTTGCTGATCGGAGCCGTCTTGACATACAGCTCGCGGTCGCGGAACGGCGAGCCCGACAGGTAATCGACGGTGAAATCGGGGATGTCGTTGCTGATGTGGTAGGTATACCAGTCGGCGATGCCCGCTCCCACCGAGACAGCCTTGAACCTGTCCGATTGCAGGCCGGCAAAGGCCGAGATATAGCCGCCCTGCGACCAGCCCATGCAGCCGACCCGCTCGGCATCCACCCAGCCCAGCCCGGCCAGGTAGTCGATGGCGCTCTCCAGGTCCCACAGATCGCCGACGCCCAGGTTATTCACGTTGAGCTCGGCAAAGGCCTGCCCGCGCCCGATAGAGCCGCGGTAGTTGGGCTTGAGCACCAGCACACCCTTGTTGACAAACTGCACCGCCGGATAGTAGGCCCTGTCCTCGCCGGTCAGCAGATATTCTACCGAGAGCCACGATGGCCCGCCATGGACTATGAACACCAGGGGGTACCTTTGGGCCGGATCAAAGTTTGCCGGCTTGCGCAGCACGCCCTCGATCTCGGCGCCATCCCTGCTCGTCCAGCGGATCGTCTCGACCGTGCCCAGGTCCCAATTCTCCACTGCCCGGCCAAAATCGGTCAACCGTCTCAACTGCGAGTGCAGCCCGCTGCCGTCAGGCTCGGCCACGTAAGCTTCGGAGAATGCCTGGGCATTGGCCCCAGCAAAGCCGATACTCCCGGCAGCGGAGATGTGAAAGCCCATCGTCGGGAACATGCCCTGGAGATCCAGGGGCACGCACTGCCCATCTTCACCCAAGCGCGCCACCCGCAAGTGGACGCTCTCCGCGTACAGGACAAAGATGCCGCTCTCCACCCAATACCCGCCCATGATCGTCTGGTCGAGGGCAGCGGAGATGTTGCGCATCGCCGCCAGGAAGGCGGCTGCGTCGGGCGCCTGCACGGCTGATTCACCATCGATGACCCACAGATCCTGGCGGGTGTACATCTTGTCGTCGCGTTCCTGGTAAGCCACCAGCAGCTTGCGCCCATCCGGCGAGACGGCCGCCACGGAGGCGGCGCGGGGCAGGTTGAGGCGCGTCACCTCGCCCAGGTAGGAGAGATCCTCCTCTTCCTCGCCCTGGCCTTCAGCAGCGGGCTTGTCCTTCTTTGCAGCCTGTTTCGCCTTTTCGCGCCGCATGTGCTCCGCCAACGCTGTCCCGGCGTCGAGCTTGAGGCGATAGGCGCTGGTCTGGCGATAGTAAACCAGGTCATCCCGCTTCCAGCAGTTGATATAAACCACGTCGCCGTTCGGCGACGGGACCACCTCCTGGATCGACAGCCGATCAGGCAGCAGGCGGCTCAGCTCGACCACCGGCGGCGCCAGCTCCTTGGCCTCCTCCTCCGTGGCTGCTTTGGCCTGCGCCTTGTGCTGGCGCATTTCTGCCAGACCGACGTAATAGAGCGCCGAAGCGCTCTCCTCCTGTTCGAAGTGGGTGAACTTGCCAAAACGGTCGGCGCGCGGTTTCCTTTCATCCCGCTCGGGATGGCGCGCCCGGAACAGCAGGCCGCCGGCGAACGGTTTGAACCACTCCACGCCTGTCTTGTGGTCGGTCACCGCCCAACCCTCGCCAATCAGGCCTTCGTACAGCCAGATCTGCGCTTTGTCGTCGTCGCCCGGCCCTTTCTTGAGCAGCGCCAGCGTCTGATCGTCGACCCACTCTACCTGGTTGACGCTGCCCGCCCGGTTGATCGGGTGGGCAGCGCCGGTCGCCAGGTCGTGGGCGTAACAGATGTTATCGTAGCGGTTGTCTTGCCAGTTGGTGGTGCGCACGGTGATCGCCGCGCGGCTGCCGTTGGGCGACACCTTGACTTCGAAAGGGACCTCCAGCCGGAGCATGTCGCGCAGCGTCGGCTGATAGGGTGTGCGATCTTTTGACTGTGTTCGATCCAGGGCACTCATCTTCTCACCTCTGCCAAGAGTATACACCTATATCTGGGTGGATGTCAACAAGGTCAGGCTTTTCAATCTCATCCCAGGGGCGCGGCTCCTGGCTTTTTCCGCCTGGCGTTGGCCAGCCGATCCAGCAGGCTGTAGATCACCGGCACGATCACCAACGTCAGCAGGGTCGAGGTCAGAAGCCCGCCGATGACCACCAAGGCCAGATCGGCGGCGATGAGCGATCCCTCGGCAAAGCCGACGGCCAGCGGCAGCAGGGCCAGGATGGTGGCGATGGCCGTCATCAGGATCGGCCGGAGCCGGGTCCGCCCGCCTTCAACCAGCGCCTCGCGGGCGTCCATGCCCCGTTCCTTGCGGTTGGTCTGCACCCGGTCGATCAGTACGATGGCGTTGGTCACGACGATGCCGACCAGCATCATCAACCCTACCAACACCGGCAGTCCGACCACACCCCCGGTGAGCCACAGGGCAACGGCCGCGCCGATGATGGCCAGCGGCAGGCTGAACAAGATGGTAAAGGGGTGGATGAACGAGCGAAAGGTGATGACCATCACCAGGTAGACGGCGACGATCGAGATCAACATCGCTTGCACGGCGTCCTGGAACCCTTGCGCCTGCGCCTCGGATTGGTACCCTTCGCTGGCCGTGATGCCAGGAGGCAGAATAGCCTGTACCTTGGTCTTGGCAGCAGCGGTCAGGCCCATCGCATCCTGGGTCTCTACGTCACCGGTGTATTCGACCGCCGGCTGGCCGTCCACGCGCAGGATGACATTCTCTCCAGCCAGGTTGCTGGCGACGTTGGTCAGCCCATCGATCCCTTCCAGGACGGCGATCACCTCGTCGTTGACGTCGGCCAGCCTCTCCGGGTCGCCGGACAGGATCAGCGACAGGTTGGAGAAGGAGGATGACATAAACGATCCTCCCGACACGGTGGCATTGTCCGGGCCAAACACCTGCTCGGCCTTCTGGCGGACGGCGGCGGTCAGCGCGTCGACCTGGCTGGTATCGTGGACGCCGATGGCGGTGTTGGCCAGGGACTGGTCTATGCCGCCTCCCATGCCGAGCATCCGGGCCGCCATGCCCATCATCCCGCCGCTCGAGCCGATCTCGCTCTGGATCGTGCCCAGGCCCGCCACCTCCTCCAGCGACTGCTCGAACTCGGCCACCAGCGCGGCCGTTTCGGACATGGTTGCGCCTTCGGGCAGGTCGACCGCCACCGAGATGCGGGGCTCGCCCATCTCGGGCAGGAGGGCGCGCGGCTGCCGGGCCAGCAAGAGCATACTGCCGGCGAACAGCACGCCGGCGACGGCGAGGATCACAGCCCGGTGCTTTAGCGCCCAGTGGAGGGCCGGCGTGTACCAGCGCTGCAGGCTGGTCTCTTTTGCCTCGGGCAGGTTCTCCCTGCGGATGAACAGGTAGGCCAGCAGCGGCACAACAGTCACCGCGACGAGAAAGCTAGACCCCAGGGCGTAGGCCACTGTGACGCCGAAAGGCAGGAAGAACTGCCCGACGATCCCGCCGACCAGGCCGATCGGCATAAAGACGATCACCGTCGTCACGGTCGAGGCCAGGATGGCGAT
>JAFGOG010000082.1 GCA_016926595.1 Anaerolineae bacterium
CGGTCTGGACCATGGTCGGGATGGAGGGTGTAAGCATTCAGCGAGCTGGCCAGCAGCAACAGGGCCGCCAGACCGGTAATCCAGGCGCCAATTGGCCTGCGGCCGGCCCGATCCAGGACGCGGGCCAGGCCGATCAGGACGGCCTCCAGCCCGATCAGGATGCCCAGGAAATAGAAAGGCAAGGGAGGAGCCAGGTACCAACGAAAGATCAGCGGATTGGCAGCACTGAACACCGCCGCGTAAGCCAGCGGATAGACGAACATTGGCAGAACGCAGCCCGCCCGCCGCACGCCGCGCAGCGCGCCGAACAGGTAGAGTACCAGGTAAAGCGGCAGGCCGATGGCCGGCCAGAATGGACCAAAGATTTCGCCCTCGAAAAAGGGTGTGCTAAAATGCTGAATCAGGCGGATCAACGCCGAAAACCGGTCAAGATGATAGGCCTGCACCTTGGCCTGCACCGATTGTGGAAAGGGCGAGCCGAAATAAAGGCTGGCAAACAGGATCCACGGGATCAACGCCGCCACAAAGACGCCGATCTCTACCCAGGGCAGGCGTCGCAGCCGGGCAGCCAACGCGCCGCCGTTTCCGGCCAGCAGCGGCCGCAAGGCCATGCCGGCCAGGAGCAGACCAGCGGCAATGAGCGCGTCAGGCCGCGTCAGAACGGCCAGGGCCATCACCGCCGCGGCCAGCCGCGACCGCCCGGCGACGTACGCGGCGAACGACCCGACCAGGAACAGAATGACGACCGAGGTCTCCATGCCGCCGATGGCAAAGGTCACGCTCATCGGCGAAACGGCCCAGGCCAGGCCGGCGGCTGTGGCCACTACCCAGCTTGATGCCAGGCGCCGGCCCAGCCACAAGAGCAGGACGGCGGTTGCTGCATCGGCCAGGGAGTTGACGACCAGGGCGACAGACGGCAGGTCGTGCCAGCCGACGAGCCACGCCAGGGCCATCAAGACGGTGTACAGGGGGGTCGTCGTGCCCAGCACCTGTTGGCCGGGATTGTAGACAAAGCCCAGGCCATCGGCCAGGTTGCGGGCGTAACGAAAGGTGATGTAGGCATCGTCTATAGTCCGCGGACCGGCAAGCAGGCGGGCGACCAGAGCCACGCCGATCAGCGCCAGGGCTATGATTGCGGCCTGATTCTGTTTCCAAACTCGACTAGCCAGCATGTGGGCGCATCCTCAAGCGACATGGCTGATTATATCCGAGAATAGGGCTTTTTGCCAACACGGTGTGGAGGTATTGTATGCATTTGCGCATTCCAAACAGAGCGGGGGTCCTGCTGGCCGTCTTTTTCCTGTCGGCCTCTCTGCTGGCCCTGGAAGTTCTGTTCGTGCGTCTGACCTCGATCCTGTTGTACCCGGTCTCGACCTACCTGGTGATCAGCCTGGCCCTGCTGGGATATGGCCTGAGCGGCACACTGCTGGCTCTACGCCGGTCGCGCGATCCTGTATCGCCCAGGCAGGCCAGCACGGCGAGCATCGCCTTTGGCATCGCCACCCTGCTGGCCCTGGCCGACATCTGGCTCGCAGGCCAGTCTCCTGTGGCGGCTGCCCTTCTCCCGCTAGCGCTGGGTCTGCCTTTTGCCTGCGGCGGGCGGGCTATCGCCCTGGCGCTCAGCTTGCCCGACATCCCAGTCAACCGGGTCTACTTTGCCGATCTGCTGGGCGCGGGGCTGGGCGCGGTGGCCCTGCTGGTCGGGCTCCAGCCGCTCGGCGGAATCCGGCTGGGCGCAATGCTGGCGGGAGCGGGACTGGTAGCGGCCGGGCTGTTCGGCCTCCACAAACAGGCGCGGCGCAGTTGGATCCCCTCCTGGACCGGCATAGCGGTCATGGTTCTGGCCAGCCTGGCGCCCCTTCCGGTTGGCATTCTGCCAATTGCCCCTAAAGAGCTCAGATCATTCAAGAATCTGGGGTCACAGGTTGTGTGGGACTACCAGGGTTGGCATCCGTTGGCGCGGGTAGATGTTCTCACCCTGCCGGGTGACAAGGTCGAGCTGCCCCAGGCTTTCGATTATAAACTGGTCACGCAAGACGGCGGCGCCCCGTCGATCCTGCTCAACATTCCCGATATCCAGTCCGCCGATTTCACCGATCACACGATCTTTGGCGTGCCCTACTGGATCAAGTCAGAACCAAAGGTCCTGATCATCGGCCTTGGAGGCGGGCCGGACGTCCAGGCCGCGCTTCACTGTGGCGCCTCGTCGATCACGGGCGTCGAAATCAATCCCCAGATGGTCGAGATCGTGCGCGGGCCCTTTGCCGAGTTTACCGGGCGACCGTACGAGGACCCACGGGTCAAGATCATCGAGGGGGACGGGCGTCACATCATCAGGCTGGTCAATGAAACGTATGACATCATCCAGCTAACCGGCGTAGACACCTCGGTGGCGTCGGTGGGAGCCAATCCAAACCTGGCGGAGAACTATTTGTACACCGTCGAGGCTTTTCGTGAATTCCACCAGCGCTTGGCCCCCGATGGGCTGTTGTCGGTCTCTTTTCCGGCCACGCCCGGCCTGGGCCTGCGGCTGACAGCGCTGGGCGTTGCCGCGCTGCAAGCAGAAGGGATCGCCGAGCCTGGGCAACACCTCATCGTCTCGACGACGGGCGGGTTTGTCCACGTGCTCATCAAGCGCTCGCCGTTCACCGACGGCGAGATAGAGGCGATTGAAGAGCATTATAGCTCACCTACGATAGGGCTCTATTTCCCCCTGTACAACCGCCTTTTCGACGCCCCCTCCGCCGAATTCTTTGCGGCCAGCGAGGTCCTGTATGCGCCCCGCCGGGATTACCCCGGCCCGTACAGCGACTATTTGCAGGCCTTTGAGGCCGGCCAGGGGACCCAGTACCTGGCCGCACAGACCCGGACCGTTCTACCTCCCACGGACGACTGGCCCTTCTTCTTTGTCCTGGACAAGTGGGGGCAACATGCCCCCAATTTACAGATCCTGATAGTGACGTTGGGCCTGCTCTTCGCCGCCGCCTTTGTGTTCATCCTTGCCCCTTCGATGATCCTGCAAAGGCGCGGTCTTCAGATCTCTCATGCCTGGCTTCTGGTGCTCTATTTTACCGCACTGGGCCTGGGCTATATCTTCATAGAGGTCGTTTTCATCCAAAAGCTGTCCCTTTTCCTGGGACACCCATCATACGCCCTGGCAACCACCCTGTGCACGCTGCTGATATCCTCAGGGATTGGCAGCCTGATCAGCAGGCGGAGCTGGGTGCCGGCGGCGGCGGGTGGGGTTGCGATCCTCACCCTCGCGGCAGCCCTAGCCGTCGGGCCGTTGTTTGACCTGCTGCTCCCGTGGCCGCTGGCCGCCCGTGTCGTCATCGCAGCCGGAATTGTGGCGCTCCCCGGCTTTTTGATGGGGATGCCTTTTCCAAACGCGCTGGAAGCGGTCAAGGCGAAGGCTCCTGCGTTCGTTCCCTGGGCCTGGGCGATCAACAGCACGGCCACCGTCATCGGCACGATAACCAGTGTGCTGTTGGCCATGTTGTGGGGCTTTACCACTGTATTTGTATGCGCAGGAGTCCTGTACCTCCTGGCTGCCTGGACGGGCTCGATCATCCTGAGGCCAAGATAGCGCCAAATGCTGCCATTCTGAGCGAAGCGAAGGATCTTGCGTCGTGGGGGAATTGGGGTTACAATAACAGAATCAGGCAACATAGGAGCAGCCTTGGAAACACACGCCGTCGTCATCCCAACCTATAACGAGCGCGAGAATATCGGCTTGTTGGTGGACAGCATCGTAGGCTTGCAGCTTGGCTCGCAGATCATCATCGTGGACGACAATTCACCTGACGGCACAGGCGAACTGGCCGACGAGCTGGCCGCACGCCATAACGGCGTCCGTGTTATCCATCGCAGCGGCAAGCTGGGTTTGGGCACAGCCCACATCGCCGGCATGAAAGCGGCCCTGTCGGACGGCGTGGCCTGTATCCTGACCATGGATGCCGATTTTTCCCACCATCCCCGCTACCTGCCCGATCTGATGGCCGCGCTGGGGCGCTACGACGTCGTCATCGGTTCGCGCTACGTGGCCGGAGGCGGGACCCTGTACTGCACGTTACCCCGCCGGACACTCAGCCGGGGGGCCAACCTCTTTGCCCGGATGGCGCTGGGGCTGAGCGCGGGCGATGCAACCGCCGGCTTTCGCGGCTATCGCCGGGCCGTGCTCGAATTGATCCCCTTGGACGAGATCGTCTCCGAAGGCTATTCGTTCCTGATCGAGATGCTCTACCGCTGCCAGCAGCAGGGCTGGTCGATGGGCGAGGTGCCGATTGTGTTCGAAAACCGCCAGCGCGGCGCGTCCAAGATATCCAAGATCGAGATTCTGAAGGCCATGCAGACCGTGCTACGATTAGGATGGGAGCGGATCCGGCGGTGAGCAAATGGTGACCGAACCCCTTGTGTCGTCGGAAAAGGGCCAGATGAGAGGATAGTCCAAGTGAACGGGGGCAAGATCCGCTGGAGAATACCCTGGCTCCTGGCTGCAGGGGTGACGATCACCTGGGTCTTTGCCGTCATCTCTTGCTATTATGTCGTCCACAAACCGTTCGGCCTGGACAACGTGGCTGCGCTGGCAAGGGGGTTCCTGAACATCCTGGCCTGGTTACTGCTGCTGGCAGCAGCGGCTGGCCTGGGGCTGCGGATTGCCGCGCGCTGGCTGAGACACGCCACCCCCCTGGAAGAGCTGATCCTGAGTGTAGGATTGGGGTTGGGGCTGCTGTCTCTGCTGACCCTGGTTTGGGGTCTGATCGGCGGCCTGTCATCCTGGTTAGCGTGGCTGCTGATCGTGGGGATTGCCGCGCTAAACGCCTCCCCGCTGCGCGCCTCGATACGGAGGCTCCGCTCATCTCCTCTTCTGCGAGCCGATACCCCCTTTGAGCGGTTGCTGGCCGGTTACGTGTGCCTGTCGCTGCTCATCGCCTTGTCGGCGGCGCTGGCCCCGTCGATTGCCTGGGACAGCCAGGTGTACCACCTGACCGGACCCAAGCTATACATCGAGCGCGGCCGGATCAGCGGCGGCATCGACATCCCCTACCTGGGCTTTCCGCAGATGGTGGAGATGCTGTTCATGCTCGGCCTGCTCCTCAAGAGCCCGGTCGCAGAATCGCTGACACAGGGAAGCGGGATCGCTCAACTGATCCACTGGACCTATGTGCTGCTTGCCCTGTTGTCGGTCTATGCCCTGGCCGAGCGCCATCTGACCCGCCGGGCGGGTTGGCTGGGCATGGCTATCCTGATCTCGGCGCCGACAATTGCCCTCCTGGCCTCTTGGGCTTATGTAGACCTGTCCGTGCTGTTCTATGAGCTGGCAGCATTCCAGTTGATGCTCCTGGCCTGGCAGGCCGAGGGGAGACTCACCTGGGTTGAAGCTATCCCCCTCACCCCAGCCCTCCCCTCAAAGGGGGGAGGGAGCCAGGCTGAAGCGCTCAGACTGCTGGCCCTGGCCGGGGTGGCCAGCGGCCTGGCCGTCGGCGTCAAGTACACGGCGGTGCTGCTGCCAGCGGCGATGGCCGTTCTCGTGCTGCTGCACGCGCGCAGCCGGGGGAGAGGCTGGTCGCTCGCCTGGCGGCAGGCGTTGCTTTTCGGCGGGTGCGCTGCACTGGCGGCCGCTCCCTGGTTGGTCAAGAACTGGCTGCTGACCGGCAACCCGGTTTACCCGTTCCTGCTGCCCGGCGAGTTCTGGGATGAATATCGAGCCTGGTTCTACAGCCGAGCCGGCACCGGCCTGGCCTACACAGAGCCCTGGCGGCTGCTCATCGCCCCGTGGGAAGCGACGGTGCGAGGGATCGAGGGCACCGAGGGCTATTCGGCCACGACCGGGCCGCTGTTGCTGGCTGCCATCCCCCTGCTGCTGCTTGTGTGGGGCAAGCTGGAAAAGGCGCAGCGCGCCTTTGTCGGGCTGGCCGTAGCCGTCAGCGCGCCGCAATACCTGCTGTGGCTCTACGGCGTGGCCCAGTCGGCGCTGTTGATCCAGACGCGCCTCCTCTTCCCGATCTTTGGCTTTCTGGCCCTGCTGGCCGGCCTGGCTTTGGAGCGGATCAAGGCGCTGAACAGGCCGCAACTGTCGCTGGAGCGGCTGCTTGGGATGGTGGTATTGTTGGTGCTCGGCATCGACCTGTTGGGCGCCTGTCTGCGCTATGCCGGCGACAACCCCCTGGCCTACCTGGCCGGCTGGGAGACCGCCGAAAGATACCTGGAACGCCACCAGCCCAGTTACCAACAGGCCATTTCCTACGTCAACGACCATCTGCCCGGATCGGCCAAGGTCTACTTCCTGTGGGAACCACGCAGCTTTTACCTCCGGCGCGAGGTCCGGCCCGATGCCATACTGGATGGGTTCCTGCACCTGCGCCATCGCTTTGGAGATGCGGCGGGCATTGCCCACTACCTGAGCGAGCAGGGCTACAGCCACGTGCTACTGTACAAGCAGGGCATGGATGCCATTGTCCAGGCCGGTTTCGATCCGGTGACCACGGAGGATCTGGCTGTCATGGACGACCTGCAAGCCCGCTACCTGTCGACCGTCCGCGATTGGGACGGCGCCTATGTACTGTATCAAGTGACGCCATGACACACACACAGACAGGCAAAAGAACGGTTATCGTCCTGCTGCTGCTGGCCGGGCTGTTGTTTCTTCTGAGCGTGTACGCCACCCACCTGGTGTTCACCTCCAAGTTCGCGGGGGCCAACGACTTTTACTCCCGATGGAAGGGGGCGCAGGTCTACTGGCAGGAGGGGATCGATCCCTACTCCGAGCAGGCCACGCTGGCCATCCAACAGGGCATCTACGGCCGGGCTGCCCGGCCGGACGAAGACCCAGGCCCCTTTGCCTACCCCTTTTACACCGTCTTTCTCCTTCTTCCCCTGGTGTGGCTGCCCTACGACTGGGTCCAGGCTATCTGGCTGGTCATCCTGGAGTTTGCCCTGGTGGGCGGCGTGCTGCTCTGCCTGTCACTGGCCAGGTGGCGTCTGCCGCCCGTCCAGCTCCTGCTGACCGGCCTGTGGGCCGTCGTTTTCTACCACAGCGCCCGGACGGTCACCCTTGGCCAGTTTGCCGGCCTGGAATTCCTGTGGGCCGCCGCCACGCTGTGGGCATTGCAGCGAAAGCACGACATCGCCGCCGGCGTGCTGCTGGCATGTACGACGATCAAACCGCAGATGAGCTTTCTGTTGATCCCGGCCCTGCTGCTGTGGGCCGTAGGCCAGCACCGCTGGCGGTTCCTGGGTGCCTCTGCCGCGGCGATGGCGCTGTTGGCCGGCCTGTCCTTCATCCTGTTGCCATCGTGGCTGAGCCAGTTCATCGACCAGATAGCGGCCTACCCATCGTACACAGCCATCGGGTCGCCGGTGTGGATCATCGCCCACTACTACCTGCCTCAGCTCGGCACGCCTGTCGAAATCGGCCTGTCCGTACTGCTGCTGGCGTGGCTGCTTTTCGAATGGCGGCGATTGCCCGCCGCGTCGGAGGATGGGATGTTCCTGTGGCTGATCGGCCTGACGCTGATCGTCACCAACCTGGTCGCATTGCGGACAGCAACCACCAACTATGTGATCCTCTACATCCCGCTGTTTTACGGCCTCAGCATCGCCGCCCGCCGCTGGCCAAAGCGCGCCGGAGTTTGGCTGGCTGCCTTTTACCTGTTGACGGCGGTGGGGCTGTGGACCCTCTTCCTGGCCACGGTTGAAAACAGGTTCGAGCACCCGATCGTGTACCTGCCCCTGCCGATCGGGCTGTTGATCGCCTTTATCTGGGGCAGAAAGGCCCTGCAAAAGGGACCGGGCAGAAGGTGGCAAACGACGTCACTCTGAGCGAATCGCCCATGACGACACCAGCAAGATCTAGAACCGATTTTCCAAAGGGGATCTTGGCAAATCCAAAATCGATCTGGCCGCTGCTGGCGATCGTCGGGGGAGGGTTTGCCTTGCGGCTGATCGCCCTCGGCCAACGGGCCATGTGGTACGACGAAGCCTTTGCCGTGCTCTATGCCGAGAAACCGTTTGCGACGATGCTATACGGCACCGTGACACAGGTGGGCGGCGCCGCCGCCGACGTGCATCCCCTCTTTTTCTATACCCTCTTGCATGGCTGGATGGAGGCGGTGGGCCAATCGCCGATCGCAGTACGGATGCTGCCGGTGCTGCTGGGGACAGCCACAGTGGCGATGATCTACCTGCTGGCCCGGCGCCTATTCGGCCACCAGGTCGGGCTGGTCGCTGCCGCCATCGCCGCCATTGCGCCATTTCAGATCTACTATTCCCAGGAAGCCCGGATGTACGCCCTGCTTGGCCTGTCCACCGCGACGATGACCTACTTTTTCGCCCGCGCCTGGACCGGCAACCGCTGGCTCGACTGGCTCGCTTTCGGCTTTTTCGGCGCGGTGACGCTGTACGCCCACAACCTGGGGATTATGTTCGTGGCCGGCCTGGACCTGTGGATCGCGTGGATGTGGCTCACTCAAGCGCCGCATGTATCTGGCGGCCAAGAGGCCTGGCGCTGGCGCCGACTGCGCGAGGTTATCCTGTCCCACCTGCTGATGATCGGCCTGTTCGCCCCGTGGCTGGCCATCGTGCCCAGCCAGCTCGGCAAGATCCAACAAGCTTACTGGGTCGAGCAGCCGGGCATCGCCCAACTGGTGCAAACGCTGATCGTCTTGCACTTTGCGTACGACAATGAGGCGCTTCCCGGCTGGCTGCTGCCATTGGCCCTCCTGATCAGCGTCCTGATCCTGGCTGTTGTCCTATTCGAGCTCGTGCGGCAGGGCAGAAACCCGGCGCGCGGCTGCGAGCGCGGCGAATGGACCAGAAATCACAAACTGTGCCTCCTGGCGTGCCTGACATTTGTCCCGATCCTGCTCACCTTTGCCGCGTCCCAGGTCCGGCCCGTGTACATCATCCGCGCGTTGTTGCCCTCCGGCCTGGCCTACTATCTCCTGGCCGCCAGTCTGCTCACGGCACGGTCGGTGCCCAAGGCGATCAAATGGGGGCTACTGGCGCCGTCCGTCTTGATCATCGCCGTATCGCTGGCCAACCACTATGCCTACGCCCAGTTTCCCCGCCCGCCGTTCGACCGGGCGGCCGCCTACCTGCGGGACCAGCACACGCCCGGTTCGGCCATCGTCCACAGCAACAAGCTGTCGTTTCTGCCGACCCACTATTACGATCGATCTCTGCCCCAGGCCTTTATCGCCGACGAGCCGTTGAGCCCGTCCGACACCCTGGCCTATCCAACCCAGCAGGCCTTGGGGCTGTTCGCCACGCCCGATCTCGCGACTGCCACGCAGGGCATGGACCGGGTGTGGTTCGTGGTGTTCCAGCGGGCGATCGAGGAGTATCAAGACGCCGGTTACACTACCCATCCCCACCTCACCTGGTTGGACCAGCATTATACCCTCGTCCAGATCACCCCGTTCAACGACCTCGACATATACGAATACCAGGCCGTCCCATCGTCCCCAAAGTGAGGTGACAACTGGAATCGACAGCTCTTCATGACAACCCAAAATCCAGGCAGGATCTTTTCCTGCTGCTCGCCTTGGCCCTGGCCGTCCGCCTGTTGACCGCCTGGCTGATTGAACAGCCAGGCTACGCCGATGCCTATTACTATGCCGTCGGCGCGCGGCAGCTCTTCACGGGTCACAGGTTCGATGAGCCCTTTATTTGGAACTATCTCGATCCGCCGCCAGGCGTGCCGCACCCCGGTTACCTGTACTGGATGCCGCTGACGGCCATCCTGGGCTGGCTGGGCATGTCCATTTTCGGTGATTCGTTCCGGGCCATCCAGGCGCCCTTTGTGCTGCTCTCAACCCTCCTGCCGCTGCTGGCCTACGGCGTGGCCTGGGACCTGACGCGCAAACGCCGGCACGCCATGCTGGCGGGGCTGCTGGCGGTGTTCCCCGGTTTTTACACCCACTTGCTCGTCCTGCCCGACAATATGGCGCCTTTCGCCCTGGCCGGAGGTCTGTGCCTGTGGGCCGCTGGCCGCGGCCTCCGCGACCGCCAACCGCTGTGGTTCGGACTGGCCGGCGTGGCGGCAGGCCTTGGCCACCTTGCCCGCGCCGACGGCCTTCTACTCGCGTTGGTGGCCCTGTTGGCCGCCATCGGCCTCGCCTGGCCGTTCGGTACGGCCCAACTCAAGTCCAAAGTCCGGAATCCGAAACCTGGAATGCCCTGTGTGGCTTTGGCCCTTGCCGGCTACCTGGCGGTCATGGCCCCGTGGTTCATCCGCAACTGGCAGGTGATCGGAGCTCCCCTGTCCAGTGCGGGCACGGCGACCCTGTTTTTGACCTCCTACGACGACATGTTTGCCTATGGCCGGCCGCTGACACTCGGCAGCTACCTGGCCTGGGGGTGGGACGCCATCCTCCGGTCCAAGGCCGAGGCGCTGCTGCTCAACCTCCAGCGGCTGTGGGTGGAGAACCTGCTGATCTTTCTGTTACCCCTGACCGTGCTGGGGCTGTGGCGGCTGCGGCGGGAGCGCCTGCTGTGGCCGTTCTTCCTGTACGCTCCGCTCCTTTTTGTGGCCATGACCCTGGCCTTTACCTTTCCCGGGATGCGAGGCGGGTTGTTCCATTCGGGCGGAGCGCTGCTGCCTTTTCTCTTTGCCGCCGCCGGGCCGGGACTGGAGGCGGCGCTGCGCTGGGCAGCCCGCCGCCGGCTCATCCCTCACAGCGGCGCGAACAACCTCGCCTGGCGGGTGTTCAGCGCCGGAATGGTGGGGCTCGCCATCCTGCTCAGCGTCTGGGCTCTGTGGCAAGCCGGGGCGCTCGCCGGAGCCAACAGAAACGGCTGGAACCAACGGGAGGCAGGCTATGGCGAGATCGGCCGGTGGCTGGCCGACCACTCCGGCGGGGATCCCCGTGGCCTCGTGGTGATGGCCGGCGATGCGCCGGGCCTGACCTGGCACACCGGCTACCTGGCAATCGCCGTGCCCAATGAGCCACTCGACACGGTACTGGCTGTGGCCGACCGGTACGGCGCGCGTTACCTGATCCTGGATGACTTTAGGCCGCGGACCACCGATCCGCTCTACGACGGGACAGCCGCCCATCCCAGGCTGGCTGTGAGGCACGTAACCAAGGCAGGTCCTGGACAGACCGGCGGGGATGGACAGGTATGGCAACTGTACGAGATAGCGCCCGAACAGCCCTAGAGAGAGACCCTCATGACAAAACACACACCTGGCGCGGCAAAGAAAGCGGACAACGGAGATCAGCACCGGTTGTCGATCGCCGGCATCCTGGTCGTGGCCGCGGCCCTGTCCTCGGTCCTGTACGTGGCCTACGCCTGGTCGCACGGCCTGGTTGGCTTTCCCCTGGACGACGCCTGGATCCACCAGACCTATGGCCGTAACCTGGCCCAGACCGGGCAACTGGCCTACCTGCCCGGCCAGCCGAGCGCCGGCTCTACCTCGCCAGCGTGGAGCTTGATCCTGTCCGCCGCCTATATGCTAAAGGTCGATTTTTATCTATGGACCTACCTGATCGGCGGCCTGGCCCTGGCCGCCACGGCCTGGTTTACCTACCGCCTGTTCCTGCGGCTGGGGGCAAAGGGCAAAGGGCTAAAAGCAGCGCTATGGGCCGGGCTGCTGTGCGCCGTAGAGTGGCACCTGGTGTGGGCCTCTGTGTCGGGCATGGAGACGATCCTGTTCACGGCCCTGTCGCTCGGCCTGCTGGAGTATTATATCGGCCACGTTGCAGCGGTGCATGGCCCGGCCGGCGAGCCGGTCTCGGTTCACAAAGAACAGACTATCGTGCGCGCCATAGGCATCGGCTTGCTGGCCGGCGTGTTGGTCCTCACCCGGCCTGAGGGCGTGGTTCTAGCCGGACTGGTGCTGCTCGCCATGGTGGGGATTCCGTGGCCGTCGACGCGCGACGAGCTCAGACTGCGCCTGGCGGCCGCCGGGGCTGCGGTTATGGCCATGGCGATTATCCTGAGCCCGTACGTCGCCTTTAACCTGAACACCTCGGGCACGATCTTTCCCAACACCTTTTACGCCAAACAAGCCGAATACCAGACTGGCCTGCCGATCTGGACCCGCCTGTGGCAGGTCCTGAGCCCGACGCTGGCAGGCGCCCAGGCGCTGCTGCTGCCGGGGTTTGTCTACGGCGTCTACCACCTGGTGTCCAGGCCGGAGGGACGGCGCAACTGGCCGGCCCTCGTGCCGGTGGTGTGGTGGGCAGCGATCCTCGGCCTCTATGCGCTGCGCCTGCCGGTCAGCTACCAGCACGGCCGCTATACCATGCCGTCGATCCCCCTGCTTGTCCTGTATGGCGTGTGGGGCACCACTAAGATGCTGCGCCCTCGCTCACCGCGCCTGTGGGTGCGCGTCGTCAGCCGCGCCGCGCCTGTCGCCACAGCCATCCTGGCCCTGCTCTTCTGGTGGCGAGGGGCAAGCATCTACCGGGACGATGCGGGCTTTATCGAAGGGGAGATGGTCGCCGTGGCCCGCTGGCTGGGCGAGCACACCGCCCCTGGCGACCTGATCGCGGTACACGATATCGGCGCCATCGGCTATCTGATCGATCGTCCCCTGCTCGACCTGGCTGGCCTGATCACCCCCGAGGTCATCCCCTTCATCGCCGACGCCGACCAGTTGGCCGGCTGGATGGCTGGACGCGGCGCTGCCTATGCCGTGTTCTTTCCCGATTTCTCGCCGGCCTATGCCCAACTGGCGGCCGATCCCAGATTCGAGCAGCTCCACTGCGCCGATCACGCCTGGACCCGTCAAGTGGGCCAGCGCAACCTGTGCGTCTACCGGCTAGCGGGGCTTGGAGACTAGAGGTTGAAACGTCAAACCGTCAGCCACAAGAGTTGCATATATCGGCAGTTATGTGGTATACTGGGTGAAATTGTTTCGGCTCAGGCGACGATGGCTTGATCCTTTCCCCGGCGGGCCGGGCTTGCGACCGAAGAGAGACCAGGCCGCGGGGTAGGGTAAGGTTGAGAGCGATGCACAAGATTACGGTCATGATCGTAGACGATCATCCTGTCTTTCGCCAAGGGCTGCGGCGTGTGCTGGAAAGCGAAGACGACCTGGATGTGGTCGCCGAAGTGGCCGACGGCATCGAAGCCCTGCAACTGGCCAGGCAGATGATCCCCAACGTGATGCTCCTCGACATCAACCTGCCCGGCATGAACGGCCTACAGATAGCCCGTTCCCTCAAAGACCTCCTCCTCGATATCAACATCATCATGCTGACCGCCTACCACGACGACGAGCAGGTATTCCACGCCATTCGAGCTGGCGCCTCGGCCTATTTCCCCAAAGATGTGAGTCCGCGACGGCTGATCGAGGCCGTCCGCCTGGTACAGCAAGGAAGTTACGTGGTCGAGGACCGGGTACTGGAAAGGCCAGAGGTCGGCACCTGGCTCCTCGACCAATTCAAGCAGGCCGACAGCGAGGTACTGGACATCGACGGCTCGCTGCTCGTGTCCCTCTCGCCGCGCGAGATGGAGATCCTCCAGTTCATCGCCAGGGGCAAGAGCAACAAAGAGATCGCCCACGATCTGGGCATCAGCCGCCAGACGGTAAAGAACCACATGACCAGCATACTGCGCAAGCTGGCCGTCAACGACCGGACTCAAGCCGCCATCTATGCCCTGCGGCGGGGCTGGATCCGGCTACAGGACATCGGCTAGAACAAGCCAGAAAGACTTGGAAAGGTATGTCAAACGAAGACACGCTAGCGGCACCATCCGGCGCCGAGCAATTCAAGACGTTGATCCAGGATATCCGGCAGGAATACGACCAGATCCAAAGGGAGCTCAAGGAAATAGACGTCTTGATCCGCCAGAGCACGGCCGAAGTGGACAAGCTGGTGCAGCGTAACACCCAGATCGCCAACCGCGTCCGCCAAATGGAGGCGAACATCGACACCTATGCTCGCGGCGACATCAAAGAGATATATGCCGCCGCGCATGAAGCCCAGATGCGCCTGTTCATGATGCGCGGCCAGGTAGAGCAGCTCCAGAACCGGCAGCAAAGCCTGGAGCAGCAGGGCCAGCGAGCCCTGCAATTCATCGAGCTGGCCAGCCAGATTGCGCCCGCAGACGTGGCCGTCCAGGCTGGCCCTACTGTTCTGGCGAGCCAGAGCAATGTCGTCCGGGTCATAGAAGCCCAAGAGACAGAACGGCAGCGATTGGCCCGGCAGATACACGATGGGCCAGCCCAGTCGATGACCAACCTGATCCTGCAGGCTGAAATCTGTGAGCGCTTGTTCGACCTCGATCCGGTCCAGGCCCGTGTGGAGCTGGGCAACCTGAAGAACTCGGTCAACGCCGCTTTCCAAAAGGTCCGCGACTTTATCCTCACGCTGCGGCCCATGATGCTCGACGACCTGGGCCTGGTGCCGACTTTGAAGCAGTATGTCCAGGACTTTGAAGAAAAGACCAAGCTGTCGGCCAATGTGGCTGTGGTTGGTCACGAAACCAGATTGGCCTCTTACAGCGAGGTCACCCTCTTCCGCATGGTCCAGGAACTCCTGACCAACATCCAGAAACATGCCCACGCTACCCACGTCCAGGTTCTGCTCGACTTTCAGGACACGGTCGTCGTCGCCAGCGTCGAGGACGACGGCAGCGGCTTTGACATGAACGAACTCAAGAGCGCGACGCCGCAGCGCAGAGGCCTGGGCCTGCCCACCATGCAGGAACGGGCCGAGATGCTCGGCGGTCAGGTTCAGATAGACAGCCGCATCGGCCGCGGCACCCGGGTCCGGATCGAACTGCCGGTCACACAGCAGTAGTACCAAAGGCCTATTGTCAAAATTGGTCAAATCTGCTATAGTGAGTATGGCGACCGACCAGTGTCGGTATCCAATTCAAAGAGGAAAGGGGGTGAACGAGATGTTGTTCTTGCCGCGTGAGGAAGGGCAGGGTCTGGTAGAATATGCTTTGATCCTAGTTCTGGTGGCTATTGTTGTGATCGCCATCCTGCTCCTGCTCGGACCAGCCATCGGAGACGTCTTCAGCACCATCGTCAACGCCATCTAGAGCTGAAGCAACCAACCCTGTCAACGTCACCGTAGAGCCCCACGGAAGTGGGGCTCTACCCTTGTCAACCGCAGTAGGACCTTTATCCTAGTCAAAACAGGGGTCATTAGTACTAATTGGCTATTGTCAACCTTTGTCGACTGTGCTATAGTAATGATGTCCGCGACAGACAGCTTGTTGCAGGTATCTCGAGAAAGGAGGAGGCATTTGAAAGCGTTAGCTCGCCTGAGGGAATGGCTGGGCATGCGGCCGGACCGGAACGAGAAGGGACAGGCGCTGCTGGAGATGACCTTTGGCACGGTCTTTTTGCTGCTGATCATCCTGATCGTCTTTGAGATGGCCCTGCTCTTCTTCTCCTACATCGCGCTGCTGAACGCTTCACGCGAAGGCGCGGTCTATGCCTCACTCCATCCAGACATGGCGCCTGGCTCAGAAGAGTATGACACCTACGTGGAGATAACCAGCAACGAGGCCTTGGCTGCCGGGTTGAACACCGCGACCGGCTTTTTCACAATCACTACGCCGATCAAGGACACAGCAAGCATTACAGTGACGCTGAGTTACAAAATTGTGAACCCAACTCAAGGGATTATTCTCCCCTGGCTGGGACGCATGGGGTTGTTTCAGAGTGCGATCATGTCGGCCTGGACGGTCATGCCGATCCGGCCAGGCACCGAATAAAGGACAGGTTCAGCGTGGCGCAGATCCATCTTCCCAAACGAAGCAGAGGATCCCGTGAACAGGGGCAGAGCCTGACCGAGTTCGCGCTGGTCATGCCGCTGCTGATCGTGCTCCTGGTCGCCGTCATATTCTTTGCCTGGATCGGGTTCTCGTACGTCAGCATCACCAGCGCCGCACGCCAGGGCGCGCGGCACATGATGACCTACCCCACCGAGCCAAAGGACCCGGACCGATTCGCCACGGCTGACCAGGAGATTACCTACATGATCACCAGCGCCATGCCCTTCCTGTCCTGGCAAGACGCGACCATTACGATTTCACCGCCCGTGGAAGACCGGGAGCCGATCGTGACCGTCGTGGTGCACGTCCAGTACCCGCTCAATCTGCCGACGATACGCATCCCCTATGTTGTCAGGCCAGGTGAATGGGTACTCCTGCCGCCGATTGTGCTCAACGCGGAATCGCGTATGAAGTTGATTGAGTAGTCAAGCCAAGCACCGCTTGCGGTGCGCCGTGGATGGCCCGCGGCGGGCGCTCCGCCGCTCAGAGAACATCGCAGAATCATTGTAAAACCAAGGAGGTAGAAAATGCTCACACTACACGAGGAAAAGGAACGCGGACAATCGATCATCGTGATCGCGTTTATCGTGATCATGCTGCTGGCGCTGGTGGCCGTGGTAGTCGACGTCGGCAACGCCTACGCCCAGCGGCGCGTGGCCCAGAACGCGGTCGATTCGGCGGCGATGGCTGGGGTAAGAGAGTTGGCCGAAGGGTTGATAGCCGGCAACGATCAATTCTTTGGCGTGACAGATAACCAGGTGCTGCAAGCGATCGAGGACTATGCCGAGATCAACAGCCTCGATCCGAACGCCGTTGTGGCCTGGTATATCGACGCCGACGGCCAGCATTTGCGGCAGGTAGGCACCACGCCCGGCTCGCTCGTCCCGCGCAAGCTGGTCGATGCGAACGGCGTCCTGCAAAAGGTGGAGGGCGTAGCGGTCAAGGGCGACCTGCCGTTTAACACCTACTTTGCCCACCTGATCGGCTTTCCAACCATGACCGCCAGCGCCCCGGCTGAGGCGTGGGTGATGGCCGGCATGTGCAACGGCGACCACCTGTTCCCGGTTACCATCATCACCAGCAGCTTTGACACCGAGCCGGGTGGAGTGCCGGTCATCGGCAAGATCTATACCATGTGGGAGCATGAGCTGCTGGCCCCAGGGAACTTTGGCTGGTTGTACTGGGTGGACGGCGACGGCGTGGTCAGAGGCTCGCCGCCTCAGAATGCGAATGTGCCGGTTTTGGAGCAGAATATCCTCGACACGACCCGCAGCGGCTACTGGGCCGTGGGCGATTGGGTCCATGGCAACCCTGGTGTGAACTTTCAGCCCGCCTTGGCCGAGTTGGAGTGCCGCATCAATAACGAAAACTGCCCGCCTGGCGTCACGCTCATACCGACAGTCACCATCCCCCTGTACAACGACATAAGCGGAGGTGGGAACAACACCATCTTCAAGATCGGGTCCTTTGGCGAGTTCCGCCTGGTTTGCGCCCGCAGCTCCAAGACCCATTACGTAGAGCGCCAGCCCGGGGACTGCACTGCCTGCCAGGACTTTCCATCCGATGTCAAGTGCATCCGCGGCTATTTCGTGCGGTGGGTAGTCCCAAGCATGACCGGCGGCTGCTCGGACACCGGCATCTACGCTCCGTCTTTCCGCAAGCCGTAAGGCCAGACCGCGGATCGAGAGTATTCCTTACCCGGCCCTCTTCCAAAGGCGGGAGAGGGCCAGGGTGAGGAGAGATGTGAGACTAACAGGGAACAGACACGACTTTTACGACGACAGCTATGCTCGGCCGCCCGTGTCGAGGGCGTCGATGACCTGAACAGTTGCGTAGCGATCACCAAGCTACAGCGATGGTGAACCCTGGCCGAAACAACGTAGCAGCACCGTGGCTCTGACCTGAGCGAGGGCGATGTGACACCGTCCCCCGCTCAGGATTTTTCTATAACTAGGAGGTGGACCGATGATCCCGCACCGACCCAATGAGGTCTCGAAGGAGGCCGCGCCGCGCCGCCTGGCCCTGGCCTTCCTGCTTGCCCTGCTGGCCGTGCTGATCGCAGCCGTCACCGCCAACGCCTATGTGACGAAAAAGACAAGAACCACCCTGGCCGACTTTGACAGCGGGACCTTCCTGCTCACCGGCCTGCTGACCATCCCACCCGACATCGAAAGCGTCCAACTGATGCCGATCGGCCTGACGGGCGACTGGCATGGGACTACGCCACTGCCCAGGCCGCTGTACGACATGGGCACCACGTCAAGCCGTAACTTTATCTACATCTTGGGCGGGACCGACAACAATAACAACAAGCGCGCCGAGGTCTATTCTGCCCAGATCTCTGTCGTCCCGGGAATAACCGAATGGGTGCAGCAGCCCTCCCTGCCTGCGCCGCGGACCGGCGCGGCGGCGGCCATCTATCCCATCGAAGGCACCAACACGTCGGTGATATACGCCATCGGCGGCGCGGGCGCCAACGATTATTCCACCAACACGATCTATAGGGCCATCGCCAACGACCTCACCGGTGAGGTGGGAAGCTGGACGTTGGACAGCCAGACGCTGCCCACCGCCCTGCACTATGCAGGAGCGGTCCGACAGGGCGACTACCTGTACGTCGTCGGCGGCCTGCATTATACCAACCCTCCCTTTCAATACTGGGCTTCGGATCAGGTCTACTACGCCGCCATCAACCCCACTACCGGCGCTTTGGGGCCGTTTCAGACCGCTCCAAGCCTGCCCCAGCCGGTATACCGGAACATGGCCGTCGGCTATGAGGGCGAGACCGACGTCCTGTACAGCATCGGTGGCTATGACAACATCACCTCGACCTACCTGGTATTCTTTTCCACCGTGTCGGGTGGAGCTCCTGCAAGCTGGACCCAGTCGGCGGGCGACCTGCCTATCCACCTATACGGTCACGGCGGCGTGCAGCTCACCGGGCAGATCTATGTCACCGGCGGCATCGCCAACTCGGTTGTCCCAGGACAGGGCATCTCTGACACAGTCAAAGCCGCCCTGGTCGACCCCGATAACCCCAGCTTTATGCTCTACGACTGGTGCAAGGGCGTCCCGCCGCCGCTGTGCACCATCGGCGCCTGGCAGACGGGCGGGCTGCTGCCCGAAGTGCGCGCCTTTCACGGCACGGCGGCCGGCCACGGCTACTTTTACGTGATAGGCGGCATGGATGCCAACCTGGACGAGAGCGCCGCCGTCTACTATGGCGAGATCAACGGAGCCGGGGCGCTGTATGCCCCGGAGGGATGGTACCGCTCCTACGAGATCGACACCGATCAGCCCGCCTCGATCCGCCGCCTGAGCTGGGGAGCGACCATGGGCTACCCCGTCTCGATGACCCTGAGCATGCAGTACCGCTATCGCTCGGCCACCGGAGAGTGGTCGGAGTGGTCGGCTCCAGTGCAGTCGATAAGCGGCACCAACCAGATCGACATATCTCCGCCGCCGGCCGGCATGCACTATTTCCAGTACCAGGCCGACTTGACGACCGTGGTGTCCACGGCGTCCCCCCTCCTGGACTGGGTGGAGGTATATTACGAGGTGCCCGATCCCGAGGTCGGGGTGTGGAAGGACACCGGCGAGGTCAGCGGCATAAGGCCGGGGGGCTACCTGAGCTATACGATCTACTATACCAACTTTGGCGGCTGGGTGGCCGAGAGCGTGGTCCTCACCGAGACGCTGCCGGAAAACACCATCTACACCACCACCTGTCCAACAGCCTGGCAGCAGGTGGGCAGCAGCAACCTCTACACCCACCTGGTCGGCGACCTCGATCGTGGAGAGGATGGGATCTCTTACTTTTGCGTGGAAGTGGTCGAGCAGGACCAACTGACCCCCGGAGCGACCACCATCACCAACGTCGTCCAGATCAACTATCCGCCGATGCTCGACGAGTTTAACCAGACGATCACCGATCCTTTCCTGGACAATAACACCTACCAGTTCACCAACACACTCCTGCTGTATGAGCTCGACATCGCCAAGAGCGCCGTACCGCCGGCCGGCTCAGTCGTGGACCCCGGCGACCTGATCACCTATACCATCCACTATACAAATGTAGGCCTGGTCGAGGCCAGCCACGCCATCATCACCGACACCTTTGATCCCATGAACAACTGCGCCATCATCTCGATCACGCCGCCGCCAACCGCACCGCCATCGACCTCCGGGGAGTATGTCTGGGACCTTGGCGCCTTGGCGCCAGCCCAGCACGGACAGATCCAGATGGTCGTCCAGGTCCACGATGCTGCACCGAGTAACTGGCCGATCACCAACCACGCCATCATGGCCAGCCCGGAAGGGGACCCCGCACTGACCGACGTCTTGACCCACACGACGAGCGTCAGGCCGGGCGTCGATCTCACTGTGCTCGATATGAGCTGGTGGCGGGATCCACCTCCTCCGAGCTCACTAGTGGAGTTTTGGGTCACCATCGCCAACCAAGGCGACGCAGACGCCCCCGATTACTTTGGCGTCGAGATATACATCAAGGAAGGGGAAAACGCCACTCCACCAGAAGGACCGTGGGACCACGACCAGGGATACTGCCTGAACAACTGCACCATCCTGCGGCCCAACTATGTCCATCTCATCGCGTACCTCAACCAGGGGGATGCCACCACGGTTCATTACTCGGGCAATGACCTGACCTTTACAGACCGGACCACTTATACCGTGTGCGCCCAGGTCGACATGGCATTCGACGCGCCCGAATTCGATTACTGGTGGGGCCGGTATCCGGAAAAGGACGAAACGAACAACGTGTGGTGCGAGACGGTAGTCGCCAACGGGATGTGGCAGACCTACCTGCCCATCATCAACAAGAGATATCCATAGCGGGCCGGCGCACCCTCACCCGCAGGCTGCCGGCGCAAACGCCTGCGGGTGAGGGCATTGTCGGGGACCCTGAGCAGGGTAATGAGGTAATGAGGTAATGAGCGGGGGCCTGTCAGAGCTTGCCAATCCGGCGGTTTTCTGGTACAATAGAGAACAGATAGGCAGGTCTATCGGGAGGCAATAGCGATGCGAACACTCGGACAGGCATTCAAGACTATGACAGGGATCGCAGTTCTGGCCCTCGCCATCGTGATGGCCTTCTTCCCGGCGTCGGCCGGCAGCAGCCTGGCGCAGCCGCCTCTGCCCAGTGAGACGCCCATCCCGCCCGCTACCAACACGCCGACCTACACGCCGAGCATAACGCCAACCCCATCAACGACACCCACGCCGTCGCAGACGCCGACCTCGTCAGCGACCCCTACGCCGTCACAGACGCCAACCCCAACCAGCAGCAGCACACCAACCCCCACGCCGACCCTGACTCATACGCCGACGCCCACATGGACCCCGACAGGCCAGATGACCGGGACACCGCCGGCACCGCCGGCGGCGACCTCTACACCCAAGCCAACGCGCACTCCCAAACCCCCAGCCGGCTGCCAGTCGATCGTGGAGGGGTATGTCTTTGACGCAGCCGGCCAGCAGGTCGCCGGCGCTACGGTGCGCATCGCCACTACAGGTTGGTCCAGCCAGATGCTGACTGACAGCAGCGGGCGCTACGCCTTTGGCGGTCTGTGCGGCGGCTCTTACACCCTACAGGCAACCCTGCCCGGGGGACAGATGACCCAGTCTGCCACCGCGAGTGTGACCGGCCAGAACTCGATCCGTCTCGACCTGAGGGTGACCGCGACTGCCAGCTCGACCCCATCTCAGCCCGGCCCTACCCCCGAGCCCAGCATGCCGACGACCGGTTTTTCGGGATGGCTGCTCGCCGGCGGGGTGGCTTTGGGGATCTTGTTGCTGTTGTTCGCCGGGGCGCGGCGCGCCTTTGGCTCTCGCCAAGACTAGACTACTATTCATGGAGGGGATTCGATGCGACGAGGTAGACTGTTAATCCTGATAGGCTTGATTCTGGCATGTGGCACGGCTGCCGTCGTGTTCCTCTTGTTACAGAACGTGTCCAAGACGCCGGCCGGCGCCGAGATCAAGACAGAAAAGGTAGTAGTCGTAGCCCAGCCGCTCAAGGAAGGGGAGGTGGTTGACGGCCGGTTGGAATTGGCGGACAGGGCTGTCCCCGTTCCCGAAGATGCCCTGCGCACCCTGGACGGCACGACCGGCATGTTGGCCAAAGGGGATCTCAGCCAAAGCACCATCGTCACAGCCGGTATGCTCCAGACCAAAGAGGAGCTGATGGCCAAGAGCCAGTTGGGCAACCTGGTCGAAGTGGGCTATGTTGCGGTCGCATTGCCGATCAGCGAGCTATCCAGCGTGTCGTATGGCATCCAGCCCAACGACCTGGTGGACATCCTGATCTCCTTTGCCTTTATCGACGTGGATAACGAGATGCAGATCAAGGAGCCGCTGTGCCCACCGATCTGCCCGGCCGGCGGTGGGGAAGAAGCCCCTGTTACTGCTGTGACCCAGATTCCACGGCTGGCCACACAGCTCACCCTACAACACGTCCGGGTGCTCGGCGTCGGACGCTGGAGCTACCAGGCGCAGACGGAAACCCAGACTCAGCAGACCCAGCAGGGGCAAGAGCCCGTGGTGCAGCCGCCCGACTATATCACCTTGATGCTCCTGCCGCAGGATGCCCTGGTCCTGAAACTGGCCCGCGAGACACAGGCCAGCATCGACCTGGCTGTGCGCCAGAAGGAAGACATGCAGGATTTCACCACACAGCAGGTGACGCTGGAATACCTGATGACCCGCTTTAGCATCAGCGTGCCGACCAAGCACGACTATGCCCTCGACATGCTGCCCGAGCCAACGCCCGAACCGTAGGCGTTCGGCCAAGTTGGGAGTAGAACAAGGGCGCCGAACGAAATCGAGAATGTGGTGAGACAAAGGATCCGATGGCAGCAAAAGAAAAGATCACCCTGCTGATCGTAGACGACATTTCCGAGACGCGGGAGAATCTACGCAAGCTTTTATACTTTGAGCCGGATATCGAGATCGTCGGCATGGCGGCCAGTGGCCGGGAGGCAATCGAGAAGGCCAAGGCGCTGCAGCCAAGTATCGTCCTGATGGACATCAACATGCCCGACATGGACGGCATCACCGCCAGCCAGCAGATGAACCGCGTGGCTCCTGTATGCCAGGTGATCATGATGTCGGTCCAGAGCGAAGCGGACTATTTGCGGCGGTCGATGCTGGCCGGGGCGATGGACTTTTTGACCAAGCCCTTCACCAGCGAAGAGCTAAGCAGCAGCATCCACCGGGTCTACGAGATGGGCGCCAGCCGCAGAGCGGCCGCGCCAGCCGGTATGGCCATCGGGGAAGGGATGCCGGGCAGCCCGGAAGCAGGGGCTCCAGCCCGCCGGCCACAGCCTGGGGGCAAACTGCTGCTCGTCTACAGCCCCAAGGGCGGCACCGGTTGTAGCACGGTGGCGATCAACACGGCCGTCGCGCTGCACCAGGTCACGTCCAAGAAGGTAGCCTTGGTCGACGCCAGCCTGCAATTCGGCGACGTGGGGGTGCTGCTCGACTTGAGGGGCAGTCACTCTATCGCCGATGTGGTAACCCAGATCGATACGCTGGACGTGGAGCAGTTGCTCAATCTCATGTCACCTCACCAATCTGGTATCAAGGTCCTGCCGGCGCCGCCAGCGCCCGAGATGGCCGAAGTCGTCACGGCTGACCACCTCAAGACGATCGTCGGTCTGTTGCGGAAGGAGTTTGCCTACATTGTCCTGGATACATGGCGCTACCTGGACGACACGATCTTGTCTACCATGGAGCAGGCCGACCGCATCATGATAGTGATGGCACCTGAAGTGCCATCACTCAAGAGCACCAAGCAGCTCTTTGATACGATCGAGGCGCTGCAGCTTCCTACCGACCGGATCGACCTGGTTTTGAATCAGGTGCTGGCCCGCGAGGGCATTCGCCCCGAGAATATAGAAGACAACCTGAAGCACGCCATTGCCATCCAACTGCCATTCGATACCCGGATCGTCCGGCAGGCTGCCAACCGGGGGTTGCCGCTGATCATGATTGAGCCGAACCACCCATTGGCTCAGAGCTTTGTGGTCCTGGCCCGGCAGGAGATCGCCGCCTTGGAGCCGCAGCCAGTCAAAATGGCCGATGCGCAGGAGGCAGGGGCAGCCGAAGCGGAAAAACAGGAGCCTAAGAAACGCCCAGGCCTCCTGGGCCGGCTAAAGCGTTGATGGCGGGAGCAATCCCTCATGGGTACTCACTCCCGGCGAATGAGGCCGGAACCCTAGAACGGAGTCAAGATGTCGTTACTGAAAAGGATCGAGAAAACTCAACAAATGTCTGTTCAACAGACGCAGGGTCAGCCCGCGCAGCAGCCACAGCCCGACCGCTCGACGAAGCTTGAGGATCTGCGCATCCGCCGCCAGCCGGTAGGGCCTGTACGGGATGCTTATCAGGATCTAAAGAGCCGCCTTCACAACAAGCTGCTGTCCGAGCTCGATCCCAAGATGGACGTGTCCAAGACAGAAGAGGTGCGGCAGACCATCGAAGAGATGTACGATAACATGCTGGCGCAGGAAAACCTGGTGCTGAGCCGGAATGACCGCCAACGCCTGCTCGAGCAGATCGTGGCCGAGATCCTCGGCCTGGGACCGATCGAGCCGCTGTTGGAAGACGACAGCCTCACCGAAATCATGGTCAACGGCCCTAGCGCCGTCTATATCGAGCGGGCTGGGCGCGTGGAGCCAACCGACATCAAATTCGAAAACAACGACCATGTCCTGCGCATCATCGACCGGATCGTGTCACCGCTGGGCCGCCGTGTCGACGAAAGCCAGCCATACGTGGATGCCCGCCTGCCTGACGGCTCGCGCGTCAACGCCGTCATTCCACCCCTGTCGCTGATTGGGCCGGTGCTGACGATCCGCAAGTTCGCCCGCATTCCTATTACACCCCAGAAGCTGGTCGATCTGGGCTCGATCACGCCGGAGGTGCTCGAGTTCGTAAAAGCTTGTGTCCAGGCCAGGTTGAACATGGTCATCTCCGGCGGCACCGGCTCTGGCAAGACGACGACTCTGAACATCTTTTCAGCTTTTATCCCCAACGAGGAGCGAATCCTCACCATCGAAAACGCGGCCGAGCTCCAGCTTCAGCAGGAGCACGTGATAACGTTGGAGACGCGCCCACCCAACGTGGAGGGCCGGGGCGAGATCACCATGCGCCAATTGGTGATCAACAGCCTGCGCATGCGCCCCGACCGGATCATCGTCGGCGAGTGCCGTGGCGCTGAGGCCATCGACATGCTCCAGGCCATGAATACCGGCCACGAGGGCAGCATGACCACCGCCCACTCCAACAGCCCACGCGACACCCTGGCCCGCCTGGAAACGATGGTGCTGATGGCCGGGATGGACCTGCCGCTGCGCGCCATCCGCGAGCAGATCGCGGCGGCGCTTGACCTCGTCGTGCACCAGGAGCGCATGCGCGACGGCACGCGCAAGATCACCAAGGTCACCGAAGTCCAAGGCATGGAAGGTGACGTGATCGTCATGCAAGACGTTTTCACGTTTGAGCAACAGGGCATCGAGGGAGGCAAAGTGATCGGGCGGCTCAAACCGACCGGCATCCGGCCCAAGTTCATGGAAAAGGTCGAAGCCTGCAACATCCACCTGCCGCCTACCATCTTTGGAGTCGGACGCCGCTTCTAGCACCTTGGCGAAAGGACAGGATCTATGGACATCTTGCTCAGCCCGGTCTCTGCGGCAGTCGGGGCGGCCCTAGCGGTGCTGCTCATCTTTATCGGCATCAGCTCCGCCAGACGGTCGAGTGATCAGATCATCGAGGAGCGACTGGACCTCTACAGCGGCCGTGGTGGTCCGGAAGGCACGGACGCGACCCCACGGAAGAAACGCCGCTCAGCGATGGACGGTTTGGACGAGGCGATGGTCCGCCGTGGCTTTGCTGCCAATTTGCGGACTGACCTGGCCCGGGCGGACATCAAGCTCCGGGTAGCAGAGTTCATGGGCGTCACCGTCCTGTCGGCCATCCTGTTCATACTGCTAGGGCGACTGCTCTTCGGCTCCCCCCTGCTGGCCATGTTGGCCGGCGTCATCGGTTTCTTTGTGCCCCGTTTTTACGTTGGGATGCGCAAGGGAAAGCGGCTGAATGCTTTCAACGATCAGTTGGGCGATACGATCACCCTGTTGGCCAACTCGCTCCGCTCCGGTTACAGCATCGTCCAATCGATGGATACGGTAGCCAACCAGCTTCCGGATCCGATGGCCAGTGAATTCCACCGCATCACCCAGGAGATCGGCCTGGGCTTGCACTATGAACAGGCGTTGAACAACATGCTCCGCCGCATGCCAAGCGACGACCTGGACCTGATGATCACGGCCATCAACATCCAAGGCAAAGTCGGCGGCAACCTGGCCGAAATCCTGGATACAATCGGCCACACCATCCGCGAACGGGTTCGTATCAAAGGCGAGATCCGCGTCCTGACCGCTCAACAGATGATCTCAGGCTATGTGCTCAGTTTCCTGCCAGTGGGTCTGGGGCTCGTCCTGTACATGATCAACCATACCTACATGATGAACCTGTTCAGTGACCCGTGTGGCTGGATCATGGTCGGGGTGGCGGTGATCATGATCTTTAGCGGATTCATGATCATCCGCAAGATTGTGAATATTGAGGTGTAGAGAAAGGCAAGAACAATGCTACCACTGATAATCGTCGCGGCGTTCATGATCTTTCTATCGGTCCTTTTCATCATCGTGGGCATCGCTTCCCCCCGGCCAGCCGACGAGGTCGAGGCCCGGCTGGTCGAATATGGTGGCAGGCCCCTGACCCTGGAGGAGATTGAGCTAGCGCAGCCTTTTGGCCAACGGGTCCTGGTGCCAATGATCAACGCCAGCGCCAGATTCGCCAGCCGCTTCACGCCACAGCGTACCATGGAGACTACACGCCACAATCTGGAGCTGGCCGGCAACCCCAACAACTGGAGCCCGGCCCAGTTCGTCGGCGTGCGCGGCCTGGCGGCCCTGCTGCTGGGCACGCTCACGTTTGCCCTGACTATGCTGTCCACCGTCGGGCCACTGCAAAGGATCCTGTTCGTGCTCGTCATGATCGTGCTTGGCTTTTTGTCGCCCGGCATCTGGCTGAGCAGGCGCATTCGTCGCCGTCAAAACGAGATCGTCAAGCAGCTACCGGATGCGATCGACCTGCTCACCATCAGCGTCGAGGCTGGCCTGCCATTCGATGGGGCCATGCAGCGGGTCGCAGACAAATGGGACAACGAGATCAGCCACGCTTTTGGGCGCGTCCTGACCGAGCTCCGGGTCGGCAAGTCGCGCCGCGACGCCCTGCGTGACATGGCCGACCGGGCGGATGTGCCCGACGTTACCAGTTTTGTCGCCGCGCTCGTCCAGGCTGACCAACTGGGCATCAGCATCGCCAAAGTGCTGCGCATCCAGTCCGAGCAGATGCGCATCAAGCGCCGCCAGCGGGCCGAGGAAAAGGCGCACCAGGCACCGGTAAAGATGCTAATTCCCATGACATTTCTGATCTTCCCGTCGATCTGGATCGTCATCCTGGGGCCGGCCATCATGATTTTGAAGAAATCGCCCATATTCGGCGTGATATGAGGCTGGGGAGCGCTGTCGCCGATCTCCTGTTCCCACCCCGATGTGTTGCTTGCCATCGGCTGGGCACCTGGCTGTGTAGCGAGTGCCTGGCGGATATACAGCTCATGCGCCCGCCGGTATGCGCCCATTGTGGCATTGTGCTGTCGCCCGATAATCGGGATGCCGTTCCGGTCCCTGTTCAGAGCAAGGGAACGCCAAAGGATCTCGACCTACTCTGCGCTCAGTGTCAGAAGGCTCCGTTCCAGATGGATGGGCTACGCGCCTGCGCCTTTCACAGCGGCCCGCTGCGGACGGCCATTCACCAGTTCAAGTACGAAGGGCTACGCAGCCTGGCTGCTCCTCTCGGCCAGTTGATGAGCCAGGCCTGGTCTGAATTGGCCCCCGTCGACGGCTTGGATGCGATCGTCCCGGTGCCGCTGCATCCTACCCGGCAGCGTGAGCGAGGCTATAACCAGGCATCCCTCCTCGCCCGCGAGTTCGGCCCCAGCCTGCACTGCCCGGTGATCGAGGATGAGCTGTTCCGCGTCAAGGCCACTGCGCCACAGATCAATTTGAGCATGGAGCAACGCCGGGCCAATATGCGGCACGCCTTTGAATGCGCCAGGGGCAGCCTGGCCGGCAAGCGGGTGCTGCTCGTCGACGACGTTTGCACTACCGGCGCCACCCTAGAAGCCGCCGCAGCAGCTCTGTACCAAGCAGGCGCCGCATCTGTGTGGTCTTTTACCCTGGCTCGCGCCAGGTGATGATCGGTTCCTCCTTTGGACCGGACAAATCTACGATAAGGAGAGGGGTAAATGCAACTGAACATCAAAGGCAAGAACTTTGAAGTGACAGACCGGTTGCGCAGGTATGTAGATCAAAAGGTAGGCAAGCTTGATCGCTACCTGCCGGGGATCATCGAAGCATGGGTAGAGCTGTCTGTAGAAGACACCAAAGCAGCGCAGGATCGACAGGTATGCCAGATTACCCTGCGCACTGACCGGGTCATCCTCCGAGCCGAAGAGCGCTCGGATGACATGTTCACAGCTATTGACACTGTTCTCGAAAAGGTGAATCGCCAGATTGACCGCTACAAGGGCAAGCGCAAGAACCGCCGGCGCGGCGCAGGCGCCCCCGTTGCAGTTGACGTCGTGGAGGCTGAAGTCCTAGAAGCTGAAGAGGAAGACGCTTCCATCGTCCGTGTCAAGCGCTTCCCCATCACGCCGATGCACCCTGAGGAAGCCATCGAGCAGATGGAGCTGCTCGGCCACGACTTTTTCGTCTTTTACAACGCCGATGTCGGCCAGATGAACGTCCTCTATCGCCGCAAAGACGGCAACTATGGCCTGTTGCAGCCCGAAGTCGCCTAGCTGACCGTGAAAAGACCTGACAGGTTTCGGATAACCTGTCAGGTCTCTCTTTTGTGAGAGGTCTATCGTGGGTTTAATCCTGGTTGTCTGCACCGCGAACATATGCCGCTCGCCGATGGCTGCCGGTTTGCTCCGCCAGCGGCTGGCTGTGGAAAAGATCGACGCCGGTCACCGGGTCCTGTCGGCAGGGGTCTGGGCGGCAGACGGCAAGCCAGCGAGCGAAAATGCCGTGGTCACCATGGCCGAACGCGGGATCAACATCAGCGATCACCGGTCGCGCAGCCTCACCAGCGACGAGATGGCCGGGGCCGACCTGATCCTAGTCATGACCCACGAGCACGCCCACATGATCCGCCAGACGTGGCCCCAATATGCCTGGAAGGTTCATCTGTTGAGCGAGATGAGTGGCAAACGCCGGGACGTCGAGGATCCGTACGGGGGTCGTATTGAGGAGTATCGCGCCTGCGCCGATACGCTGTCTCGCTACATCGACGACGGCCTAGAGCGCATTCTCCAGTCGATCTGAACAAAACGGCCAAGGACCAAAGCCAGGCGGCCAACGGGTCATTCGCGGATCCGCATCTTTCGCAGCCGCCAATAAGCCACGAAGGTATAGCAGGCCATCAAACCACAGAACAAAAGACCATAGAGGTGATCGCGGTACCCCTGGAGGGCGACAAAGCGCCGCCAGAACTCGCGCAGCGGCATGGTCGCGTAGGTCCAGGGGCGAACCCGTGTCTGTTGTTCGTATAGGATGCGAGCCTCGTAATCCACGTACTGGTTCTGCTTGCGCAGAAACTGGCCCAGCGTGTCATAGTTGTAATGGATCAGCCTGTTCTCCAGGGCGCCGGCCTGGCCGTCGAGGATGACGACCTCGTGGACCGGCCGGCTGGGGTCGTAGCGGGCCTTGGCCCGGCGCAGCAGCCGCAGTTGGGGGTCGGGGGACCATCCCCCACCACGCATCCGATGGCCGATGAAGTAGTTATGTCGAGGAATCCACCACCCCGCCCGGTCGCCGCTGGCCACAGCCCGACGCACCTCTTTGGCCAACGCCGGGGTGGCCCGTTCGTCAGCATCCACGAACAGGATCCATTCAGCCTGCACCGCGTCGAGTGCCGCGTTCCGCTGGGCGGCAAAGTTGTCCAACCGGCGCTGGATGACCTGCGCCCCCTTCGCCCGGGCGATCTCGGCTGTGCGGTTGGTGCTGAAATCGTCAAACACCACCTGCTGATCGGCCCAGGCCAGGCTGTCCAGGCAGTCGGCAATGTGGCGCTCTTCGTTGTGGGTCAGGACGACCGCCGCCAGCTCTACGGTCAAAGCGCCGCCACCTCCCGGTAAGCCGCCAGCCGTCCCTGAAGCTCGGCCTCGGATATCTCCCGCCGCTGATGGGCGGCCGTCGCCCGCCGGCGCTCGGCCCACAGCCCCAGCCTCACCAACCGGCGCGCGGCCCAACGCCAGGCCGCGCTCTCGTGCTTGTCGAACATCAGAAACCGGCTGCGCCACAGCGCCACGAACATCCGATCGCGGAACTGGCGGGTGCTCTGCGCCACCAGGTGGACGACCTCGGCCTGCGGCACGCAATAGACGCCCCAACCGGCCGCTTTGACCCGCTGGCAGAGGTCGACCTCTTCGCAGTACATGAAAAAGCGCTCGTCAAAACCCCCGACCTGGGCCAGCGTCTGGGCCCGGATCATCAGCGCCGCGCCGAGGGGGTGATCAACGGCAAAGGCCCGGCCTGCCTCGTACAGCTCGCGCGGATAACGTCCATTCAGCCGCGATTCGAGAAGGCGGGGATGCAGGGGAAAAAAGTCAAAGAAGATTTGCAGCAGCCCGGGGAAGGCAAAGGCCGAATGCTGAAAGCTGCCATCGCCGTGCACAAGCCGCGCCCCGGCCACGCCAGCCTGGGGCCCCGCGTCCAAGAAGCGGACCATCTCCCCCAGGGCATCGCCCATCACCCGGGTATCAGGGTTCAGGAATAGCACGTAACGGGGCGGGGATCCACCGAGGCGCGCCAAGGCCAGGTTGTTACCCGCCGCAAAGCCGACGTTGTGGTCGTGGGCCACCAGCCGCACGGCTGGGAACCGGTCACGGACCATCTCCGCGCTGCCGTCGGCCGAGGCGTTATCGACGACCCACACCTCGCCCGACAGGCCCGACCGCTCCAGGCTGGCCAAAGCCGCTGCCAGGCACTCGGCCAGCAGTTCCCGGGTGTTGTAGCTGACGGTGACGACGGCCAGGTCGATCACAGGCTCAGGGCTGCCCGATATGGATCAGCACACGGTCCACATAGTTGTTTTGGGCGTCGATGCCCACCCACTCGTGGATCAGCCCGCCCCAGGCATAGATCTGGTCGCGAGGGAAGGGGCCGACCAGCTCGATGGCGCCGGTGACGGTGCCCCGCTTGCCGGGATCCAGGAACCACTGTTCTCGACCGTTGATGATCTCGCGACGCAGCTCGTCGGGCCGGCCCACCGCCCAACGGTAGGGAAAATCGGTCTGGGATACGTCGAAATTGATGCCAAAGCGCCACACGCCGGCCTGCTCGTGGTAGCTTGGCTGATCCAGCTCTACGGCCAGGGTGTTGGCGTTCTGATCGCTGCGATAGCGAGTCCCCGATGGCGGGCCGGAGGTGCGGAGCGGCACCTCGCCGATGTTCTCGATGTAGGTGGTGAACACCAGGGTAGCGCCCAGCGGCATATAGATCTCGGTGCCTTCCAGGAGGCTGCTGGTAACGTCGCCCCAGTAGATCTCGCCGGTGACCACTTCGGCGCGGGGCTTGCCGCCCTGCTGAATGGTGACGGTGCTGCTGACCACTATATGATAGCCGGACAGATCGCGCGCCTCAGCGGCGACGACATAGAGGCCGTCGGCAGGCGGGTCCGCACCCCGATCCACGCCGCCGTCATAGTCGTAGTAGTGGTAGCCGGCCTCGCCCGGCTTGACCGCCCGCTCCTGCTCCTCCAGCACATAGTGCACGTCGGGCTGGGCCGGATCGTAAAGGTAGACCTCGACGCTGTCCACCTTCTTGTTCAGATAGTAGCTGACGCCGGTGCGGTCGTCGAGGCCGTCCTGGTTGGGGGTAAAGACCGGCAGGGTCACGGTGAATTTGCCCAACTGGGGCACCACCGGGTCGCCGCCGGAGATAGTGATCCGGCCCTCGGCCTTTTCGGTGCCGCCGTCGTCGCCGGTGGCCTCAACGACCCAGGTGTAGGCGCCATTGGGCAGAACCCAGCTTTCGACAAGCTGCCGACCGGTCCCGCCATCCAGCGCCAGCCAGTAGGGCTGGTTGATCCCTCCACCCCACTGCACCTGGTATGTTCCCGCCGACCGAGGGCGGTCCTGGCGGAAGTAGAACTTGTCGCCGTCCTTGACGAAATAGATCGATACGGCGGCGTTTCGCGACAGCTTGTAGGAGATGTTGGTAGCGTCGTCGATCCCGTCGGCGTTGGGCGAGATGACGGCCGGACTGACCGACACGTCGGACAGCAACGGCCGCAGGTGGCAGCCGCTCAAGCCCAGGCCAGCGACTGTCATTACAAGCAACAACACTGCAGTACCTGATCGTTTCAAAGTACCTGTCCTTATACCTTGAGCTGTTCCCCAGGGCGCGTATCTCAGCCTGTCCGCCCTGTCCGCCCATTCTACCAGCTTGCAGCCGATTCTGCAAGCTGGGATTTCACGCGCAACTGCACATCGGCCGGCGGGCTAGGTCGAAGAGGGTGGTACAAGCGTTCGGCCCTCCAGCCAGCCCACCGTCGCCTCGGGAAAGGCGTCAAAGGACGGGACGTAGGGCTTGATGTCGAGCAAGGGGGTTCCATCCAGGACGTCGATCCCGTCTACGTGCAGGATGTGGCCCTCGCGGCGCACCAGCCGCACCACCGACAGCCCGATCGGATTGGGCCGGCGCGGGTAGCGCGTAGCGAACAGCCCGTGCGGTTCTTCGTCCAGGTAAGGCGTCACTATCAGGTCATAGCCGGGCTCGGCGTGGTGAAAAAAGTAGAGCAGGATGATGTGAGAAAAGCCGTGCAACCCATCCAGCCCGGCCTCATAGTCGGGCAGTACCTCAACCCGCCCCGCCGCCTGTGAGCGATAAGGCTGGATGGGCGTTTGGTCCTTGCGGGTAAAGGGCGAGCGGATGATCCCGATCGGTTGAAAAGCCGGCATGGCTCCTCCCGGAACTCCAGAGCACCGGTTGCGCTTCGCACAACCGGTGCTCTCTCTGCTCTAGGCAAAACGCTGGATCAACTCCCCCACGAAGCGGATCCCCTCCAGGTAGTCGTCGACATAGATGTTCTCGTTTGGGGCGTGCAGCTTGGAGTTGCTGTGAGCCACACCGGCCATCACCGTTGGCGTCTCCCGGCACAGCACGTACAGCGGCCCGCTACCAGGGCTCGTGGGGTGGATCACCGGATCGACGCCGTAGGTAGCCTTGACCGCCTCGACACACATCTTGACAAAAGGCGCATTCAGCTTGCTGCGGGCCGGCCGCATTCCGTCGGCATGGACAATCTCCACATCCGTAAACCCGTGCCGGTCCAGGTGCGCCCGCACCAGATCTTTCACCAGCTCGGGCGTCAGGTTGGGCACCAAGCGAAAATCGATCTTGGCCGTAGCCGTGCTGGGCAGGACTGTCTTCATCCCCTCTTCGATATAACCCGACTTGAGGCCGCAGATCGTGCAGGTTGGATGGTAGTAGTGCTTGATCAACAGATCCAATCCGCTGAGCCCGTTTACAAAATCGGCAAACCCTAGCTCAGCTTTGACCTTGGCCTCGTCGAAGGGAATGGTCGCCAGTTGGGCCAGCTCGGCCTTGGTCGGAGGGCGCACGTGGTCCATCAGCCCATCCACCAGGATCCGGTCGTCGGCGCCTTTCAACGAATTCAAAGCCCACGCCAGCCGCCAGGCCGCGTTGGGAACGATTCCACCCATCGACGAATGGAGATCACTGGGCGCCGTCCTCACCGCCAGCACGACGTAGCAGATGCCCTTGACGCCCAAGGCAAGTGTGGGGCGCCGCGCCTCGTCCTTGCCGCCCGTTTCCCACAAGCAGCCGTCGGCCTTGAGCAGATCGGGATAGGTCGCGGCAAAGGCTTCCAAGTGCGGGCTGCCGACCTCCTCCTCACCCTCGACGATGAACCGCATACGAAACGGCAGCGGTCCGACCGTTTTCTGGTAGGCCTCGATGGCTTGCAGCCGGCATAGGAGGTCACCCTTGTCGTCGGCCACCCCCCGGGCAAAGAACTGGCCGTTGCGGATCGCCGGCTCAAAGGGAGGCGACTCCCACTCGGCCAGCGGATCGGGAGGCTGGACATCATAGTGGTTGTAGACGAGCAACGTCCTCTTGCCCTGCCCCAGCTCGGCAACCAGGATGGGTGGGCTGCGATCGATGGCGATGCGCCGCGCGCTGGCGCCCAGGCCCTTCAGCCTTTTTTCGATCAGCGCGGCCATCTCCTTCAGGCCCACGCCTTGGGTAGCAATGCTTGGCTGGGCGCACCACGCCTTCAACTCTTCCAAAAACCGTTCTCGGTTAGCAGCGACGTACTCTTGAAATCGTTCCATGATTCCTCTTTGGGCAAGGCTTAAAGTTTGCACCGGCCATTATAACACCACCTGCCGATCCGTCAAAAAGGCTTGCGATGCTTGTCAAGATCGAAAGCCTCAGCAATTGGCGCACAGCAAGCTGGCCAGCGCCAGGGAATAGACCCGCGCCCGTGGCGGATCGGATCGCGAGGTCAGCACCACCGGCACCGAAGCGCCCATAACGATGCCGGCCATCCGCGCCTGGGCCAAGTATTCCAGGTTCTTGGACAGGATATTGCCCGAGTCGAGGTCGGGCACCACCACGACATCGGCGTCGCCCGATACCGGGCTGACGATCCCCTTTTCGCGCGCTGCCGTAGCCGAAATCGCGTTGTCAAAGGCCAGGGGTCCGTCGATGATCGCTCCCCGGATCTGCCCCCGCTCGGCCATCTTGCTCAGGCAGGCTGCATGGACCGTAGATGGGATGTTCGGGTTGATCGTCTCTACCGAAGATAGGACCGCCACCTTGACCTGATCCACTCCCAGCTTTTGCGCCAACTCGATTGCGTTCTGGGCGATTGCCGCCTTTTCCGCAATCCCGGGGGTGATATTGATGGCCGCATCGGTGATGAGCAGCAGCTTGTGGTAGGTGGGCACCTCCAGCACAAAGACGTGGCTCAGCAGGCGGTCGGTGCGCAGGCCGGTGTCGTGCGCCAGCACAGCGCGCAGCATTTCGTCGGTGTGGAGATAGCCTTTCATCAAGACAGACGCCTGGCCGCGGCGCACCAGGTCTACAGCGGCTGTGGCTGCTGCTTTGTTCGTCTGGGTCGCCACGATCTGCACGCCCTGCAGATCCCAGCCGATCCGCTCCGCCTCGGTGCGGATATCCTCTTCCTTCCCCACCAGGATGGGGATAATCAGCCCCAGGCTGACGGCGCGCTGCACCGATTCGAGCACCAGGTTGTGAGCGGCCGCCGCCACGGCGACCTTGGTTGGCTCATTCTTCTGAGCCAGGTCAATCAGTTCCTGCAATCGCTTGATCATGGTCATCCTCCAATGGGCCGGGCTGGAGCCCGGCGATCCCAGGGCCCTCGGCGAACACGCCGCAAAGCTAGGGGCAGGCGGGGAACGAGATCGCTGGCTACCAGGCCCATGTCGCCCAGATCGGCCCGCGCCAGCTCGCCCGCCAGCCCGTGAAGATAGGCGGCGCTGACCGCCGCTTCAAACGCGCCCAACCCTTGCGCTCGCAGCCCGACGATGGCTCCCGACAGCACGTCGCCGGTGCCGGCTGTGGCCAGGCCGGGGTTGGCGAACGGCAGAACGACGGTGCGTCCATCGGGCGCGGCGACAACGGTGAATGCTCCCTTGAGAACGACGACGACCGACCATTGGGCCGCCATCCGCTGGGCTACGCCTTCCCGGTCAGCCTGGATCTCTGAGATCGTGATCTGATCGGCCATCAGCCGCGCCATCTCCCCGGGATGAGGGGTCAGGATGGTGTCTGGCGGCAGCGCTGTCCACCACTCCCCGGCCTCGGCAGCGGCCAGCGCGTTCAGCCCGTCGGCGTCTATGACGAGCGAAGGTAGGCTCGACCGCTCTGGCTCCTCTCCCGGCGAGCTGCCCACAAAGCCGATCCGGCCTCTGCGCTCCTGACCGTGCAGCCCCAGCAGGGCATGAACAAAGGCCACTGTTTCTTTCTCCTGGGTCAACCCAGGTCCCAATAACAGCGCTCCATAGCCGGCCATCTTTTCCTGCAGCACAGGCACCGCCCCAGAGGCGATGACCCCCAGGTCATGGGGCAGCAACAGGTAGGTGACTTCTGGCACCTGGGCGGCCACTGCGGTCTGGATCGGCGGCGGCAGGGCCATCGTCACCAGGCCAGCGCCCACACGCACGGCCGCCGCCCCGGCCAGGGCCGCCGCCCCGACATAGTTCACCGAGCCAGCCACGATCAGCGCCCGGCCAAAGGTCCCCTTGTGCGCCGAGCGCGGGCGATCGGGCAGCCAGGCGCAAACCATCGCCGGCGTGGCCAGCTCGAGGGTCACGTCGCCGGCCAGATCCGGCGGTACGCCAATGTCGGCCACAACCAGCTCGCCGACCGCCTCAGCGCCTGGAAAACGGAGCAGGCCAGCCTTGGGGTAGGCAAAGGTGACCGTCAAGTCGGCCGGCAGCGCGGCAGGGTCCAGCGCGCCGCTGTCACAGTCGAGTCCGGTCGGGCAGTCAACCGCCACGACCCGCGGGCAGGGAGTCGCTGGCGACAAAGGCACTGGCTCTACCAATCCCGCCGGCTCCCTTCGCTCGGCCAGCGCCTCGCGTGTGGTCTGGAGGATCCTGACCAGCAGACCCTCGATCGGGCGAGACACGCCCACCCCCAACAGCGCATCCACGACCACGTCGGCGCCGGCCAGTAGGGTGCGCAGGGCCTCAAACCCCGGATCGTCTTCTGCCCAGATCACTGGCAGCCCATCGACCTCGATGCGCTGAAAGTTGGCGTCGGCGGCAACCTCGCGCTGCCAGATGTAGCACGATGCCAGCGCTCCCATCTTCTTCAGATAGTGAGCCGCCACCAGCCCATCGCCGCCGTTGTTGCCCGGTCCCACCAGCACCACGATCCGCGCTCCTCTCGGAGAGCCTCCGTCTCGCTCGACAACGCGAAGGACCTCCTGCGCCGTCAGCCGGCCGGCGTTCTCCATCATCTGCGCATAACTCAAACCGCCCTCGTTTGCCTTTTGCTCCAGGATGCGGCTCTTTTCTACAGAAATGATCTTGATCCCAACCATTACTTTCGCCCCCTCAACTCTGCCCCCAGCCACAGCCAGGCGATGAGCGTCAGCGCCAGCCCAGCCACCGCCAGCACGATCAGCACAAAAAAGAGCTGGATGCTCGCCGATTGCGAACCGCCGATCGGATCGAGGGGATGGCGGATCGCCTCTGCCCGGCGGACCAGTATCCAGGGCACGACGCCCATCACCAGGTTAACCATCGCCATGAAATCGGGGTGGTTCACCAACCGGATCACGACGGCCAGCACAATCGCGGCCAGAAGGATCAGTGCGCTGGCCCGGACCCGCGGCTCACTCCAGGCGATCATCTGCCCCCATGCCAGACCTGTAACGGCCATTGAGGACAAAATATAGACGATCCACACGACAAGAGCGGCCAGGCCCACCCCCCAGGTCCCATTGTACCAGGTGCGGCGGCGGACCACCAACGCCGCCAGGCCCAGCCCTCCGGCCACCGAGAAGGTTGCCAATCCGACCATCACCAACGCCCCGTGGACGTACACAAGCTTGATCACCTGGCCCAACTGCGCCTCGGCGGGAGCCAGGATCGCAGATGCCGCCAGCAGAACCAAAAACCCGGCGGCCACCAGCGGCAGCGCCCGGCTCCTCACCCTTTCCAACGTTCGCGTCGTCATTGCCATTCACAGCCAGCCAGCCTTCAGCCGCCAGCAACCGGCAGGTTGCGCGGCCCGTTCAAGTGCGGTATAATCTGGGGCATGGAAACGCCCAGCTCTCCAGGACAAGGGTCTCGCCGGCGGCTGTCGCCAACCCTGCTTGCCGGCGGCCTCATCGGCATCCTCGTGCTCGCCCTGCTGGGCTATGGGCTGACGGCGACCCACGCCTCCCCGCAGGTCGGCAGCCCGGCGCCCGAGGTGCGCCTCACCGCCTTTGACGGCACGTCTATCAGCCTGGCCGACCAGCGCGACCAAGTCGTCGTCATCAACTTTTTCGCCAGCTGGTGCTCGCCTTGTCGAGAGGAAGCCGCCGGCGTCCAACAGGCCTGGAGCGACTATCGGCGTCGGGGCGTGCAGTTCTACGGCATCGCCTACAAAGACGCCGCTTCTCCGGCTCAGGCCTTTCTCGACGAGTTTGGCGTCACATACCCGGCTGCCATAGACCCTGGCAGCCGCACCGCCCGGGCCTATGGCATAACCGGCGTGCCCGAAACCTTTGTCATCGACCAGCAGGGGCTGTTGGTCCGCCACTTTCCCGGGCCAGTCACCAGGGACCAATTGAGCCAGGAGCTGGAAAAACTGGTCCGTTCGGACTGAAAGGCAGAGGTTATACACGCTCTGCCCAGCCACGGCCTCCCAGGCGATGCTGGAAAAAGGCCAACAACATGCTTCTCAGCCGGTTTATGTCTAACCGGCGGACCATCCGGCCGTTGTAAGCAACCGAGATAATCCCCGTCTCTTCAGAAACGACGATCACCAACGCATCGCTCTCTTCGGTGAGGCCCACAGCCGCCCGATGGCGGGTCCCCATGCTGCCGTACTGGGGATTCTGCGTGGTCGGCAGCATGCAACCGGCCGAGAGGATCCGGCCATCACGGATGACGACAGCCTTGTCGTGCAGAGCGGTGTTGGGGTGAAAGATCGTCCGCAGCAGCTCTGACTTGACCTCGGCATCGATCCGCACCCCCGTTTCGACATGCTCCTGCAGGCCGGTTTCCCGTTCCAGCACGATCAGCGCCCCGTGACGCTGCCCGGCCAGGCGGTGGACCGCCCTGGTCAGCTCATTCACCGTGCGCTCCTCGGTCTCTTCCTCTTGGCGCCGGAGCAGCAGGCTGCCGGTGCGACCTAACCGTTCTAGCGCGCGGCGGAGCTCGGGCTGAAAGATGACTGGAATGGCGATCAACAGGGCAGGAAGCGAATTCTGAATCAGCCAACTGAACCCTTTGAAGGGCAGCAGTTGGCTGGCCAGGAAAGCCGCCAGCACGACCAGAACCATCCCGCGCAGTAACTGGACGGCCGCAGTCCCCTGAGCCAGTGAGAAAAGCAGGTAAAAGACTACTGCCACCAACAGGATGTCGACAACGTCAAACCACTGTATGTGTGACAGCACCCAAACGACATCCGACACCAGACTACTCCAAAAGAATCTAGATACGAGATAGCAACTGCTGGTAAGCTTCTACGTTCTTGGGTTTCAGAGAGATGATATACTGTACCGTCTTTTTGGCCTGCTCCCGAAGCCCGGCATCTAGTTGCAGCTCGCCCAACGCGTCCAGCTCACCGATCGCCTCTTCCCGCATCCCCAGATCGATACAAGCCCGGGCCAATCGGGCGCGCAGAGACATCTGCTGTGGCTGCAACCTCACCGCCTCCTGCAGCAGAGCCAGCCCTTTCTCATCCTGGCCCTGCGAGTGAAAATGATCAAGTAGCCGGATCACCTCCTGATCAGCCTGCTTGGCCTGGCCTAGTTTGTAGTGCAGATCGATCAGGCTCAGCCAGGCGCGTTCATCCTCCGGATCGACCTTGACGATCTGCTGGTAGAGCTGCGCCGCCTCGCGCAAGTTGAGGCGGTGCATGTGCACCTCCGCCATTTTCCGCAGCAGACGGCCGCGCCACCGCTTTTCATCGGAGGCCCTGGGCGTCAGCCGCAGCGCCGCCGTGTACTTTTCCATCGCCTTGTTCACCTGGGCAAGCTGGTAGTAGGCATCGGCCAGAGCCAGGTACTGCTCCAGGGCCTGGTCGATCTCACCAAAACTGGTCAGCAGGTCGATGAGTCGCGAGCGTACCGCCACGTCCATCGGCGTCAGGCGCAGCACTTTCTTGTAGACGTTGATCAGGTGGCGCTTCTCGTCGCGCACCTTGTACACATCGGCTACCGTCATATACTTGGTGACCGCCTCCTCGACCCGGCCGCCCTGGGCGTAAATCTCGGCCAGGCGCAGGTGGAGCGGCAGGTAGGTGGGCGCGTATTGGATGGCCCGGAAGCAGACGTCGATAGCCGCCTGGAAAGCGCCGTGCTTTACATATTCCTGGCTCAGAGACATGGCCGAAAGCAGCGTCGTGGCGCTCGGCGTAGCCAAAACCTCGGCCAGGCTCATAGTAACCCCCTCGTCGGCCATACTGTCGATCCGTTTGCGAGCCTCTCGCGCCTTGTCAGCCCATCCCTTTGACGACAGAAACTCTACCAGAGAGTTCATAAATTCCAATGCCTTGGCCTGATCCCCTTTGGCCACATAGCTGTCGGCCAGAGCATCGTAAAGCTGGACCAGGTCGTCGGCCTGTTCGCGCTGTACCGTGCCCAGGTCCACATACTTGAGCACCTGAATGAGGTGGTCCAAGGCCTCGTCGATACGGCCCATCGCCTTGTAACAGCCGCCCAGAGCAAAATGGCTGCCGAGAGCATACTGCGGATGGCGCACCGATTTTCTGAACTCGGCGATAGCCTGGTCGAAACGCAGCCGCTGCTGGTAGAGCAGTCCCAGGTTAAAATGGGCAGCGGGCCGGTCCACTCCGGCGTCGATCACCCGGGTGTAACAAGCAATCGCCTCGTCCACCAGCCCGCGCGTCTGATAGTCGATCGCCTGCGTGATCAGGGCGTCGATCTGCGGACGGCTGAGGGTTGGCTGAGCCGGCGCCTCTGCCGGTTCGGCGCTGGGCTCAAAGGCAGAGATGTCGGCGGCAGGGCCCACCGGCGTTTCTTCGAATGGAATGCTGGCCAGCTCCTCCAACGCCTTGTCGCGGGCCATGTCCACCGGGCTGGCACCCTCCTCGACGGGCACCGGCGGCAGCGGCGGCTGAACCTCCCCGGCCGCCTCACCGAGCTGAAGGGCCTCAGACAGAGCCCGCGCCTCGGCGTTTTGCGGATCCAGCAGCAGCGCTTCACTGCACTGCTCCGCTGCCTTGAGAACCTGCCCCTGCTTCTGCAAAGCTCGGGCTAGGTTCAACCGCTCTTTGGCTGCACGTTGAGGCTGATCCAGCCTGGCATAGATCTCGGACAGCATCAGGCGCGCTGGCAAATGGTCGGGATGCAGCCGGACCGAGTGTTGAAGCGCCTGGATGGCATCGGCCCAAGCCAACTGGCGCTGGTGGACCTCGGCCAGTGACAGGTAAGCAGCCGCAGCGGCGTGCGGCTGCCCGACCAGCTCGTGGACTTCGGCCATCCGCGCCAGCGGGGCCGGATCGTTAGGCGAAAGCCGACTCGCCTCGTGATAGGCCTCAAGCGCCTCCTGCAAATGCTTCAGTTGCAGATGGGCATAGCCAATGTGATTCAAAATCACAGGGTCGTTTGGCACCTCGGCGAGCGCTTGTCGATATGCCTCCAACGCCTTTTCGAACTGGCCTTCCCATGCCAGGTTCAGGCCCGTACGGAGTGATTTATCATAAACCTTCTTATCACCCGCCACGTTTCCCCCCTATGTATGTCGATTATAGCACACAATGACTGCCCATGCCACCTGCTCACGGAGCGCGGTATGTCTTTTCCGCCCAAACCACCAGCCCTCCGCCTAGGTCGATCCCGATGCGCAGCGTGTGCAACCCCTGATCGGCCCCGTGCAAAGAGGTCAAGTCGATACGGTACTGATTCTGAAGCTGTCCCCTGATCTTTTGATACAGCGCATCCAACGCATCTGGGGCCGGCGCCAGGAGGTAATCCCCGCCTGTCTCGGATGCAATCTGGGCCATGATCTCTGGCGTAAACTGGGGACTGTTGAGGCCGACGACGAAAACAGGGATATTGGCGCCGTTTGCCACGGCGATGGCGCTGTTGACCTGATGCTGCTTGCTGGCCGTATCGCGCCCGTCGGTGAGCACGATCACGGCCCGCCGGCCCTCCAGCACGCTCAATCGCTCCACCGACCGGGCGATCACGTCATAGAGCGCAGTGTCGTTGCGCGAGCGAAGTGAGCCGATCACAGCAATGACCGCGTCCTTGTCAGTGGTGAAATCATGCACCAGCTCGATCCGATCGTCGAACTTGATCAGGGCCACTTGATCGGCGGCGTCAAAGCGGCCCACAAAGTTGGACGCTGCCGCCTTGGCCTTTTCCAATGGCTCGCCTTTCATGCTGCCGCTGATATCAATCGCCACAACCATGGCCAGCGGGTCCTGCGCCGCATCAACGTTGGCCACCTGGAATTCGGCGACAACCACACCATCCTGCTGTACCCGGAACCGTTCCCCGTCCAGATCGCGCACCGGTTCGCGGTTCTCGTCCAGGACGCTGCTGTAGGCGATGACCTGGGGAAACTGGTCCAGGCGAATCTGGTTCAACAGCGTCACCAGGTTTGGACCGAGAGTCGGTTGAGCGGTCGGCGTCGGCGTTGGAGTCGGCGTCGGCGTGCTGGTCGCCGCGACCGGCGTTACCGGAGTATAGGTCGGCGTCGGCCAATCCAGCCAGGGCAACTTGACGTGCAGCTTGGACAAACCTTGAATGACAGACACCACGCACACCAGCGCCAACAAGGTGACCATAAAGGGTACCAGCCGCATCAACAGCGATGGCTTGTCCTTTTCCTTCTTTTTGTCCATCAACTGCGGGACGAGCAACTCCTCGAGATCGTCGGCCATCTCGGCGGCCGTGGGGTAACGCCGCTTTGGATCGAGCTGTAGGGCCTTGAGCACGATCTTGGCCATGGCGCCCGATATACTGCGGTTGATCCGCTGCGGCGGCACGAGCACGGCCCTCATCCCAATGCGCGCTTCAGGTCCGGGAGCCGGCTGACCGGCCAACAGGCAATATAGCATCGCTCCTAACGCATAGACGTCAGAGCGGGGCGACAAGGCGTCTCCTGTTTCTGGAGCAGAAAACTGGTATCCGTCGGCAGGCAGCCCCAGCTCTACGGCCGAGCCAAAACTGCCGTAGGGGGGGATTATCACCTGGTCGTGGCGGGCTACCCGGAAAGGAGACAGGGACAACCTTCCCTGCCGCAGGCAGATGAGCGGCCCTTCCTCGCGGTTGTGCCAGTAGCCGACGGCGCGGCAGATCTGCAACAGCCACAGCCCGGCTGGCATCTCTTCCAGCCGGCCGGCGGCGTCGAATATAAGGGCCAGGCTTTGCCCTTCCAGGCGGAGAACCAGGTAATGCTTGTCATCCTTCTGAAAATACTCACGTGCGCCCGGCGGCCTCTGGCGGAGCTTGAAGCGCTCCACCGATTCCCAGATCAGCACTTCCTCGTGGCTGACCTGGTCGTTGGCAAAATAGGCGGCCGTCCACTCTGTCGAGCCGAACAGGCCGGCGACCTCGTACCGCTCTTGCAAGACTGTGCCAGCGGTTAAGGATTTCATATCACCAGACGGAGAGACGGATCTCTACAGCCGGCCGTGAGGCAGGGGGAACAGGCGCTGCGTATCCAGGCCAATAGACAGCAAGGCGCCGTGCACCAGCCGATCGGGCTGCCGGTTGACGATCGACAGAAACGCAGAGCGCGGCCCCAGGCTGGTGAGCCCAACTTCCACACAGTCTGCCTTGACCAGCTCCAGCGCTCGGATGACCAGGCGGGGGTCGAAGTAGTAGCGGTTGACCGCCCGTGCTTCGATCTCCTGACCGATCACCGACAGATGCCCGTTGTCCAGGCTTACCATAACCGCCAGCCTAGTGCGGTGGATGTGCCGGTTTGCCTCCATGGCCGCCAACTGGATCACTGCCTGGTGAACCGCATCTGAGACCTGGAGGTAGTCGAGCCGGATCGGCGCGGCCGGCAGGACGAGCAGGCGGCTCATCTCCGGCGGCGCGGGAAAGCCGCCAGGGTCGGATCTCCACCGCAGCTCGTAACTGCCCAGCTCGTCGCTCGTAACGAGCGCGACGTCGTTGCCTGTCAGGACTAGGTCTGCCTTCTCGGTGCTTGGGCCTGTGACGGCAAGCAGGTGGTTCACGATCACAGGCGGAATAACAAAAATGGCCGGCCGCTCTATCCGCGTTGGCAGGAGAAACTCCCAGGAAACAACCAGCCGCAGGCCGCTCACCGCCACGAAGGCAAGGCTGTTCCGCCGGGCGAGGCACAGGATCGGCTCCTCGGAACGGGCCGATGCCCGCCGAATGCCATCGGCCAGCACCTGCCCAACCAGGCATATCCGTTGAGATGTCGGCTTTTCTTGCACGCGAGCGCCCTCCGTCGTCCACAGGGATCGGATCGCAAGCAGGGCAAACCACCGCTGGTCCTTTCAGACCAACCCTATCCGTCAGTTTCTATTGTATCATGAATTGGCGAAAAATGCCAAAGTGGTTCAGACCTCCGAGGTTTTGGGTCCGGCACCCTCTCCCCTTGTGGGGAGAGGATTGGAGTGAGGGGCAGATTTTACCCTACAGCTACTTGCGAGTCAATACGCGGCTTTTACGATCTCCTCATACGACCATTGCCAGGCCTCTGGCCCCCGGCGCAGCGCCTTCTCAGCCGCAGTAATGTCCCGGCCATAGACGTGGAACGAATCGACAAACTCTCGATAGACGCCCGGCTCCACCGACAACCGTTCCGCCCATTTCCGGTGGAGGTGGGCCAGCGCAAAGACGTTCAACCCCCAGGCTTTGTATCCATCCCGGCTCCGCCAGTGGGTGTGCAACTCTAGCTTGCCGTCCACGATCCTGGTCCAGATCCGTTGCAGGCAGGGCGGGTGAAGCGAGCCGATGTCCTCGCCGGGCCGCCAGGTGATCGACTGCGCGCGCCTGGTCTGCGGATTGCGCTGCAGCTCGCCAAGCTGCCCCTCCCACTGCTGGTGCAGCCGGTCATGGTACGTATAGCCCAACATGTCGACCAGGTGATCGTGCGACCCGTCCACCACCTCCTCCACGTAATCAAAGGCCCCCTTTGCGTCCGAAAACATGCACCGAGAAAAGACAGGCGGGCTCCACGGCGACGCGACTTCGATGGCCGCTGGCGCGTCCAGGGAGGGCGCCTCGCCCTCGACGTCATAGTCGGTCGGGATCGACCGGCCTGTCTTGAATAGCTCCGACAAAACGCACCAATGCGCTTCCCCAAACGATGCCGCCCGGACGAATATCATCACCCACTCCCTTCTGGACCCCAAGGGTCTTGCTCAACCTTGGGTGTCCTGCCTGTCACGCCAGCCCGTGCTCTTTCTTGTACTGCGCGATCTGCTCGCGGATCGCCGCCCGCTCCTCGATCGCCCGCTGCGACGGAGCCACCAGCTTTTGTTGCCACTCGTCGATCAGTCCTGCCAGGTCGCCCAGCAACGCCTCCAACGGATCAAACACATACCCCACCAGCGGCTTGAGCAGGACATCGTCCAGCCCTTTACCCTCCTCCGTCGAGAACCACTCCTGGCGCAGCGGCTCCAGCAGGTGGCTGTTGATCCCCTCGATCAGTTCCGGTATCCCGCTCACCAGGTCTGACAGGGCGTTCAGCACGATCTGGACCTTGTCGCCGATGCCGAACGGCAGCTTGTCCAGCACAAAGCTGACGAAATCGCCAAGAGCCTCGGTGATTGGGCTGGTCTTGTCCACCACGCGACCCAGCGTCGCCTGCAGGGCGTCGATGCCATCAGCCAGGGCCGAAACCCCCTTCTCCACCCACTCGATGCCAGTCTGCACAATGGGAAAGGTCTTTTCTAGCGACAGCAACCCCTTCTCCACCAGCTCCAGGCCCGACTTGAGGCCGTTGACCCCCACCTCCAGCCCGCCAAACAGCAGGCCCACCGCCGCCATCCCGGTCTGGATAATGGCGTCCAGCCCCACCCGTTCCAGCTTTTCGTATAGGTTCACCAACCCCTGCAGCCGGGCGATCTCGTCATCAGCGCTGGCCTTGGCACGGTCGGCCTGGTCATCGACCACCTTCCACACCACCGCCCCCGTGCCGGCAGCCGCGACCAGCCCTGCTGCCCCACCGGCCAGTGCCCCGGTCAGGAACTTGCGGCGGCTCAGCTCCCCGTCCTCTTCCTCCCTCTCCCCTTGGGGAAAGGGCAGGGATGTGGGGGATTCCTCTGTCGGTTGATTCTGTTCGTCCACCATTCCTCCCTCTAAACAGGCAAATCGGTAAATCGGCTATTATCGGAGAGCCGCTAAAACAGGTTGCAGACCATTCCGGCGCTAATCGAACCCTTCAAACCCTTCATCCCCGCGCAGCAGGTTAACATTCTGGGCCAGCTTGCCTTGGAGCTGCTCGCCCTCTAGGTGGCCTACCTCAGCGTACAACTCGGGGCCGTAGGGACGGGTCTGAACTACTACCGGCATCGGCACGGCGTGGCCCAGGATCAGCGCCTGCTGGCGGGTGTCGAGGCGGGCCAGCACCTGGCGCAGTTGGGCAGAACCGGCCACGCCGGTAAAGACGGCCTGGATGTCTGGCTCGTTGTCCAGCAGGGCAGTCACCCGGGTGCCGATCTGGCTCATCACCTCGCCGTCGATGCCGCTGGGCCGTTGGTCCACGATCAACAGAGTGACGTTGTACTTGCGCAACTCCCGGGCAATGGTCCCAAAGATCGTCTGGCGGGCGATGGCCGGGTCGAGGAACTTGTGGGCCTCCTCAATGGTGATGACCAGCGGGCGCGGCTCCTCGCTCTGGCGGCCCAGCGCCGCCTCTTTGCGCTGCACGTACTGCTGGTGGATGCGCCGCGTCAAATAGTTGGCCGCCAGGATATAGGCCTCCAGCCGGCTGCCATACCGCCCAAACTCCAGAACGACGTTCACGCCCCGGTTCAAATAGTCCATGATCTTGCCGACCACGTCCTCCTGTGCCCGTGGCCGCAAAAAACCAAAACGGCGAAACAGGCCCAGTTTCCGCTGGATCGCGCCCAGCGTGCCGGGCGCCAGCTTGCCCTCCTCCACCAAGAGGTCGAGCTCGGCTGAACCCTCTCCCGCGGAGTCATCGCCCTCCGCCAACAGCTTGGCGATCCAGTTGGAGCCCAGCCGCCGCCGCAGTTCATACAGGGCCCCCACCTGTACGTCGCTGAGGGCCATCAAGCTACTCAGCATTTCCACGTCTTCCGGTTCGATCTGGTCGTAGCCGATCTGTACTTCATAGTCCCACTTGCTGCCCCGCCGGTCCGACGACTCGCGGTCCAGCGTCATGACACTGACGTTGGAGGGAAAAAGCTGGCGCAACCCCTTGACCCGGTAGTTAGCCTCACCCTGGCTCTCCCAGCCATATTCATTGTGCATGTCAAAGATCAGGTTAACCGCCGCGTTATGCCTGATGATGCCGGCCAGCAGCGTCCGCGACAGGAAGGTCTTGCCCGTGCCGCTCTTGCCAAACACCCCGCTTGACCGCTCCACCAGCCGTTCCAGGTTCAGGCATACCCGCACATTCTCCATGTCCAGCGGCGTGCCGACGTAGAAATGCCGCTCGTCCGCCGCACCGAACACACGGTTCACGTCCTCCTCGGTCGCCTCGTACACCGGCGAAAAGTGAGCCGGAACCGTCTTGACCGGCTTGGGCTCGGCGGCACCCTCGTCCAGCACCAGCATCGGCGACACCTCCAGCCGGCCAAAGGCGCTCGTGCCCTGGTAGACCTGCGCCAGAAAAGGGTCGGAGGTGTCGGGCGGCGTCTTTTCGATCGCCGGGTCGGTGCTGTCCAGCGCCACGTCGGTGATGATGCTGAAAAAGCGCCGGCCGGTCTGGCCGTGGATCACCACATAGCGGCCCACCGCCATCCCCTCCACCACCGCCCCGCGGTCCAGCTTGACCCTCAATCCGGCGCTCAGCGCCCCGCCCGACACGATGCCCAGCCGGCGGGCCTGCTCCGCCGCCTCGGGGCCGGCTGCGATGCGGGGGAACCAGTCGTCGAGTGTCGTGCCGGTCATGCTCTCATCCTCCGCAGGATGCTGTCCAGCCGGGGCAGATCGGCCGCCAGCAGGCGGGCCAGCTCCCGGCCGGCGTCGACCAGGAAATCGCGTCCCGAGGCCCCTCGCGCCTCGGCGGCGTAGCGCAGGTTGGCCGCCAGCAACTCGTCGGCTGGGAGGTCACGGTTGTCGAGCACAAGGCGGAAATAGTCCAAGCGCTCGGTAAAGGCCACCAGCTCTTGTGGCGGGCAGGTATAGATGACATCCAGGCTGAGCGGCGGCTGGGGTGGCAGCCAATGGTAGATCCGGTCGCCGTGCCGATAGCCGACGACCAACACCCCGACCTCGATCGGCACCTGGCGGTTACGCCGCTGGTCCTCGATAAACTCGGGCCTCACGTCTTGAGCAACCGCTATCTGCCGCACAAACGGGTCGTCTTCCATCACCACATCGTGGATCAACCCATAGACCTCATCCTCCCCCAGCGCCCTCACCTTCACCAGCGACCCAAACACCGGCACCTGCGGCCGCAGCACCTGGCACCCCACTGCAAACCGCGCCGTGCTCGAGCGAATGATGCGGCCTACCTCAATTTCCATACTCCCTACTCCATTCTGCTGGACGCAGATGCACGCAGATATTTCTAGCCAATCTACAAAGATCTGCATTCATCTGCATCCCAATCTAGCGGCGTCGCCACCGCGCCACCTGCTTCTGCTGGGCCTTGCGCGACAGCTCCGGCAGGCCGAGACCATGGCGGAGCATGGCCTGGGCCAGCATCGCCTCCAGCGTCTCCCGCTCCTCACCCTGGATCACCGCCTGCTCGTCAGCGCGGGTCAGGACATAGGGGTACCCATTGTTGAACCGGCACTGATCGTACAGCGCCGCGTGGACCAGGCTCAGCGCTTGGGCCCGAGAGGCCAACCACTCTGGCA
>JAFGOG010000552.1 GCA_016926595.1 Anaerolineae bacterium
CCATCGATCAATTGGTAGCCCGCTCCTTCGGTCAGGTCAAACTCTGATGTCACGCCGAGCCAGAGCTTGACACCCTGATCACACATTAACAGCCTCCAAGCATCTTGGTGACGAATCGGAATTGTACGGCGAACTCCGATCTGATAACCGACATCCTTGGTCAGACCTACAGGTCGTTGACTCTCTTCCAGCATTGCTGCTACTCTCCGTTGTTTGCAGTCTGAATGGGTTTGCGAGATAACCCCCAGTTGGCCTACCATACCAACAAGTATACAAGCATTATAGCACATCGAGGTGGTTCTTGACAGATGGACCGTCCCAAGCCTTTCGGCTGTCCCCCTCGAGATTGAGCTGTATTTTGGAGCCGTCGTAAGGTGGTTGGTGCAGAATGGAGAAGGAGAAACCGGTCTGCTACCCATGCGTTTGGTCGGAGCGCATGACAGCCGTGTGCCGACCATGCTGGATGAGCATACTAGCCAGTTCGTGGCCTTGGTCCATCCCGACGTACCAGACGACAGGGGCGCTGGTGAGCAACCGCTGCACATGACCTGCGTGAGAGACTGTGGGTCACCGGCCGTTGGGGCCTGATCGTAAGCGGGCACACCATACCTTCCGCACATGATTTGACAATCTACCCCTCGTCGTGTACCATCAAAAACAGAGGTGTGATGGGGTGGGAATTGCCTGCGGCCCAGACCGCCTCTGGAGGGAAGAACTATGCCAAATGCCAAGATCCTCGTCGTCGACGACGAGCAGAGCATTCTCGACCTGGTGATGGCCTATCTACGTCGCGAGGGATACGAGGTGCACACGGCGATGGATGGGCCTGGAGGTCTCAAGGCGGCACGCGCCTTCAAGCCAGACCTGATTGTGCTAGACATCATGCTGCCCGGCATGGATGGCCTCGAAGTGCTTACCCAACTGCGCCGCGAGTCGGACGTCTACGTCATTATGCTCACGGCCAGGTCGGAGGAGACAGACAAGATCGTGGGCCTGTCGGTGGGGGCTGACGACTATCTGACCAAACCGTTTAGCCCGCGCGAGCTGGTGGCCCGCATCAAGGCCGCCCTGCGCCGCCTGCGTGATGGCGTCGGCCCAGCGGAGGGCACAATACTGTCGTTCAGCCATCTTCGCATCGACACGGGCAAGCGCAAGGTATGGGTGGATGGCGAGCCGGTGGATCTGACGCCCACCGAGTTCGATCTGCTCAAAGCCCTGGCTGAGCACCGGGGCAGGGTTCTCAGCCGCGAGCAACTCCTCCAACGGGTGTGGGGCTATGACTTCTACGGGGAAGAGCGGGTGGTGGATGTTCACATCGGTCACATCCGGCAGAAGCTGGGTGACGAGCGGTTCATCGTTACTGTGCGGGGCGTGGGGTATCGATTCGAGGATGAGGAGGCGTGACGATGCTAGGCTATATCCGCCGGCACCTGAGCCTGAAGCTGTTTCTGTCTTATTTGGTGATCATTGTTGTGGGTGTCGCAGTCTTGGCTACCGCAGCAGAGCTAGCAGTGCCCACCGCCTTTGAGCGACACATGGCCGCCATGGCCGAGATGATGGGCGGCACATCCATGATGCTGGAACTGGACTTTTTCAGCAGCTTTCGCAACGCGGTGACGGAGGCCGTCCTTCTCGCCGGGTCGGCTGCCTTTGTTGCGGCAGTACTCCTCAGCATCATTGTCAGCCGGCGGGTAGTGCTGCCCGTCCAAGAGATGCAAACCGCCAGCCAGCGTATCGCCGATGGCCATTATGAGGAACGAGTGGGGATGCCCGGCAGGGCGAGTAGCGAGGATCTGGACGAATTGGGACGCTTGGCTCTAAGCTTCAATCGGATGGCCACCCAATTGGAGCAGACCGAAGCCCTCCGCCTGGAATTGATCGGCAACGTGGCTCACGAGCTGCGTACCCCGCTGGCATCGATAAAGGGCTACATGGAGGGCTTGATCGATGGCGTGCTGCCGGCCGAAGCGGCCACTTTCCAACAGGTGTATCGTGAGGCCGATCGGCTGCAACGGCTGGTCCACGATTTGCAGGAACTCAGCCGGGTCGAGGCCGGGGCGTACGAATTGAACCCGCAGCCAACAGCGCCCGAACGTCTAGTCGATGGTGTTGTGACCCGCCTGGGTCACCAGTTCGAGGAAAAGGCCGTCGCATTGGAGATCGATGTGCCTGCAGACCTGCCCCGGGTCCGCGCCGACGAGGACCGCATCGGCCAGGTGCTGCTCAACCTGGTGGGGAATGCGCTGCAATACACGCCATCAGGTGGCAGGGTCTGCTTGTCCGCCCGGAGCGAAGGCGACCGGGTGCGGTTTTCGGTGGAGGACACGGGTGTTGGCATCCCCCCAGAGCATCTGCTTCACATATTCGAGCGCTTCTATCGAGTGGACAAGTCGCGCTCGCGAGCTGGGGGCGGCAGCGGCATCGGTCTGACCATCTCCCGCTACCTGGTCGAGGCTCACGGTGGGCAGATCCAGGCTGCCAGCGACGGACCGGGACGGGGAAGCACCTTCTCGTTCACCTTGCCAACTGCCTGACCCCAAACTCCTCGCTTGCCAGGAGCGATGTCTCGTCGTGAGACATCGCTTTTTTTCTTTACCAAATCTTTAAACTCCGTTTATGGTTCCTTTAACCCACTCTGGTATACTATCCTCAAAGATGAGAATGGGGGAGCAGCCAACATGTTGCTCCTAGGGAGGATAGTATGATGGGTGGTTTTGGAGGCGGTATGGGCGGCTTGGGCCTGATTGGTGGCCTGTTCAGCATGCTCTTGACGATAGGACTGCTGGTGGGTCTGGTGTTCCTGGGCATCTGGTTGTGGCGCAGGTTCGGCGCTTCGGAAGCAGTCAGTTCCTGGACGCAGTCTCAAGGGTCCCGGCAGCCGACGGCCCTCGAGATTCTGCAGAACCGGTATGCGCGCGGTGAGCTGACCCGTGAAGAATACCAGCGCATGCTGCAGGACCTGGCCTGACAGAGGTTGCAGAACCTCCGAGGGACGGAAGCCCTCGGAGGTCGCGAAACCGGAGGTAATGAATGAGGACACGAACGATTCTGATCGGCGGAGGCATCGCGTTGGCTCTCGTAGCCCTGGTGGGCGGCGGTTGGCTGCTGGGCAGTCAACTGTGGAGCCAGGGATGTTGTCAATCCGGCTTTGGGACGATGGGCAACTATGGCTCTACGTGGGGGATGCACACATTCGGAGGGGGGATACTTATGTTTCTGTTCTGGGGTCTGATTGTCGGCGGCATCGCTTTATTGCTCGCCGGTCTGGCGCGGCAGAGTGCGCAGCGGGTCGGCAGGGGCGAATCGCCCATCGACATCCTCAAGCGGCGCTACGCCAGCGGCGAGATTGACCGCGAAGAGTTCGAGCGCATGAAAGAGCTGTTGTCAAGCTAGGTGGAGGTGCGGCATGATGGGTTGGGGAATGGGACTCGGCCTGCTGTTCATGGTCCTCTTCTGGGGGGCGCTGATCGCGCTGGCTGCCTGGCTGGTCCGGGCGCTATTTCCGCCAGCCGGTCAGCCGCCAGCCCCGCCGACCGCACGGGACACGAACGCCCACGATATCCTCACTAGGCGTTTGGCCCGGGGTGAGATCAGCCAGGAAGAATACGACTTGATGAGAGAAACGCTGTCCCAATAGGGGGAA
>JAFGOG010000083.1 GCA_016926595.1 Anaerolineae bacterium
ACGATCATGAAACGAACACTGGGTAAAAGCGGCATCGAGGTCAGCGCCGTTGGCCTGGGCGCCGGCCGCATGGGTGGGTTGGGCTGGCAACAAGATGATCTCACCGTCCACTACAGGCAGGACCAGGTCGACGCGGCCGTCCGGGCCATCCACCGTGCCCTTGACCTGGGCATCGATTTTTTCGACACGGCCGACATCTATGGCGGCGGCCACAGCGAGCGCATCTTGGGCCAGGCATTGGCCGGCCGGCGCCGCCAGGTGGCGATCGCCACCAAGTTTGGCGAGACCTTTGACGAGCAGACTGGCCGGCGCACCGAGGAGGAGCTGAGCCCGGCCTACATCCGCCGGGCCTGCCAGGCCAGCCTGCGCCGCCTGGACACCGACTATATCGACCTCTACCTTTTTCACATTCGCGACTATGACCTGGAGCGGGCGGGGGAGGTGCGCCACACGCTGGAGGACCTGGTCGACGAGGGCAAAATCCGCTACTATGGCTGGAGCACCGACGACCTGGAGCGCGCCCGCTTTTTTGCCCAGGGCAGCCACTGCACGGCCATTATGCACCGGCTGAACATCATGATGGACGCCCCGGGAATGTTGGCCCTATGCGACGAATATGACCTGGCCAGCATCAACCGGATCCCCCTGGCCATGGGCATGCTCAGTGGGCGGTGGACGGCTAGCACACAACTGCCTGAGGATGACCGGCGCGGCGAATTCTTTGAGGTCCCCGAGTTCTTGCAGGATCTGGAAAGGGTCCGGGCCATGGGCCAGGTACTGACTCGCGATGGGCGCAGCTACGTCCAGGCCGCCCTGGGGTGGATCTGGGCCCGCAGTCCACGCACGGTGCCTGTGCCGGGCTTTCGTACAGTCGAACAGGTAGAGGAAGATGCCGGGGCGATGCGGCTTGGGCCCATCAGCGAAGAGCAGATGCAAGAGATCCAGCGCTTGAAGCTCGATAGGCCCCCGGCAGGATCGTCTTGATCGACGGGTTCGCCCTTTATGCAGCAGGGCAATTCGAGGAAACCGCGGCGCGCCTCTTCTGTGAGCAAGTAGATACACCCAGATAGGAGGGTATGGTCACGCCGAGATCGGTTTTTTCGACTCTCACCTTCCGCCGCCCGGCGCCCGGCGACGCCCCGCGCGTGCTTGAGCTGATGATCCGGCGCGATGTGGAAGAGGTGGGACATCCCGACTCGATCCTGGAGGACCTCCAATACGATTGGTTGTTATCTAGCCAAAGAGGGTGATTGAGCATGACCTTGATCCAACAACTGCTGACCAGGCTCTTGCCCCATTCCTGGGCGGAGAGCATCCGGGCCGAGTCCATGAGCTGGATGCTCCGCTGTCCGGGCTGCGGTATGGAACGCTCGGTTTGGGAAATCGGCGGCGTACGCTGGAAGGCGGCGGGCAGCCCCCGCCGTCTGGTGACCTGTCCCCGGTGCGGGCGGCGTGCGTGGCACACCCTCTTTCGTCAAGACCTTCCAGGAAGCTCCGAGCTTCCTGGAAGGTAAGAATTGCTGTATCCCGCAGTCGTGATATAATGAGCAGCGCAGCTACCTTACAGGGGCGCGGCTGCCGCGCCCAAGGAAGGATGTAGATGGATCCTGCGTTGCGAGCGCAGCTCGAGAAGGGTTTGCCCGAGCGGTGTACGGCCGTGGCCGAAGGTTGGTACCAGGCGATTGCTGGGACCAGTTACCTGCCGGCGATCCCGGCAGAGATACGCCAGCGGCTGGCCAGCCTGGCCGTTCAGGCCGCCGCGCTTCTGATCGGTGAACCGCCCGATGGGGACAATGCCGCAAGCTCTCGCCAGATCGGCGCGGCGCTGGCCCAGCTTCACTGCCTTCAACCCGAAGGTCTGGGCCGGGCGATAGGCATCCTGGCCCGCGGATTTGTCGAAGGGCTGCCGATCGATCAGGCCATGGTATTACACCCTGGATTGGCCGTCCTGATCGAGGGGGTAGCCGCCGGCTTTGCCCAGCAAGTGCGCGAGACCATCCTGTCCGAGCAAGAGTCCATACGCGGCGCGCTCGTCGGCGAGCTAAAGGCAACAGAGAAGGCGCTGCGTGAGTCTGGCCGCGAGCTCGAGCTGCGGGTCGAAGAGAGAACCGCCGAGCTTGCCCGAACCAACGAAGAGCTGCGCCTCGAAATCGCCGAGCGCAAGCGGGTGGAGGAAGCGCTGCGCGAGAGTGAAGCGACTGCCCGGGCGCTGCTGAATGCCCCCACCGACCTGGTTGCACTCGCGGATTCCCAGGGGATCCTGCTTGACGTCAATGAGGCATATGCCCGGAGGTTTGGGAGATCGCCGAATGAGCTCATTGGCAAGTGTTGGTGGGATTGGCTGCCGCCGGATGTAGTCGAGCGCAGGAAGCCCTATTTTGAAGCAGTGCTCCGGTCGGGCGAGCCGCTTTTCTTCGAGGACGAGCGTCTGGGGCAATGGTTTGATAATCGGGTCTACCCCGTCTGCGATGGGGACGGCAAGGTAATCAGGATAGCCCTGGTAGCTCGCGACATCACCGACCACAAGCAGGTCTTGCAGGCGCTGCGCGAGTCGGAGGAGCGATGGCGCTCCCTGGTCGAGAATGCTCCTGACATTGTCGTGACGGTCGACCGCGAGGGGCAGATCCTGTTCACGAATCGTGGCAGGTTGGGCCGGCCAGCAGACTCTTACGTCGGCCTGAACATCACCGATTGGGCCGCGCCTGAGATGCGCGAGCGGTTAAAGCAGTCGATCGAGAAGGTGTTTGCTCAAGGGAGCACCGACTATCTCGAGATGCCCGCTGTCCTGTCCGACGGCGCCTCGGCCTGGTTCGCCAATCACCTCGGCCCGATCAGGCGCGACGGCGAGGTGGTGGCGGCCATGATCATCTCCCACGACATTACCGAGCGCCGGCAGGTTGAAGAGATCAAGGACAACCTCATCCGCGACGTCTCTCACGAGCTGAGGACGCCCCTGGCCAAGATGCAGATGAGCCTCGATCTGCTGCTGGAGGTGCTGGACAAGGAGCCGATAAACCGCCAGAGGGCGAGCAGCATCGGGCAGATGATCTTTGGCAACGTGCAGCGGCTGTTACAGACCGTCGAGACGATCCTGGATCTATCGATCCTGGAGTCGGGCCGGATCGTGTACGAGCGGGTCCAGATCTCGCCCGCTGCTTTGATCGACGACGCGCTCCAGTACATGCAGCCTTGGGCCAAGGCAAAAGGATTGGAATTGGTAGCCAGTGCGCCTGCGGACCTCCCACCCATAGAGGGTGATTGGGAACAACTGTCTCGCGTGCTGGTCAACCTGGTCGACAATGCCATCAAGTTCTCAGAGCGGGGGCAGATCGTCATTTCGGCCCAGGAGTATGAGCGCGAGATCCAGTTTGCCGTCAGCGACCAGGGCTTTGGCGTCCACAAGGAGAACCTGGGCAAGGTCTTTGATCGGTTCTTCCAGGAGAGGCCCCAGAGCTCCGGGGCAGGGGTTGGTCTGCCCATCTGCCGGGTGATCGTCCAGGCCCATGGCGGGCGGATTTGGGCCGAGAGCCCTGGCCGGGGGCAGGGCGCTACCGTGCGTTTTGCCTTGGCGGCAGGCAGTAAAGGAGCGGAGTGATGAGCCGCGCTATCCTGATCGTCGAAGACGACCCCGAATTGCACGAGATGTACGCGGCGATGCTGGAGCACACCGATTGCCGCATCATCCGGGCGCACGATGGGGTTGATGCCTTGGACAGGCTGCACGAGACGACCCCCGATCTGATCCTGCTGGACATCATCCTTGGCGAGATGATGGGCGATGACTTTTTCGCCAGGGTCAAGCAGGAGCCCGCCTACCGGGACATCCCGATCGCTATCATCAGCGTCCTTGCGCCCGAGGCATACCGGCGCCTGCTGGAGATGGACTCCCGTACCCTGTTTCTGCGCAAGCCGTTCCGCAAGGGAGAGCTAGTGGACGTGGTCGAGAAATGCCTGGCCCAAAATCATGGTAAGGAGTGAAGACAGAATGGATACCACGACGTGGGTGCCTGATGAGATCCTACCGGATAGGCCAAACGCAGCCCGCATCTACGATTATTACCTGGGCGGCTATCACAACTTTGAGGTCGATCGGTTGGCGGCCGACCGGCTGGCCGAGACCAACCCCGACGTCCGCTTGTCGTCATGGGTCAATCGTGCCTTCTTGCGCCGCTGTGTCCAGTTCCTGGTCGGCCAGGGTATCGACCAGTTCCTGGACATCGGCTCGGGGATACCCACCGTCGGCAACGTTCACGAGATAGTTCAGGCAGCCGATCCATCCGCCCGAGTCGTTTACGTCGATGTCGACCCGGTCGCCGTGGCCCATAGCCAGGCCATGCTGCGGGATAACCCCCATGCCGTGGCCATTCGCGCCGACGCGCGCCAGCCCGACCAGATCCTCGACCATGCGGAGGTCCGGCGGCTGCTCGACTGGAGCAGGCCGGCTGCGGTCCTGTTCGTCGCAGTTCTGCATCTGCTGCCCGACGACGATCAGGCTTACCACACCGTGGTCACCCTGCGCGATGTCCTGGCGGCAGGCAGCTACGTGGCCGTTTCGCATCCTTCTTACGAAGATGCCCCACCCACCCTCATGGAACAGATCAACGAGCTCACCGAGGCATCGGCTTCCCACTACCAGTACCGGGCGTTGGCCAAGATCCGCCGTTTCTTTGACGGGCTAGACCTGATCGAGCCCGGCCTCGTCCACACCCCGCTGTGGCGACCGGAAAGCCCTCAGGACCTGCTCGTCGACGAGCCACGGCGTGCTTTCTGCTTCGCGGGCGTTGGCCTCAAGCCCTCGTAGGGGCGCGGTCGCCGCGCCCTGGTCGTCGCACCCTGACTGCGCGCTGACCGCTGACTGCTAAATTGACGCCTTCTCCCACTTCAGCTATAATAGTCAGATGGGAGACGGACATGCCGAGTGCCACCGCGAGCCAGCAGCAGGACAGCCAGGCCCTCAAGATCGTCGCCATTGGCGGCGGAACAGGCCTTTCGACACTGCTGCGCGGGCTCAAGGCTTACACACCCCACATCACCGCCATCGTTACCGTCGCCGATGACGGCGGTTCGTCGGGCCGGCTCAGGCGCTCCCTGGGCGTCCTGCCGCCCGGCGACCTGCGCACCTGCATCGCCGCCCTGGCCGACGACGAAGCGCTGCTGACCCAGCTCTTCCAGTACCGCTTTGGACATGGCGAAGAGCTGGACGGCCACTGTTTTGGCAACCTGTTCATCACCGCGCTGGCCGCCGTCACCGGCAGTTTCGAGCGGGCCATCCTCGAGGCGGGGCGAGTGTTGGCCATCCAGGGGCGCATCCTGCCCTCGACACTGCAAAACGTCACTCTGGTGGCCGACCTGCGAGCCGAACCGGCCATGGCCGCCGCGGTTCTGACCCGCATCGAAGGCGAGTCGGCCATTCCCAAGGCTGGCTGGCCCATCGAGCGTGTCTCTTTGCGGCCCGAGGGGGTTCGTGCCTACCCCGAGGCGGTGCGGGCTATCTTGGCCGCCGACCTGATCGTCGCCGGGCCGGGCAGCCTGTTCACCAGCATCCTGCCTAACCTTCTGGTGGATGGCATCCGGCGCGCCGTGGCCGCCTCACCGGCTTGCAAGCTGTATGTGTGCAACGTCGCCACCCAACCGGGCGAGACCGATAGCTTGGACGTGGGCCAGCACGTCGAGGCGCTGCAGCGCCACGTCGGTCGCGGGCTATTTCCCTATGTCTTGGCCAACGACAACCTGCACGCCAGTACGGAGCAGCCCCACCTCGAGCCAGTGGCTCTGAGCCACGGGCCCGACTGCGGCTGCCAGGTCATCGCCGCGGATCTGGTCGACCGGGCGGTTCCCTGGCGACATGACGCCGGCAAGCTCGCCGGCCAGGTTATCCATTTCTACCACGGCCATCGTGCGCCATCCTGAGGGTGGGATCTATCCTGTGACCCCTGGTCGGGGCAGGCGCAGGGATCACTCGCAGATCTAGCGCAGAAGGAGCTGACAACATGAAGACGGCAGCAGAGATCATGACCAAGCCTGTTATCGACATCGAGCCTGACGCTACGGTAGCTCAGGCGGTTGCCAAAATGAAGGAGCACAAGATCTTTAGCCTGTTGATCAGGCGCGACAAGCGCATGGACACCTGGGGCTTTATGAGCGAGACCGACGTCATCGAAAAGGTCGTGGCCAAAGGGCTCGACCTGGCGGAGGTTTACGTCCACGAGATCATGACCAGCCCGGTCATCACTGTCGCGCCCAACGCCAGCCTCCAGGACTGCGCCGCGCTGCTGGCCCGGGCCGACATCCGGCGGGTGCTGGTGTACGACGGGAGCAACATCGTCGGCATCGTCAGCAGCCGCGATATTTTTAATGCGTTATGAGTATTTTCTCAATAATTGGGGGTTGGGGTGTGTGCGGCGCCCGCACACACCCCCAATTCCCCCTCATTGATTGAGATGATATCGTTATAAAACTGAAGGAGGATATAACATGCAAGTTAGAGTTGGAATCAACGGTTTCGGTCGTGTGGGCCGACAGGCGTTCCGCGTCATGCTGGAACGCTATCCTGGCGACCTGGAAGTAGTGGCGGTGAACGACATCACCGACAGCAAGACGCTGGCTCACCTGCTCAAATACGACTCGACCTATGGCCGCTTCCCAGCCGAGGTCGAGGTCGGCCCGGATTACTTTCGCATCGATGGCAAGGAGGTCAAGGTCTTTGCCCAGAGGGACCCGGCCGTGATCCCCTGGCAGGAGATGGGTGTGTCAATCGTCATCGAGTCTACCGGCTTGTTTACCGACGGCAACAAGGCGGCCGCGCACCGCACCGCCGGGGCGAAAAAGGTGATCATCAGCGCCCCGGCCACCAATGTCGACCTGACCGTGGTCATGGGCGTCAACGAGCGCGCCTACGACCCGGCCGTCCATCACATCATCTCCAACGCCTCGTGCACCACCAACTGCCTGGCCCCCGTGGCCAAGGTCCTGCACGACAGCTTTGGCATCAAGCGCGGGTTGATGACCACCATCCATGCTTACACCAACGACCAGCGTATCCTCGACCTGCCGCACAAGGATCTGCGCCGCGCCCGCGCCGCCGCACTCAACATCATCCCCACCACCACCGGCGCTGCCAGGGCCGTCGCCCTGGTCATCCCCGAGCTCAAGGGCAAGTTCGACGGCTATGCCCTGCGCGTGCCCACCCCCACCGTTTCCATCGTCGACTTTACCGCCGAGCTGGAGCGGGAAGCGACCAAGGACCAGGTCAACGCCGCTCTCAAGGCCGCTGCTGAGGGCGATTTGAAAGGCATCCTGGCCTACAGCGAAGAGCCGCTCGTTTCCACCGATCTGCGGGGCGACAGCCACTCGTCGATCGTCGACGGCCCGCTGACCAGCCTAGTCGGCAACATGATCAAGGTTGTGTCCTGGTACGACAACGAGTGGGGCTATGCCTGTCGCATCGCCGACCTGACCCACTACCTGGCAAAGAAAGGGATATAGAATACGAGCTGGACCAGCCCGGCAGGCTGGTCCAGCTTTTATCAAGGAAAGACACCCATGAACAAGAAAACGGTCCGCGACGTCGACGTCCGGGGCAGGCGGGTCCTGGTCCGCGTCGATTTCAACGTCCCCCTGGATGCCGCCGCAGCGGCAGTGACCGACGACACGCGCATCCGGGCTGCTTTGCCCACCATCCAGTACCTGCTCGACCGGGACGCCATCGTCATCCTGGCTTCCCACCTGGGCCGGCCCAAAGGCGCCCCTATGCCCCAATTCGTCATGGATCCCGTCGCCCGCCGCCTGTCTGAGCTGCTCGGCCGGCCTGTGCGCAAGCTAGACGACAGCGCCGGGCCACAGGTCGAGGCCGCGGTCGGTCAGGCCAGGCCGGGCGACGTCCTGGTGCTGGAGAATACCCGCTTCCACCCCGGCGAGACCAAGAACGATCCAGATTATGCCCGGCAGTTGGCCGCCCTGGCCGATCTGTACGTCGACGACGCATTTGGCTCGGCTCACCGCGCTCACGCCTCAACAGAAGGCGTGGCCCACTACCTGCCGGCCGTCGCCGGTTTCTTGATGGAAAAAGAGATCGAGTTCCTGGGCGGCGCCCTGAGCGCGCCCCGCTGGCCTTTCGTCGCCATTTTGGGCGGAGCCAAGATCTCGGACAAAATCGGCGTTATCCAGAACCTGCTCGGCCAGGTTGAATCGCTGTTGATCGGCGGCGGCATGGCCAACACCTTTCTCCAAGCCCGGGGCTGCTACGTCGGCGAGTCCCTCGTCGAGGACAGCAGTCTGGAAGTGGCGCGCGACCTGCTGGCCCAGGCTGGCGACAGGCTTGTCCTGCCGGTCGACGCCGTCGTCGCCGATCGGTTCGACGCCGATGCTCTTTCCCAAGTCGTGCCCGTAGGCGACGTGCCCTCCGGCTGGCGCATCCTCGACGTCGGCCCTCGCACACTCGACCTCTTCCGCGAGCGGCTAGAGGGCGCCCACACTGTCGTCTGGAACGGGCCGATGGGCGTTTTCGAGTTTCCGAAATTCGCCGAGGGCACCGAGGCAGTGGCTCGGATGCTGGCCGCCCTGCCCGACGCCGTGACCATCGTCGGCGGCGGCGATTCGGTGGCTGCCATCCAAAATGCCGGGCTGGCTGGCCAGATGAGCCACATCTCCACCGGCGGGGGCGCCAGCCTCGAGTTTCTGGAAGGCAAGACCTTGCCGGGCGTCGCCGTCCTGCTTGATAAAGGATAAGGTGCTTACATGAAACTACAGTTCTTTGGCGCCGTGCGCACTGTTACCGGGTCTATGCACCTGTTGGAAGCGAACGGCTCGCGCATCCTGCTCGACTGCGGGCTGTACCAGGGGCCTCGCCAGGAGTCGTTCGACCGCAACCGGAACCTTCCCTTCCAGGCCAAGGCCGTCGACGCCATGGTCCTATCGCACGCCCACATCGACCATTCGGGCAATATCCCTACGCTGGTCAAGTCGGGCTTTACCGGCGACATCTACACTACCGCGGCCAGCCGCGGTTTGTGCGCCGCCATGCTGCGTGACTCGGCCCACATCCAGGAGGAAGACGCGGTCTATGTCAGCAAAAAACGCGCCAAACAAGGCCTGCCCCCTGTCCAGCCTCTCTACACCATTGAGGATGCCGAGCGCAGCCTGAACTCCTTCGTCGGCCTGGGCTATAACCGGCCGCTGCACATCGCGCCAGGCATCACCTTGACCTTGTACGATGCCGGTCACATCCTGGGCTCGGCCATCGTCGTGCTCGACGTGGAGGAGGGCGGGCAAAAGCGGCGGCTGGTTTTCACCGGCGACCTGGGGCGGAAGGAGATGCCCATCCTCCGTGATCCTCAACCGGTGGACAAGGCAAATTACCTCATCATCGAGAGCACCTATGGCGATCGCCTCCACGATCCCATTGAGACCATTGATCAATCGCTGCGCAGCGTCGTCGTCGACACCTTTCAACGGGGCGGCAAAGTCATCGTCCCCGCCTTTGCCGTCGGCCGCACCCAGGAGCTGGTCTATGCCCTCCACCGTCTCATGGTCGCCCGCAAGCTGCCCAGCTTGCCCATCTTTGTCGACAGCCCTCTCGCCGTCAACGTTACCGAGATCTTTCGCCTCCATCCCGAGTGCTTTGACGCCGAGACGAGGCAGTTCATTGCCGCAGGCGATGGTCGCGACCCCTTTGGCTTCAGCCGGCTGACCTACGTCCGCTCGGCCGAGGCGTCGAAGGAGCTGAACTTTATGCGCGAGTCGGCCGTCATCATCAGCGCCTCGGGCATGGCCGAGGCCGGTCGCATCCTGCATCACCTGAAAAACAATGTCGAAGACCCTCGCAGCACAGTGCTCATCGTCGGCTGGCAGGCGCCCGACACCCTGGGCCGCCGGCTGGTCGAGCACAAGCCGGTCGTCAAGATCTTTGGCGAAGAGTACCATGTCAAAGCGCAGGTAACGACCATCAACGGTTTCAGTGCCCATGCCGATCGCGCCGGGCTGCTCGACTACACACGCCAGATCGCCAGCCCTGACTTGAAGGCAGCTTTTGTCGTCCATGGTGAAGAGTCGGCCAGTCTGGCCCTGGCCGAGGGGTTGGCCGAACTGGTCGAGGGCCAGGTCGTCGTGCCCAGATTGGGAGATGCCTATACGCTTTCACCCTAGGAGGCGCTAATCTTCAGTCGGGGTAACTTGCCCGACAAATCAAATCGTGGTATACTGTTCTCGCTTTACGTCAACCGTATGGTGGCGATCATCATGCCGAGAAAATGGTTCGCAGAGAAAGAGCTGGCCCACGAGCGGCGCGGGCAGTTGATTGACCGGGTAGCCGAGCGGATCACTCGCCGGGGATTGGCGGCGCCAGCGGTTCTGCTGCTGGAGCTGTTCAAGCCCTTCAGTTTTATCGCCAGCCAGGGGTTGCTGCTGTGCCAGCCACTGTCAAGTTGGATGAACGTAGAAAGACAGGTCGCAGACTATGCGGCTCTGCTGGCTGACAGGTCGAACGTAGACTATCTCGTTGCCCGGCTCGAGCAGGGCACCCGTCGTGAGGAGAGCGGCTGATGGACGAAATTGGCTTGAGTGCGGGAACTGTGGCCCTCGTGCTGTTGCTTCTGATCCTCCCGGTGCTGTTCTTCCTGACCTCGCGGGTCAGGGCTGGTAAAGCTGGCGAGCTGCGCCGGATCGCAGGATTTGAGGATCTGTCCAACTCGGTGGGACGCTCAGCCGAGACGGGCCAGCCGCTGCACGTGTCGGTCGGCGTGGGCGGGGTTGGCGGACTATCGACGGCCGAGACGTGGACCGGGCTTTCACTGCTGACCCAGTTGGCGGACGAGGCCGCGTCGTGCGACACGCCGCTGATTGTGACGGTGGCCGATCCCACCGTTGTGCCTGTTGTCCAGGATATCCTGCGCCGCGCTGCCATTCGACGCGGCAACCCCGATGGCTATGATCCCACTGAAGTTCGCTTTATCGCCCCCAACCCCATCGCCTATGCGGCAGGCGTCAGCGGCATCTTGGAGCGCGAACCGTTGACCAGCAGCGTGATGGTTGGCTCCTTCGGCGACGAGTACCTGCTGATGGGAGAGTCTGGCGCCCGGCGCGGTGTGCACCAAGTGGTCGGCACGGCCGATCCAGGAATACTGGCTCAGGTCTATGCCTCTGCCGACGAGACCTTGGTAGGCGAGGAGATGTTCGCCGCAGGCGCTTATACCCACAAATTGCCGATCCAGATCGGCAGCCTGCTGGCTCAAGATTGGGGGCGCTGGGCTGTGGCCATTGCTATCGTGGTCCTGGCTATCTGGAAGATTCTGACCAGAGGGTAAGGAGCAGGCTATGACGATCCTGAAACGAACGTTGCCCGCCGCACTTGCCATCGCCGTTGGTTTGTTCGTGCTGGTGGCGCTGTTGGTGCCCGTTCCGCTGTTGAGCACGATTGGCACCTACTTTATCGATTGCACGGTGATCATCGCTGCGTTTGCCCTTTTCCTGGGCCTGCTCAACGTCGTGCGGGTGCATCTCCGCCACATCCGCGAGCGCACCAAGACCTGGCCCTACAGCGTTTTATTGTTGATCGCCCTGTTCGCGGTCCTGGTCGTTGGACTTGTGACGCTCACGCCATTGTCGCAAGCCGGCCAGCCACAGCCGGCCGGGACAGTACAACCATCTGGCCCATCACATCCGGCGATGCAATGGATCTTTACCAACCTGATGGCCCCGATCCAGGCTACGTTGGGGGCATTGCTGGCCTTTTTGACCTTGACGGCGGCCTATCGGCTGTTCCGGCTCCGCAACGCGGAATCTGCACTGCTGCTGTTAGTGGCATTGCTCGTCCTGGCCGGGCAGGCCAGCTTTGGATTGTTGCCCGTCTTGCCCCAGCTCCGGGATTGGATCCTGGATGTTCCGGCGCTTGCCGGAATGCGCGGCATTTTGCTCGGCGTTGCCCTGGGCACTGTGCTGACCGGTATCCGCTTGCTGTTGGGCGTCGAGCGCCCTTACGGTGATTGACGTGGCATCCTGCCGAATGGGGGTGAAGCGCTGATGATCTACTGCCCTGAATGCGGGACGGCGAATCGGGATGGAAGCAAGTTCTGTAACGAATGCGGGCACACACTCCTTGCGCAAACGGGGGTGAAATGCCCGCACTGTGATACCCTGAATGCTGTCCAGAGTGTCTTTTGCAGCCACTGCGGGGGACGGCTGCTGGCGCAGCCCATACCTGTTCCCACTACTGTGACGCCTCCGATCAAAGGGCTATCCCTACCCACCAAGACGACGGTTGGCGAGGGTGGGGAGACGGCGGAACAGCCGCCGGCCGAGGAGCTTGAAGCGCCGCAGGTCCCGCCTGTCGAGCCCTCGACTCGCGGGCCTCGGCAGGAGGGCGCAGGAGAATTGATGGGGGAGGAGGGCGAGGAGATCCCCGATTGGCTCCGGGATTTGCAGGCCTCACTGCCTGTCGAGCCGGAGGCTGAGGAACCAGAGCTCACACCTCGGCCACTGCCCCTTACTCCCGAGACTGAAGCACAACAGGCGCCAGAGCCCGATCGGTTTGTGAAACTAGAGCAGGCGGCGGAAGCCGAGGAGGAGCTGCCAGACTGGCTGGCTGAGCTCAAGCCGGCATTCGAGGGGGAGGCGCCCGAACCGCCATCGCCGGTTCCTGTCGAGCCCTTGGCCCACGGCCCCCAACCGGAAGCGGTGGGTGAAACTGGTGAGGAGGCCGAGCTCGAGGCTGAGGAGCTGCCGGACTGGCTGGCTGAGCTCAAGCCGGCATTCGAGGGGGAGGCGCCCGAACCGCCATCGCCGTTTCTTGTCGAGCCCTTGGCCCACGGCCCCCAACCGGAAGCGGTGGGTGAAGCTGTTGAGGAGGCCGAGCTCGAGCCTGAGGAGCCGCCGGACTGGCTGGCTGAGCTCAAGCTGGCTGCCGAGGGAAAGGCTCCTGCAGAGCCACCCGTTGAAGCCGAGTTGGAAGAGGAAGAACTGCCTGCCTGGCTGACCGAACTCAAGCCGACTGCCGAGGCCGAGGCTCCTGCCAGTGTGCCAGTCCAGGCTGAGCCGGACTGGTTGGCCGAGCTCCAGGCGCCTGCGCCGCAGCCCCCACCAACGGTCGAGGCGCCACTTCCACCGACCGAAGTTGAGCTGGAGGAGGGAGAGCTGCCCCCCTGGCTGGCTGAACTAAAAGAGGAGCGTGGGCCACTTCCCTCGGTTTCCGGAGAAGGACAGGCAGTGGAGGAGGCCGCCACGGTTGGCTCCCCGATCGGCCGGCGCGGGGAAGCGCCGCCAGGAGCGCCACCGGCTGCTGAGGAGGCACCCGAAGCTCAGGCAGTGCCCGGTTGGCTGTCTGACCTGGTCACGGCTCAGGCATCACTCGATGCGCCCCTAGCCGAAGGGGAGCTGCCCGATTGGCTTGTGCCTACTCCCGAGTCGGAGCTTGTTGGCGAAGAAGAGGCGCTGGCCCGGGCAGAGATCCCAGACTGGCTGCTGGCACTCAAGCCTCGCGAGCTGAAAGCGGAAGGTGAGATCGCCGGTGTTGAGTCGGCCGTCGAAGAAGTGGTGGAGCAAACAGGGATCCTGGCCGGCATCAGAGACATCCTGCCTATCGAGATGCTGATTGCCCAGCCGCGCGCTGCGGGTCCAGCCGAGGTCGTGGAGAGCCCTTCCCGGGCAGAGGCGGCCCTGGTCGACGCGTCTCGAGTACGGCTCTTTGAGGAGATCGTCACCCGGCCGCCAATGGCCGCACCCAAGGTGCTGGCCAAGTCGAGAGGGCGGCTGATCGACCTTCTGCCGTGGTGGATTGTCTATGCCCTCCTCATCTTGGCTGTGGCGGTGCCGCTCCTTCTAGATAAACCGCTGTTTGACCGCAGCATCGAGCCAGCGCCATCTGTCGAGGCCTTGTACCAGGCCGTCGAGTCCTTGCCGGACAATGCCCAGGTGCTGTTGGCTGCCGATTACGATCCGACCACCAGCGGCGAGATGGATCTCGTTGCCCAGTCATTGGTCGGCCATCTCATGGATCGACAGGCGCGCATCGCGATAGTCAGCCTTCTGCCGGCTGGTCCTGCCACGGCTAAAGACCTGGTGGAAAAAGTGGCTGCCAGCCATCCTGGCTACCAGGCCGGCGATGGCCAGCGGTATGTCAACTTGGGATACCTGCCTGGCCAGGCTGCGGCGGTTCGGCTGATGGGACAATCGCTGCCTGACGCGCTGCCGCGCGATTTCGAGGGCAGGCAGGCGGCGGACCTGGCCGCGTTGAGTGGGATCACCTCAACCCAGAGTTTCGATCTGATCGTCGCATTGGCAGCAGCTCCTGACACGCTGCGCTGGTGGATCGAACAGGCCGGCGCGCCTTACGGTGTTTCCTTGGTGGCGGGAGTCAGTGCGGCGGTCGATCCCATGGCCCGGACCTACTTTGAAACTGAGCCTCAGCAGCTAAAGGGGATGATCGGCGGGGTGCCGGGCGCAGCCAGTTATGAAAGCCTGCGTTCCGGCGGAGCGGGGCCTGGCTCTGAAATGGCCGCTCGCCTCGACTCTTTGCTGGTTGGGCAGGTGTTCGTCATCTTGGTCATCCTGGGCGGCAATCTAATCCGCCCCAAGCGAGCGGCGCAGGGTGGTATGGGGAGGGAGAAGTGACCGACAGTCTAGGCTTTATCGTGGCGGCGATCCTGACCCTGTGCGTGTTCAGTTACCTGCTGGGCGACAACGTTTTGTACCGGCTGGCTGAGCACCTGTTTGTGGCTGTGGCTTTGGGTTATGCCTGTGTCGTCGTTTTGCATCAAGTTCTTTGGGCCAAGCTGTTTGCGCCGATGGGCGCTGCTCTGGGCGACGGCGATATGGGGCGCGTGCTGCTGCTTCTTGTCCCACTGGTGTTAGGGCTGCTGCTCCTTTTCAAATCGTCCAGGCGGGCAGGGCCACTGTCCTGGTTTGGGAGCCTCAGCCTGGCCTTCCTGTTGGGCGTTGGCGCGGCAGTGGCCATCGCCGGCGGGCTTTTGGGCACGTTACTTCCCCAGATCGGGGGCGCTTCCGACGTCGCCCGCTATGTCACCCGCTACGGCCCGGTTCTTGGGTTGCTCAGCGGTATCGTCGCCGTTGTCGGTACTATCGGCGTCCTCTTTTACTTTTACTTTGGCTCTGGCGAAGGCCGGTTTGCTCACCTTCGCAATTCTGTGGTGCGCGTCTGGGGTGGTCTGGGCTCCTGGTTTGTCCTCATCGCCTTTGGCGCCCTTCTTGCCACCATCTTTCTATCACGTCTGCCGTTATTGATGGGGCGGATTGAATTCCTGATCGATGGACTGCGGGGTGGAGGCTAGCCCATGGCTCACGACATACGTATGCCCACCGAATCGATACTGGCCATCGACTGCGGCAGCACCACCACCCAGGTCGCCCTCTTTGGCCAAGTCGCAGGTGAGTTTCGCTTCATTGCCAGGGGCCAGGCCCTCACCACCGTCGAACCGCCCTGGAACGACCTCATGGCTTCCGTGCGCCAGGCCATCCGGCATTTGTCCGACGTAACCGGCTGGTCCTTTCTCGACGACCGCGGCCAGCTCATCACCCCTGAGCGCCAGAATGGCGGCGTAGATCTGGTCGTGGCTACCACCAGCGCCAGCGAGCCGCTGCGCCTGGTCCTGACCGGCATCATGCGTGACGTCAGCCTGGCCAGCGCCCGGCGCGCGATCGGCATGTCCAATGCCGTCGTCTCTGGATTGGTCTCGGTCGATAGGCGTGACGGCGGCACCCTGTACAGCGATATCGGTGGACAGGTGCGGCTCATCAACGAGCTGATGCCCGATGCGGTCGTCATTGTCGGTGGTGTGGATGGTGGGGCTGCCAGGACGGTGCTGCAATCGGTGGAAGCGGTTGCCCTGGCCTGCTCAGCCCTGCCAGAAAGCAGCCGGCCACCCCTTATCTACGCCGGCAATACCGCCTTGCGTGAAGCGGTGGCCGAGATCGTAGGCAACCAGGCCGATCTGCGGGCTGTGGACAACGTCCGGCCCAGTCTCGACGTTGAGAACCTCTGGCCACTACAGGCCGAGATCGACGATCTCTATCGCCTGCGCAAGATGGACAGGCTGCCTGGTTTTGGCGCCCTGGCAGCTTGGACTCCGCTGCAGGTCCTGCCCACACCTACTGCCTTTGCTCACACCATCCAATACCTGGCCCGGCTGGACGGCATCAACGTCCTCGGCGTGGATGTCGGCGGAGCAAATACCACCGTGGCCTCTGTTGTGGACGACCAGGCTGATCTGTTGGTCCGCACCGACCTGGGCCTCAGCTACAGCGCTCCCGCCATCCTCGACCATGTACCGGTCGAGTCGATCCTGCGCTGGCTGCCATTTGAAATGGACCCGGTCGACCTTTCCAACGCACTCTACAACAAGGCTGTCCACAATCGCACTCTGCCCCAAACACGACAGGACCTCCTCCTAGAGCAGGCCACAGCCCGCGAGGTCATCCGCCTCTCCCTGGCCGAAGTGGCTGCCCACTGGCCTCGCAGCGCATCTGTGATCACCCACGACCTTACCCCACTCTTCCATCTCATCGTCGGCGCTGGAGGTGTTCTGTCCAACGTTCCCAACTATGGCCAGGCTGCCCTCATCCTCCTCGACGCTGTCCAGCCCGTAGGCGTTTTCAGCCTCGCCCTCGACAAGGCCCGGCTGGTCGCGTCCGTGGGCGCCGTCGCCGCCGCCAACCCCCTGGCCGCCTCCCAGGTTGTGGCCCGCGACGCCTTGCTAAATCTGGGCACCGTGGTAGCCCCTGTGGGCTCGGCCCGCGAGGGCGAAACCGCCCTGTCCTTCAAAATCGAATACCAGGACGGGCGCTCGCTCCAGGTAGAAGTCGCCTATGGCTCATTGGAAGTTATCCCCCTGCCGTCCGGGCAGATAGCCAACCTAGAGCTGAGGCCTACTCGTCGCTTTGACGTCGGCCTGGGCGTCAAAGGCCAGCCTGGCAAGACTCAGGTCCAGGGCGGAATCCTGGGCATCATCATCGATGCCCGTGGTCGTCCCCTGCCCATCGCCGCCGATCCTGAGCAACAGAGGGAGAGGATCCAGCGCTGGCTGTGGGACATGGGGTCCTGAATGGGAGAAGATCGATGACCTACCTAACCGAAACGCGGGCTGCGCCGGTCATCACCATCCGGCGGGAGCGACTCCTGCCGACTCGCGGCGAAGTGCTGGCCCGTCCTGGTGAGCAGGTCGGACCCGCCGATGTTGTTGCTCGCTGTCAACTGCCAGGCAGCACCCAGGTCGTAGACGTCAGTCGTACCCTGGGCGTTCGCCGCGAACGGGTAGACAGGTACATGGCCAAGAGCGTCGGAGATGCGGTCCAGGCTGGCGAAACGCTTGCCAGTCATAGCGGCTTGCTGGGCCGTTTGAAACCGATCTGCCGGTCGCCGGTCGGCGGGCAAGTAGTTGCCGTGCGCGATGGGTTGGTACTGATCGAAGCCGCGCCCAGTGCCTTTGAGCTGCGGGCTCATCTAAAAGGGCAGGTGGCCAGCGTCATGCCCGGCCTTGGCGTTGTCATATCCACCACTGGCGCCCTGATCCAAGGCATGTGGGGCAGCGGCGGCGAGGCCCAAGGCATCCTCAAAGTGCTGGTTGACAGTCCGCGCAAGCCGCTTCGCGCCCGGGCTATCGACGTGAGCTGTCACGGTACCATCGTGGCGGGGGGCAACGGCCTCGATGACAAGGCGCTCGAACAGGCCGTCGCTGCTCAGGTTTTGGGCATCATCGTCGGCAGCATCAACGCTAGTCTGCGCCCTCTACTCAAGACCTTGCCCTTTCCGGTCATTATCACCGAGGGGTTTGGCTCCTATCCGATGTCGCAGGCGATATTCTCCCTGCTGCAATCCAATGCTGGCCGCGAGGCGATGATGAGCGCCGATACCCAGTTTCGCTGGGGAGCCAGACGCCCCGAGATCGTGATCCCGGTCCACGGCGAAGAGGCAGCGGCGGTCGAAGATCAGGGTGCGTTTGATCTGCAG
>JAFGOG010000553.1 GCA_016926595.1 Anaerolineae bacterium
CTTTTTGCGGGCCAGGTCGATCCACTCCCAGATGGCCCGCCGCGATTGGGGGTCGAGGCCGGCCGTCGGCTCGTCGAGAAAGAGCACCTGGGGGTCGTTGATCAGCGCCAGGCAAAAGACCACGCGCTGCCGCTGCCCACCCGACAGCGTCCGGATGAAGGCGCCACGCTTCTCCTGGAGCCCGACCATCTCCAGCAGCGCATCCGTCTCTACCGGGCGCCGGTAGTAGCTGGTAAAGAGCTGCAGCACCTCGCCCACCTTGAGGTCGGGATAGAGGGTGGTTTCCTGTAGCATGAGGCCGATGCGCTCGCGGAGCGCACGGCGGTTGCGGCGCGGGTCGAGGCCCAGCACGGTAGCGCGGCCACTGTCGGCTGTTTTGTAGCCCTCGATAATCTCGATGGTGGTCGTCTTGCCCGCGCCATTCGGTCCCAGGAAGCCAAAGATCTCGCCTTCGTGCACCTCGAAGCTGATGCCGTCTACGGCTTGTACATCATCATAGTGCTTTTGCAGGCTTTCCACTTTGATCACGTCCATCTTGTTCCTCCACAGAGTTGGGTGTGATACCCTTCGTCACTCCCTGCTATCCCGCAACCTTGTGCTGCACCATGGGCGCCTCTTGGACCCCGGCCTGTTGCACTTTCCAGTTGCGGATCAGCTCCACCAGGCCGTACACGCCCGATGCAAAGAGGATAGCGTCCTCGTAGCAGTCCAGCGCGCCAAAGCACTTGGGCAGCGCCATCAGCGCCCAGGGCAGCAGTAAGATAAAGACCTTCTTGTCCACGGCCGGCGCTGCCGCGGCGACCAGGGCAATGGCGAATACGGTCAGTGGGCAGGGGAACATCGGGAGGAGCATTTCCGGGTATGCGTGCCCAAGGGGCAGGCCGAGCACCGGGTAGAGGAAGGCCAGGGCAATCCAGAACAGGGTCAGCCCCTTCTTCCACATTGCGACGGGAGGCTGAAAGCGGGTCTTTTGAGTCCAGATGTCGACAGCGAAGAGCAGCGAAAGGATGATAAAGAGTGGGGCGCCGGTAAAGGTTGAGATCGGATTCCTGACCGAGATCAAAAAGAATACGACGGCGTTCCAGGCGAAAGCGAAGCTAAGGAATGCTTTTATCCACAGGTCGGTCCTGGCACCCGGTCTCAGGAACACGCGGAATGCCAGGAATGCGGCGGCGATGGTCATGGCGATCACGACCGGCCACAGGGTCTCGTTGTACACAGCTACCCGAGTCCAGAATTCGTTTGCGCTCATCATCAGACACCTCCTATCCGTTTGGTCATGGTGAGCCTACGCTTCCATGATAACAGATGGGGGGACGGGAAGCAATGGTTTGAGGATAAGCAGTCCAAATTGGGGGGTGGACGGTCAGCAGGGGGGCTGAACGGGCAGGGGGCGCTGTCGCGTGCAAAAGTAGAGAAGGAGATTGCTTCGCTCGCTGGCGCTCGCTCGCAATGACAGGTTCTTACGGGCTGAGTGGCGCCCGGCGCATGGATCGACTCGCAGCAACCGTTGGAAGATTTGCGCTGCGATGCACTAGCCTGCCGGCTTGCGGTAGCGCGGGAACTCTTTCAACAGGCGAAAGCCGACGCTGCGGTAGAGGTCGCTGGCGCGCGTGCGGAACTCGGCCACGGTGCGCAGCCGGATCGTCTCGACGCCGCGCGCACGGAGCTCGATCAGCGCCCGGCTCAGCAGGGCACGCCCGAGCCCACGTCGCCGCCACGCCGGGCGCACGCTTACCTCGAACACCTCGGCCACGCCGTTCTCCTCAATGGCCGACAGGACCTGCCCTGCCACCTGGTCGCCCGCCCAGGCCACCTGCCACAGGCTGGGATCGTGTCTCGGGGCGCGCAGCCGGTCAGCGTATGCTTCCGGGTCGAAATCCTCCTGGTAGCGGCCCGCCTCGTACTCTTGACGGTACGCCTCGTCGATGCTGATGGAGATGGGGAGGTAGTGCTCGGGCAGCGCGGGGCGGACCTCGACGCCGGGTGGAAGTGGCATCGCGGGCACCGGGGCGGATGGGTCGATCTCCATCTCCAGCACCGTGTAGCCGGCGCGGTAGCCCTCGTGCGCCAGGAGGGCCATGGCTTCTGTTTCGGTGCTGGTGGCGTTGGCCGCGAATTCGAAGGGGACGCCTGGATGCTGGGCCTTAGCCAGGCGGCGGACGCGCTCCTCCACCCGGTGGAGCATGGCGGTGCTGATGCCGCGGCCGCGCCACGCGGGCAGCACCCAGCCCAGGATCAGATAGACCCACGTGCCGTCCGCTTCGGGCCAGGCGTCGATCTGGCTGTAGCCGACGACCTCCCCGTCGACCTCGGCGACCAGCCAATCGTCCTGCCGGCCGTCTGTGCACGCCTGGGCGAGGTCAGTGGCGAGGGACGCGCGGCTCGGGCAGTCCTCGTAGGTGGACATGGGATCGACGGCGTCGCGGACCAGACGGCCGGCGTGGACGGCATGGAGCGCGTCGGCGTCGGGCTCGCCGCGGATCGGGCGGAAGATCAGGCCGGGCACGGCCGGCATGCCAGGGCTCAACGTATCTTTGATTGATGGATCGCTGTCCAATCTTTTCCCTCCTCCACGGTGCGAATGCCTGTTGCCTGACACCTACCGGTTTATCAGCGGCAGGTAGATCCGGTACGATCCTGCCGGGCCGGATGTGACTGACACCGGCCCGTAGCGCGTCGGCCGGCCGTAAGCGTCCACGTCCTCCAGCCAGTACCAGTAGAGGCCGCCGGGGGTCACAGACTCGTCCAGGAACTCGTAGGCTGCCCCCGTGGGACTGCCCGGTGCCTGGCCCGGGATGAGCGTCGCCGTCAGCCGGGTCTGCACCCCGTCGATCGCTTCGGCGCGGTAGAGGTGAAAACCGAGCAGGGTCGTTTCGCTGGCAGTCTCCCAGGCCAGGCGCACCTTCCCGCCATCCGTGGCTGTGGCGGTGAAGGAGGTCAGCTCCACGGTGGTGGGCGTCGCCCAGGTCGCCGAGGCCATCACGTGAGGCTGGGCCATGCCCGTGTTCAGCCAGGCGTTGAGCAGGTTGACCCCCTCCTGGGCCAGGAATGCGTTCTGGCCGTTGTTGGCCTCGTACAGGAACTGCACGTATTCCCAGCTCGTCGGCTGGTAGAGCAGGTCAACCGTCGCGTGCATCGCGTTGACTGGCGGATTCAGCACGATCTGATCCCAGTAGTTGTAGGTCCCACCCGCGCCCGGGTTGCCATACTGGTCGGCCGGCACCGGCAACGTGTTGCGCACCCTGGCCTCGTCATAGTCAAAGCCATAGGGCGGGATGCGGTTGTCCTGGGCGACGATGTTGTTGAGGACAAAGTGAAAGGTCTCGTGGTACGTGCCAGCCGCCTGGGCGGCAAGCTGGCCCAGGGTGTAATCGGGGGCGCCGGTGAGGTGGTCATAGCTCAGGGGCAGGGTAGATGAGTAGCCCAGGGCCAGCAGTTGTGCGGCCCATTCCTGGGTCATGCCATAGTGGGCCTCATAGATCTTGGTATCTGGATCGTAGGGGTCGAGGATGGTCTGGACCACCGTGGGCGTGCCGTCAATACTCACCGTGACGTTGCCATACTCCCCATCCTCGCGCAGGAGAGCATTGCTGGCGTCGTACCACTTGACATTGAGCCACATGCGCCGCCCTTCCGGGTAGCCCGAGATCAGCTTGTGGCCTGTGAGGTTGGTGACCTTGAGGGTGTTGCCGCTCACGCTCAGCGACGCAGCCAGGTCGAGCTGCTGCTGCGCGCGCAACTGGGCTGCGTCGAGGGCCTGGATCTGGAGGGTAGTGAGGCCGCCGCCCAACCGGAGCTGGCCCAGGCTGTCCTGGTATTGGATGGCGTCGGGTATCCAGTAGTTGCCGCCCGTCATGTCGTGCAGCGGCAGGTCGGTGCGGAGCGGGGCGTTGCTCATGCCCGCGCCATAGCCGGTCACCGCAGGGAGGTGGCACGTCTGGCAGCTAAAGTAACGGGGCGTGCCATCCGCATAGTTGCCCCCGGCGCTGGTGAAAGCGGCCTGGATGGCCCCTGCTTGCAGGTCGGCCGGCAGGCTGCTGTAGCTCGAGACGAGCGTCTTGGACAGGGTGCCGGCGCTGTACTCGCTGTAGGTCCGCTCCACGATGCCGTACTGGTAGGGAAAGTTGTTAAAGGCGGCCTTGCCACCCACCGGCGAGCCGAGCACGCCGCTGGCTACCACCGGGTCGGCCGTCGACTGCGCGCCATTGTTGTGCGCCAGGTCGCCCACCGCCGGGTTGGACACGTCGTGGCAGGTGCCGCAAAAGTCGACGTCACGGTGGAACGCGGATTGCAGAAAATCGTGCCTGGCCGCGGTGTTGAGGTAGGGGCCGAGCTTGGCCTGGCCGCCGGAGAGCGATTCCATGCCGCTGCCATAGTAGGCGGTGGGCGGGGTCAGCTCGTCGTTGGCGATGAAAGGCGTGTTCATGACCCCCAGATGCTCCGAGTTGTCGGGGTTGGTCATTCTGTGGCAGTTGTCACAGTCCACGCCATCAGAGTCGCCCGCCGTCAGGCCGGAGCCGTCGGTGGGCGTCGAGCGGCCCCCATACCAGCCGACTGTGCTGTGGCAGCGGATGCACAGGTCGCCCGAGCCGTCAAAATCCTGTTCGGCGATGGCCAGGGTTGCCCAGAAGATCGGATCGCGGCCGGCATTGGCCATCATGCTGCCGCGCCAGTTGAAGGCTACCTGGTAAGGTTGATCGGGGCCGCCGTGGCAGTTGCTGTTGTCGCACCTGCCGGGCCCTTCCAGGCTCACCTCGCCCTGCTGGGTGCCGGGCTGTTGGATGTCGGTGGGCACGACGTCGGCCGCAATGACCACCCCGGCCAAGGCCAGGCAGAACAATGTGGCATAGATGACAAGCAAATGCTTTTTCATGGCTCCCTCTTTCTGTCGGTGTCTGATAGAAACATGCAATCCTTGGCCCGGCGGAGCGGCGATGCAACGTCAAAGTATCATCCGCCACTTGGCAGAGATATCTACGATCCACTATACAGGATATCTGGCAAAATGTCAACCGCAATTGTCGGAGGTCGGAGGATTAGAACCCGCTCAGCCACACCCGCTCAGCCCATCTTGACTTTGCGCCGAATCCACGCTATAATGAAAAGTGCGGGAGGATGTGGTCAGGATCGGCCCTGGTGCGCAAGTTAGCCGAGCAACCTGGCAATCATTGAGATACCATCGCGACGGGCTCGCCTGGGCTGAAGGGGCGAGCCCGTTTGTTTGTCGGGCACTCGGGCCGGCGGCTCGCGGGAGGCGAAGGGGATGTTGCGGCACAAAGCTTCCATCCTGTTCTGGGTCATCACGGTTTTGCTGGCCGGCTGCCAGTCCTCTTCCCCCTTTGTGTGCACCGACGCCATGGGCTGCACGTCCATTGCCCCTGGCGATCCCCTCCGGATCGGCGTACTGCAGGCGCTCAGCGGGGAACAGGCACCTTTCGGGCTGAGCGCTCTGCGCAGCATTGAATTGGTCGTGGACGACCACGGCGGGGCACTCCTCGGCCACCCTATCGAGCTGCAGGTGGAAGATTCGCTCTGTTCCAAGGAGGGTGGGGCGACAGCCGCGGCCATGCTCACCGCCGACCCACGGATCGTGGGCATCATCGGCCCCTCCTGCTCGGGAGCAGCAGAGACGGCCATCCGTGTCGTCTCTGAGGCAGGCCTGGTCATGATCTCGGGCTCTTGCTCGGCGCCCTCCCTCACCTCGGTGGGCGGGGAGGCAGGTGTCTACTGGCGGCCGGGGTTCCTGCGCACGGCACAAAACGACGCGCTATCGGGCCGGGCAGCAGCCACCTTTGCGTTCGACGTGCTGGGCGCGACCCGCGCAGCAACGATTGATGACGGAGACCCCTACACGCAGGGGCTCGCCGGGACATTTAACCAGGCGTTTGCCGGGCTGGGGGGTGAGGTTGTGTTGGCCGCAGCCGTCAACAAGGGAGACACGAACATGGAACCGGTGCTGACCGCTGTGGCTACGTCTGGCGCCGAGATGCTGTTCCTACCCATCTTTCGCCCGGAGGGAGACCGTCTCGTGGTGCAGGCTCGCGCCATGGAGGGCCTGGAGAAGGTCATCCTGATGGGCGCGGAGGGGCTATACCTCGAGAATTTTCTTCAAGCCGTGAGCGAGGCAGGCGTGGGGTTGTACCTGGTGATTCCCACCAGCCCGGAAGGCCCGGCTCACGATCTTTTTGTCTCCAGGTATGAAGAGAAATATGGCGAGAGGCCGGCTACCGCCTATTATACTCATTGGTACGACGCGGCCAGCCTGCTCCTCGATGCGGTGGAGGCGGTTGCCGTGCAGGAGAGAGATGGAACGCTGCACATCGGCCGCCAGGCCTTGCGCGAAGCCCTCTATGCTACCTCGGCCTATGAAGGGCTGACCGGTAACCTCACCTGCGACGAATATGGCGACTGCGGTGTGGCCCGCTTCCAGGTTGTGCGCCTGGATGATCCGGCTGCCGGCATGGAGGCCCTGGCGGCCAACGTCGTGTATACCTATCCAGCGGGGCCATAGGGTCTACAACGGGAAGGGAGGAAGGAAATGGTCGGACGTACATGCCTGGCCTTGCTCCTGTGTGTTGTGCTGCTGTCGGCGAGTTGTGGATCGGCCACGGTGCGATTCGAGTGTGCCGATACGATCGGCTGCGTCGATGTCCTGCCGGGTGAGCCGGTCAAGATCGGGGTGATCCAGGCTCTGAGTGGCGACATGGGGCCACAGGGCCAGGGGCTGCTACGATGCATCGAGTTGGTGCTGGCAGACCGGGACAAAACGCTGCTGGGTCATCCACTCGAGCTTGCCATCGCAGATTCGATGTGCTCGGAAGAAGGCGGGACCACGGCAGCGCTCAAGATCGTGGCCGATCCCCAGATCGTGGGCATCCTCGGCCCGACCTGCTCGGGGGCGGCAGCCGCGGCGATGGACGCCGTCTCCAGGGCGGGCTTGGTCATGATCTCGAGTTCGAGTAGCGCGCCTGCGCTGACGTCGGTGGGTGGGGAGCAAGGCGCGGACTGGCAGCCTGGTTTCTTTCGCACAGCACAGAACGACTCGTTCTCGGGCCAAGCGGCGGCCACCTTTGCCTTCGAGAGGTTGGGGGCGCGCAGGGCGGCGACGATCGACGATGGCGGCTCTTATACGCGCGGGTTGACCGATACCTTCAAAAAAGCGTTTGCCGAGCTGGGCGGCCAGGTGGTGCTGTCCGCTGCGGTCAACAAGGGTGACACGAATATGGAGCCGGTGCTGACCGCCGTCGCCATGTCGGGTGCCGATCTCCTGTACTTTGCGGTTTACAGGCCGGAGGGCGATTATATTGTGTTGCAGGCCAGGGGGATGGAGGGCCTGGACGCGATCACGCTGATGACGGCCGAGGGATTGTATTTTGACTCTTTCCTCGAGGCCGTCGGCGAGGCAGGGGTGGGGCTCTACTTCAATGCCCCTGCCACGCCGCGTGGCCCGGCCTATGAGAATTTTATGACTCACTACGAGGAGAGTTTCGAGGAGACGTCTCTCTCGACACCGTATCACGCGCACACCTACGACGCCACGAATCTGCTGTTGCAGGCCATCGAGCGGGTGGCTGTTCGGGACGAGGATGGGACGCTGCACATTGGCCGCCAGGCCTTGCGCGACGCGCTCTATGCCACGGCTGGCTACGGGGGACTGACGGGCACGATGACCTGCGACGAATATGGCGATTGTGCCGCCATCCGGATCGAGGTCACGCGCCTGGACGATCCGGCGGCAGGGTTCGAGGGCCTGGCGGCCAACGTCGTGTACACCTACCCGCCAGAGAGGTAGAGAGCGCCGGACAGGATGGAACGAGATGAACCGATGGCGGCGCCCGCGCTGGCGTGAACTGGGCATCACGGCCAAGTTCGCCACGGCTTTTGCCGTGCTCCTGGCGCTGATCGTGCTCGTGTCGCTGACCAGCTACCTGGCCCTGACGGCCGTGCGCCGCCAGAC
>JAFGOG010000554.1 GCA_016926595.1 Anaerolineae bacterium
GCGGCTGTCGCCCCCTTGGCCCGCGACGGGGCCGGCTCCTTCCCCTTTGGAGCGGCCGTCGCCCCCTTGGCCCGCGATGGGGCCGGTTCCTTCCCCTGTGGAGCGGCCGTCGCCCCCTTGGCCCGCGATGGGGCCGGCTCCTTCCCCTGTGCGGCGGCTGTCGCCCGTTTGGCCCGCGACGGGGCCGGTTCCTTTTCAGGGATGGCGCTCCCTCTCACCCCCGCCCCGCCGCGCTGAGCGGCGGTCTCCCCAGTCGGGCGAGGGGGTTTGGGAGCCGCGGCAAGCACGGTCAGGATGGTCGGCAGCCCGTGGGTGGGAGGGTCAAAGAGATCTCGCTTGGCGTCGAGCCGTTTCTTTTGGCCGGCCGCAGCGCGGCCCATGGAGGGAATGGCCTTGACCGGGATGGTTATGACCTGTCCCTTGGACAGCATGAGGGCCAGCGCCTGGTCGTCGGCGGCCAGGGCGGCCACGGCCAGGCGCCCCGTCCGCGCCGACAGCTTGGCGGCCTGGACGCCGCCGCCGTAGCGCTTTTGGGGGCTGAAATCGGCGATGGCCGTGCGCTTGGCAAAGCCCAGCTCGCTGATGGTGACCACGCAGCCTTTGTCGCGGACCAGGCCCATGCCGACCACGGCGTCGTCGCGTCCGAGCTTGATGGCCAGGACGCCGGCAGCCGACAGGCCCATGGGCCGGACCTCTTCTTCGGAAAAACGGATGGCGCGGCCCTGGCGGGTGACGAGCACGATTTCGTCCTGACCGCTGGTCAAGGCCACCCAGCCCAACTGATCGCCCTGGTCGACGTTGATGGCGGTGACGACGCCCTTGCTGGCGGCCGAGGTGAGATCGGCGACGGCGGCGCGCTTGATGCGCCCACCCCGCGTGGCGAGGGTGACGAAGGAGGGCCGGCCGGCAGAGGTGTCGTCCTCGACGTGGGGCAGGATGAGAGCGCCGACCGGCGTTTCTGCCCGGTCGAGCGCGGTCACGCCGCCAACCGGGATGCTGCGGTCGTCGGGTATCTGGTGCAGGGGGGCCAGGGCGGCCAGGCCGCTGGCGGCAAAAAAGGCCACGTCGTCGCGGGTGTTGCCCCACTGTTGGGCGACCGGCATCAGCCGGGACACGGCGGGAGGCTGGGCGCTGAGACTGACCTCGCCGCCATGCCAGAGGGTCAGGTAAAGGTCCTGGGCAGTGACCAGGTCGCGGGCAGTGTGGAGCCCTTTCTCCCGGTCGACGATCCGGGTGCGGCGGGCGTCGCCGTATTTGGCCTTGAGGGCCAGCAGCTCGTCGCGGATGACGCTGCGGATCTTGGCCGGGTTGCGCAGCAGGCCGGTGAGGTACTTGATCTCTGCCAGCTTTTCTTTGTGCTCGTCGGCGATCTTTTTCCGTTCCAGGGCTGCCAGACGCTTGAGGGGCATTTCCAAGATGGCGTCGGCCTGGATCTCGGTCAGCTTGAATTCCCTTATCAGGTTGGCGCGCGCGGTTTCGGTGGTGCGCGAAGCCTTGATGAGGGCAATCACCCTGTCGATGTTGTCGAGGGCCTTGAGAAGCCCTTCCAGGATGTGGGCGCGCAGCTTGGCTCGCTCCAGCAGGAACTTGCTGCGGCGGGTGATGACCTCCTGGCGGTGCTCGAGGTAGTGAACCAGCACCTTTTTGAGGGAGAGGAGACGGGGCTCGCCATCGACCAAGGCGACCATGATCATGCCAAAGGTGACCTGCATCGGCGTCTGCCTGAAAAGCTGGGACAGGATGGTGCGCGGCTCGACGGTGCGGGTCATCTCGATGGTCAGGCGCATGCCCTGCCGGTCGGATTCGTCGCGCAGGTCGGTGATCCCTTCCAGCTTGCCGTCGCGCACCAGATCGGCGATGCGCTCGATCAGGCGGGTCTTGTTGACCTGGTAGGGCAGCTCGGTGAGGACGATGCGGCTGCGGTTGCGGCTCATCTCTTCGATGTGCACCTGGGCCTGGACCGTAAACCGGCCGCGGCCCATGGCGTAGGCGTTGAGGATGACGTCGTTGCGGTCGCCGTTGTCGCTCTCGCCGGCGTAACGATAGATGACGCCGCCGGTGGGAAAGTCGGGTCCCTGGATGAAACGGGTCAGGTCCTCGACGGTGACGTCGTCGAGGCGGGCATAGTTGTCGATCAGATAGGCGAGGGCGTCGCACACCTCACCGAGGTTGTGGGGTGGGATGTTGGTGGTCATGCCCACGGCGATGCCTGATGCGCCGTTGACCAGGAGGTTGGGCAGGACAGCGGGCAGGACCGCCGGTTCGGTCAGGGTGCCGTCAAAGTTGGGGCCAAAGTCGACGGTGTCCTTGTCGATGTCGGCCAGCATCTCTTCGGCGATGGAGGCGAGGCGGGCCTCGGTGTAGCGCATGGCGGCCGGGTTGTCGCCGTCGACCGAGCCAAAGTTGCCCTGGCCGTCGACCAGCATGTAACGAAGGCTGAAATCCTGGGCCATGCGGGCCATCGACTCGTAGACGGCGGCGTCGCCGTGGGGATGGTACTTGCCGAGGACTTCGCCGACGATGCGAGCGCTTTTTTTGTATGGCTTGTCGGGCCGGAGGCCCAGGTCGTGCATGGCGTACAGGATGCGGCGGTGGACCGGCTTGAAGCCGTCGCGCACGTCGGGCAGGGCGCGGGCCACGATGACGCTCATGGCATAGTCGAGATAGGCGCCCTGCATCTCCTGGTCAATGTCGATCTGTCGAACGATTCCTAGTTCCATCTATTCTCACCTGGGGTCTGCTGCAATCGATACTATACGCTATATTGCGCGGATTGTCAAACATACGTGCTAGCGGATTTGACACAGAACTAATGTTCGTGTATAATAAAGCTGGATAGGCGAGCTGGACGGGCGTCGAATTGCCGTTGGGGAAAGAAGCTCGTCAGGAAAGGAAACTCTATCATGGCACAAGGGTTGTCTGAGCGTCAAGTGAGAATGGTCGAGTTTATCCGGGATTTTATCGCCGACCACCAGTTTCCGCCGACCATCCGCGAGATCGGGGCCAAGGTCGGGATCCCATCGACGTCGGTGGTCAAGTACAATCTGGACATCTTGCAGCGGAAAGGGCTGATCGACCGCGATCCTGACATCTCGCGGGGCATTCGCCTGGTCGAAGAAGCGGCGGGGCGGATGGCCGAGGTGGTTCGCGTCCCGCTGTTGGGGCGGATCGCGGCCGGCATCCCCATCCCGGTGCCCGACGCCGACTTTTCGCCCTTTGGCTACGAGGCCGGCATCGAATTGACCCGCGACATTGTCAAGGATGACAAGGATATCTATGCCCTGCAGGTGCAGGGGGATTCGATGGTCGATGCCCTGATCAACGACGGCGACGTGGTGATCATGCGCCACCAGGAACGGGTGGAGAACGGCGAGCTGGCGGCCGTGTGGCTGCGGGACAAGAGCGAGACGACGCTCAAGCGCTTTTACCTGGAGGGCGACCGGGTGCGGCTGCAGCCGGCCAACCCGACGATGAAGGCGATGTTCTACCCGGCGGAGAGCGTGGAGGTCAAGGGCAAGGTCCTGCTGGTGATCCGGCAACTGAATTAGGACTCGATAACCCTTCCGCAGATCAAGGAACCTGCGGAAGGGGCACAAAGGAATAGTGTACCATAAGATAGTTTAAAGTTTTGAAAAAGCCCGATTTGGGGGCTTGACATAGAACGCATGTTCTGATATAATTAGAACGTGCGTTCTATTCTTTTGGAGAAGGACCAGGGAGGAAGAGGCAGATGGAGCAGCATCGGAAGAACCGGCGGGGCAAAGTTCTGGAGTTTGTGGAGGAGTATATCGCGGCATGGGGCTATGCGCCCAGCTACGACGACATTCGCAGAGGGCTGGGCCTGAGCGGCAGGTCGCACGTGAACTATTATCTCGACGCGTTGGAGAGGGATGGCCACATCGAGCGCACGCCGCGCATTCCGCGCAGCCTGCGACTGACGGGCTCACAGCGGGCAACGTTTCCGATACCGGTCGCGGGGTCGATTGCTGCCGGAGCGCCGCTGGAGCTGGCCGACCGGCCCGACGAGCAGATCGAGGTCACCACCGACATGGCCGATCCGAACAGGGACTTGTTTGCCCTGAAGGTCAAAGGGAATTCGATGGTGGACGACCTGGTGGCCGACGGCGACATTGTGATCGTCGAGCGCATCCAGGAGGCGTCACGGGGACAGATGGCGGTAGTTCACCTGCGGGATCGCAATGCCGCCACGCTAAAGCGGATCTACCCTGAGGGCGAGCGGGTGCGGCTCCAGCCAGCGCACCCGACGATGAAGGCGTTCTATGCCAGCGCGGCGGACGTCGAGGTTCAGGGGCGGGTGGTGGCCATCATCCGCCGGCTGTGATGAAAGGGAGAGGGAAGATGATTAGAGAACTGCCACTTGCTCAACAGCACCGAGAGCTGACCCAGCCCCATTCGAGCGGCTGCGAGCATCGCAGCGTGGCGCCCGACGGCCGGATCGTGTGCCGCAAGATCGCCTGGGGCGATAACAAGGTCTCGCCCA
>JAFGOG010000555.1 GCA_016926595.1 Anaerolineae bacterium
CGCTGCACCAGCGTCAGGTGCAGCGTGCTGTCGTTCAGCGTCGGCGTCTCGACCGCCACCTCGGGCCACAGCGCGGCCAGGTTGAAAGCGATGGCCCCGGCCAACAGCAGGATCGCTATCCACGTGGATCGTTTCATCGTCGAGCCTTCCCTGGACTGGATCGCTGGCCCCATTATAGCACATCCCGAGCCCTTTTGCCAAACGCCCTCAAAAGACCTATCCACAGCCCTGACACAAGAAACCGGGTTTTTTCCTGCTCGCCGGCAGTGAGCTCGCTTCCCCGAGCCTGTCCCGTGAGTTGACGTGCTGCACTGCGAAAGACCCGGTTTCTCTCCCACTTTGCGAGCCCTAATTGCGGCTTAGGGCGCCCTTGCCATTTTACCTTATATATGATATAATGATAGCAGCCGCGCGGCCGGTCGCAGCTCAAGGCGCGACTGCAGCGCACGGCGGGTCGAGCTGGATATCGTGTCACATGGCAGCCTGTCCAGCGTTGCCGCGAGGATGGACTTTTGGTCCGGAACCCGTGGCTGTGGGAGGCCATGGACGGTGGAGGCAGGAGGGCGTATGCCCGGCAATCGCGCCAACATCGAGCAGCCTATCCAGAATGCCGCCGGTAAGCTGCACCCCCACGATGCTTCGATTCCTTCCTGCGGCAATTACAGATTCCTTACAGGTACTGTACATACAGACCGGCGCCAAGTGTGCTATAGTAGCTGCGTAGAGCTCTAAAGACCAGAAAACACAAAATAGGTCCGTTCCAGAACAGGTTTGTAGGAAGGAGGTGATCGATCCACAGTGAGACAAGCTGTCGGCGTCCCATATGCCGATCGACTGTAGTCAGTTGCTGATCTGAGTTTCTCGAAGACAGGAAAGGAGTCTACGGATGAACAGCAAGCGTTTTTTGCTTTGGGGTTCTATTGTCACCCTTCTGGCACTGCTCGGAACGGCCGGTGCCTTGGCGTCCAGTATCCCTGACGAGACGATCGACGCCGGCGCGCCTGGCACCTTCAACTACCAGGGCCTGTTGCTTGATTCTGCCGGCAGGCCCGTGCCCGACGGCAACTATACCCTCACCTTTGCCATCTATGATGTCGGGACGGGCGGCGTTGCTCTGTGGCAGGAGACCCAGATCGCGGCGGTGGCTGATGGGTTGTTCAATGCCCGCCTGGGCGCGATCAATCCGATCACTGACACATCGTGGGTCGACGGCCGCGACCTGTGGCTGGGCATCACCCTGTCAGGCGAGCCGGAGATGCTGCCCCGCCAGCCGCTCACCAGCGTGCCCTATGCCCTGAACGCCGGTGACGTGCGCGGCGCTGACATCCATCCCAACACCATCTACGCCGGTACCTACGGATTGGTGATCGACGCCAGTGGCTACTGGCATGGCCAGCCCTTCCCCGAGGGTCCCACCGGCGCGACTGGGCCCATCGGTCCCAGTGGTCCGCCTGGTCCCGCAGGTGCTACCGGTGCTACGGGGCCAGCAGGCCCTAGCGGTCCGACCGGCCCAGCCGGTCCTGCAGGCGCTACTGGAGTGACCGGACCGGCTGGTCCTGAGGGTGCGACAGGGGCAACCGGCCCGGCCGGTCCTGCAGGTGCTACCGGCGCGACGGGCCCGGCTGGTCCTGAGGGTGCGACCGGAGCGGTAGGCGCGACTGGCGCCACTGGTGCAAATGGCCCTACCGGTGTGACTGGTCCAGAGGGTGCGACCGGTGCCGTGGGCGCCACCGGCGCCACCGGTCCTGGCGGCCCTAGCGGTCCCACCGGACCGAGCGGACCGAGTGGTGCCACTGGACCTGCCACGCTGTGCGGCTGGACCGAGGTGTGTGCGGCGAATGGCCTGTTCATGACCAGCGGCCTGAACTATGCCATTCGCGGCCAAGGCGGTTCCTATGGAGTCCAGGGCACCGGCAATATCGCCGGCGTGCTTGGCGATACCCTCGCCGTTGCCGCCAGTGCCGGCGTTTATGGCCTCAACACCAACGGTGGTCAGGCTGGTGTGTGGGGCGACGATATAGTCGCCGTGAACCGTACCGCTGGCGTCCTTGGCACGCACGGCCCCCTCTCGCCCCTCAACAGCTCGCTGGGTGCTGGCACCTATGGTGTGTGGGGTGACGCCACCGCCGGCACAGTGGGCGTGTTGGGCACCCAAAGCAGTGGCGTAGCAGGCACTGCCGGCGTATCGGGCGTCAGCTACCAGGCAACCGGCATCGTGGGTCCCCAAGGTCTGGCCCAGTACGGGGTGTTGGGCGAGACGACCGGCCTGGTCGCCGGCTCTGACGGCGTTTTTGGCACGGTCATGACCACCCTGGTGAACAGCGGCGACGCCGGCGTGCACGGCATCTGCCAGGCACCCAGCAACGTGTGGGGCTTTCAAAATCTGAGCCCGGCTAATGGCCCAACCGACTATGGCGTGTGGGGCGACAACGGCAGTGGCACCCCGGAAAGCGCCGGTGTGTTCGGTACTGTCCCACTGATGGGCATGAGCGAGGCCGGTGTGTGGGGCATCAGCGGCGGGGCGTCTTCGCCGCCGTTGGCGATATTGCCACCGGCCAGCCCGCTGCCACCGCCTATCGAGTCGGGTATCGGCGGCCCGGCAAGCTATGGCGTGCGCGGCAACACCGTCAGCCCGATACCCGGTAGCGCGGGAGTCTTGGGGGAGAGCATAGCGCCAATGACTGCCGGCGTCTATGGCCGCTGTTCCCCGCTGGGCACATGCTTCGGAGTCTACTCCGACGGGGACCTCTTTGTGGTCGGTAGCTCTACCGCCATGGGTGCCAAAGCCGCCGCCGTGGAGACGTCGCGAGGGCTGGAGAAGCTGTACTCGATCGAATCGCCCGACGTCGAGTTCTATGCCAACGGCGAAGCCCAGCTCGAGGGCGGCGAGGCGACCGTCCGGTTCGAGCGCCTCTTCTGCGAGGCAATCTCGGACGAGGTCCCGGTGCGCGTCGTCGTCACCCCGGTAGGTAGCTGGAGCGGGCTGTACATCGTCAGCGCCGACCACGATGGCTTTGTCGTCAGGTCGGGCGCGGGCGACCCGGATGTCAGGTTCACCTGGATCGCCATCGGCCGGCGTAGGGGCTACGAACAGCGGCCGGACGCGTTGCAGGGCATCCCCACCAACCTGACGGGGAGCGTTTCGTCTACCCGTGGCCCGCGATAGGGGGTGTGCCATGAAGATGCGGGTTACAGCCGCCTCGCTGGTCGCGCTGGTTGCCCTGGCCGCCGTCGGGATCGCCTCCGCCCAGACGTCGCCCAACTATGACCTGGGCTGGCACGTTCTCAGCCCCGGCGGCAGCGAGTGGAGCTCGTCGGGCACGCACATGGTCAACGGTACGCTCAGTCAGTTTGCCATCGGCCCCGCCGCCGCAGCCGGCGGCCATAGTATCGGCTCCGGCTATTGGTACGGCGTCCGCCAGGCTACCTTGATCAACTA
>JAFGOG010000556.1 GCA_016926595.1 Anaerolineae bacterium
ATGCCATAGTTGGGGGTTGCTTCGGCGCAAAAAGCGCGCCTCGCAACGACAGGTGCCGGCCCTGCCCCCAGGAACAAACGCTCGCACCCAAAGGGCAGTTTGACGGTCGGGCCAACCACACCTATAATGGAGACAGTGTGTCGCAGGCCAAACCGTTGGCCTCGTATCTATAGAAAAGAAGCCAATGATGATTCGCTCGATGAGCAAGCTATTTGCCGGCTTGTGCCTGTTCAGCCTGGCCTTGCTGCTCTTACCCGCCGCCGTTTGGGCGGATTCGCCGTCCGACCTCAAGCCGTTTTTTGTGGCCCTTCCTCCCTACGGCGCCCTCCAGGTCGCCGTCAACGGCCACTGCCTCGACTATGGGCTGCCTTTCCCCGGCCAGGCGCTGACCCTGGCTGGCCTGGCCGACGACGAGGTGCGCCTGTCCGTCGCCTACAACCTGGTCAACGGCCATTACGTGCAAGAGGACTTGTTCCAGGCCCAGTGGGCGATCTGGCACTTTACCGACCAGGTCGACATCTCTGGCGACAAAAACAAGCTGGCCGCCGACATCGTGGCCTATGCCACCAGCGGCACGCCGGCCGACCTGGACCCGGGCAGCACGTCGCTGGTCGACGCCGCGGCCAAGGGCTGGGTCTCGGTGGCGTTGAACGATTTTGTCAATGTGTCCGATCCGGCCTATTTTGGCAAGGGCACGCTGGTCATTGAGAACAAAACCGATGCCACCCTGGCCCTGCACATCCCCTACGGCGTTGTGTTTAAGGATGCCAAACAGACAGGGGTGCAAGACATGGCCATCTTCCCGTCGGCCCTGCCCCAGGCAGACCCGGCGCAACAGACCATGGCCGCCAGGGAAACCGTGTGCAACCCGTTGTCGGTCAGGCTGCCGGCCAACCAGACGGCCAACGTGCTCATTAGCGGGCACTGCCTGAACTATGGGCTGCCCTTCCCGGGCCAGGTCATCCGTTCACTCGCGCTCTCACCAGAGGTGATCCGCAACACCATCTGCTACAACCTGGCCAAGGGCTATCTCGAGCAAGACCTGTGGCAGGCGCAGTTGGCGGTGTGGCGGCAGACCGACGACCTGGATAAAGGGGATGCGTTCCCGCTGGTAGACGAGATCGCCACCTATGCCGAGAGCGGCATCGAGCCGGGCGACATCGGCGCGGGCTGCGTTGCGCTGCCCGATGCGGTCGACAAGGGCCTGGTCTCGGCCACCATCGACGATTTCACCAACATGTCCGATCCGGCCTACTTTGGCAAGGGCACGTTGGTGCTGACCAACCTGACCGGCACAGAACAGGTGATCTGTATCCCCTTTGGCACCACCTTTAAGGACGAAACCCAAACGGGCGTGCAGGACATGGGCATTTTCGCCTCCATGCGTCCCGATCCCGACGATCTGAAGGAGCCCCAGACGCTGCCCGAAAGCGGCGGCGACGTGGCCGCCAGCCAGATCCTGGCGATCACGCTGCTGCTGGCCGGGCTGGCGCTGATGCTCGGCGGGTGGCTGCTCCGTCTCAAGCGCGTGCGCCGGGGGTAAGCGTTCACCGAGTGTTAGAAACCAGGTTTCCTGGGTCCAAACCACCCGGTCAGAAACCTGGTTTCCTGTTTCATGGGGGTAACCATGCATAAAAAACTGGCGATCCTGGTGGCGCTGATGCTGTGGCTGGGCGCTTGCGACGAACTCGAGGTATGGACCGTTGCCCCCACCGCGACGCCCTCAGCCCTGTCGCTGCCAACCTGGTCGCTGCCGGCCGCGACCCTGCCGGCCGACGCAGACCAGCAAGAGCCGGACCGGGACGACCCCGCCTGGCAAGAGCCGGGGGCTGAATTGGAGGCCGAGGTGATCGCGCTCATCAACCAGGCGCGGAGCAAGCGTGGGCTGGAGGCGCTGGTCGCAGACAGCCACCTGACGGCCGCGGCCAGGGCGCACAGCCTGGATATGGCCCAGCATGATGCGCTGAGCCATACCGGCTCGGACGGCTCCACGCCGGCCGAGCGCATCGCGCGACAAGGGTATGCCTGGATGCTGTATGCCGAGAATGTGAGCTGCGGGTATACGACGCCGGCCGAGGTGGTGCAGGGCTGGATGGACAGCAAGGGGCATCGCGACAACATCCTGCTGGCCGACCTGCGCCACATCGGCGTGGGAACTGTCTATCGCCAGGACAGGAGCTGCGTCACTTATTGGACGGCGGTCTTTGCCCGGCCGGCAAAGTGACCCTGATCGGGGGGCTGGCTGCAAGAGAACGCGGCCTTTCTCGAGGAGGCGTTCGCCTGAGGTGGCGTTCACCGCTGCTATGTGCGTGGCTCTATCTCGCTCAATGCTTCGACCGGATTGTGCGTGGTCACGATACCGGCAGCCCGGGCCTGCTGCTCACGGTCAAGCGTGATCAAGGTACTGCCAAAGCGCAGGGCCACCGCCGCGTACACCGCGTCGCTGCCCCGCAGATGATGTTGTGCGGCCACGTCAGCAGCCTGTTGGGCCAGCGTCTCGTCCAACGGCACCCACACCAAATGCGGCAGGCGGCTCAACGCGGCAGCAAATGCGCGCGCCAGGGTCGCGTCATCCTGCCCACGGCCGATCGCCGCTGCCACTTCGGGCAACAGCAGCGTGGGCACGATGATCGGCGTCGCCTGATCTTGCAGGCATGCCAGCAGACGTTGGCTCGTGGCATGTCCCTGCTCGTAAGGGTTAAACGCATTCAAAAACACGCTGGCATCCACCGTAAATGTGCTGGCCACATCCCTGCTCCTTCAGGCGTCGCCGGCCCGGTTCAGCGCCGCATGTCCGAGAGCAGTTCGGCACTGCTAAGCGGCAACTGCCACCCCCGCCCGATCGCTTCGCCCAGGCGCACCAGTTCATCCCAAGCCGAGGCAGATTCAACCAACTCACCGGCCTTGGGCTGATCCAGCGGCGTCAACAGGCCGACTACCTGCCCCCGGTAGGTAATCGTGTAGCGGGTACGGTGCTCGCGCACGTTGCGGATAATCTCTGAGGCGCGGGTCTTGAGCTCTCGTACACCAATATCAGGCATCGCGATCTCCTTTTGTAGTCTCTTGTGTGACTACATTATATCTCAAAATCGGGAGATGGGCAACTGTGACGACGTGCTTGGATATCTGTTCTTCGGCCACCGGCGGTCGTGGGGTGCCAGTTACGGGAACGTCGCATTCGACCACTGCCCGGCCAGGGTTGCTTAATCCTGGCTATTCCCGGCGGATCGCGGCGAGCGCGATAACAATCCACCGGGAACAGCCACCCGGAACGATGGTCACGTGGCTGACCTGTCGACCCATTGGGGATCGCTTCGGCACGCCAAGTGCGCGTGCCTCGCGATGACAGATGTGTTTGGGACAAGCGCGGCGGCTAGCCGGCCTTGCGCGCGACCAGCAGGTCGTTGAGCACGTCGCTGTGCGGCGGGACCAGGGTGAGCTGGCCCTTGCCCTCTAGGATGCGCTGCGTCTCCAGGATCTCGAACATCGCCGCCGCCACCTCGGGGTCGGCCGAGATGGTCTGCATGGCCTGGCCGACGATGCGCGGGCGGATGGCCGCGGCCTTGGCAAACTCGACCGCCGCCTGCCGATCGGCCGTGCTGGTGATGATGTTGACCTGGTTGGCCCCATCTTGCTTGATCGCCGAGGTCACCTGGCGCAGACGGTTGACCACCTTGGCCTCGATCTGCTGGATCATGCCCACGTCGCGAAAGTGGACTTTGCGGATGTAGACCGAGCCCAGCCTGTAACCCCACTCGTGCGAGCGCGGCGAGACCTCTTCGCGCACGGTGCGGCTCATGGCGTGGCGGTCGACCAGCATTTGATCCAGCGGCAGGTTGCTGAGCGAGCGCACCACGGCGTTGCTGACGTTGGCGGCCAGCGAGCCGCGCGGGTCAACGTTTTTGAACAGGTAGGACACCGGGTCGCTGATATACATTTCGTACCAGATGCCCACGCCCATCGGCGCACCCTCTTCGGAGTTGACCGGGTTGCTGCGCAGGTACTGCTGGTCGAGGCGCATATCCAGGACGCGACGGGCGCCCAGCCAGTTGACCAGGAAGGCGTTGAGGCCCAGGCGCACGGGCAGCCAGTGCAGGCCCGGCTCGGTCAAGGTGCCGATGACCTTGCCGAACAGGATAAAGACCTGGCAGGTGCCTTCCTGGACGATCGTGTACAGGCCCAGCAGGCGCAGGATGAGAAAAAAGATCGGCGCGATGAACCACATAGCGATAAAGGTGACCGCCGCGGCGATAACAAATTCGGTGAGAAATCCAGCCAACGCACCCATTATTCCACCTCCCGTACCACATGCCCGGCATGGGTATACAGCCGCAGGCGCACGTTGCGCAGATAGGCTTGCAGCGCCGCCGGCCCGCTCTGGCGCAGGGCGCGCAACTGTTCGGCCAGGGCGATCAGCGGCTCCACTTCGGCCTGCGCATCGAGGGTCTCGATCTCCACCGCCCGTTTGGACTGCACGATCTTTTGGTCGGCGGCGGCCTGGGCCAGGCTGATGTCGGACGAGACCTGGTTGTGGGCGGTGTTGATCGCCGCCAGCGCCGACTCAACCTCGGCCGGCGGGTCGATGCCGGTGATCAGCGAGGCGTCGAGGATGATCCCGTAGCGAGCGGCGGACGAGGCGCACTCGCGCTCCATGTGTTCGTTCAGGTCGCGCAGGTTTTTGCGCAGGTCGTTGATCGACACGCCGGTGACGATGCTCATCTCACCGCCGCGCGCGGCCTCGGGGGTCGATGCCTCAAAGCTGGCGATGCGCTCGCGCAGCACGGAGACAAAGTAGCCCATGACGTGCGAGATGGGCCGCTTGACGCCGAACAGGTAGGCGTAGAGGTTGCTCTCGGCGACCCGGTAGCGGATCTGCCCGGTGAGGCCGGTGTTGAGCTGGTCTTTGGTGACCGCTTCCAGGATAGTGCCGCCGGCATTGACCTTGGGATCGTCCGGGTCGTACGCCATATTCATGGTCTGGGTGGCGATAGAGACTTTGTAGACACGCTCCCACGGCCATTTGAAATAGGGCCCCCCGGGGGGGATGACGCGCACGACGGGATAATTATAGCGCCGTTTGTGCTCTGCGGTCAGCATTTCACCCAGCGGCGAGTCGGCGGTGGTCGCGTCGCCCAGACGATCCGCCCGCCCAAAGATGGTTTTCACCGCGCGTTCGTTCTGATCGACGGTGTAGAACGAGGTGAGCAGGTAACGAAGGAAAAACCAGGCGACAAAACCCACGATGATGCCTAATAAAATGCCCATTGTCCACACTCCTTTGCTGGTAAAGGACACATTGCCAGATGATGAACTATCCGATCGTCATCGGTATGCGTTCATTGTACGACAGATCCGTAACGAGGTCAATCCTGCCTTTTATGCCGCCAGGGCCACTGACAAGTACCTTGCACTGCTCAAAACAAAATTTGACAATTCTATGATACTCTGCTATAATGATTTATACAAGATGAAGCGAGATTCCAAGTTGATGTATAAAAACAAAGCCCTGGACTTGTTTGTCCGGGGCTTTCGCGTTTTCTGGCAACTTTGCTTCCAGAAATAGCGGGTCCAGGCCATATGTTTGTAAAAATGTGGTGGAAAAGGAATCTGTAAACCAGAAAATGGACCCACCAGACTATAGGAGGATCGGAAATGGGTAAGAGTATTTACGTCGGTAACATGAGCTACGATACGACCGAAGGCAAGCTGCAAGAGCTATTCGCGACACACGGCCCGGTGGACACGGTCAACGTGATCACCGATCGTGACACGGGACGCCCCCGCGGTTTTGCGTTTGTGGAAATGGTCACAGACGAAGCGGCCAGGTCAGCAATCGCGGCATTGAACGGCCAGGAAGTGGATGGCCGGGCGTTGACGGTGAACGAAGCCAAACCCCGCGAACCGCGTTCGGATACGCGAAAGGGTAACCAGCGCAGATGGTAATGGCTTTTGATCGTGCCGTCGCCATCGCGGTGACCTGACACGAAAACAAGCCAGTCACAGGGAGCGAGCAACCGTAGATTGCTCGCTCTCTTTTTTTGTCCAGTTGGCTGTTTTTTCAAGCGCCAGCCACTCCTCCCGCGAGATAGTAAATTCGCCGCGCGCGCCCTTGCCGCGCGCGTCCTCTTTTTCTTTCAATCCCAACCGCTTGAGCAGCCTGACGGATTCCTCGTTGTCGGGGTTGGTGCCGGTGTAGATGGAATCCGCCGCCAACGGGCCAAACAGATAGGCCATGGCCGCCCGGCAGCCTTCGGTGGCATAGCCGTAACCGTGGTGAGCGGGATGGAAGACGTAACCGAGGTTATGCACACGCCCCTGCACGTTTTCCCGCCGTTCGATCGCGATCATGCCGATGAGTTTGCCCGTGTCCTTCAGGCAGGTAGCGAGATAGCCGTCGCCGCCGGCAAACCAGGTCGCCATGCCCTTGACCTCCTCGTCAGAGGTCGGCCACGGGTCTTCGTATTGGGCCCATTTGGAATTCCGGTAGGCGATGGCTAACTCTTGAAGCTGCGGCCAGTCGTCAGGCGTAAAGTTACGGATGATGAGTCGGTCGGTTTCTAATGTGATCATAGTTGTGCTCCTGTAGTCCAAATCAACTATTCTTTTTTTGCCAGGCGATCTCTGCGTAAGGCATTGAGCACCTGGATCACCTGCGCTTGTGCGACGACACTGGGTGTGACGTCGGGGCGCGAAGGCGTGTAGTCGCATGGGGTGATCGTCGCCAGCACACCCCGGATGCCAGTTCCTCTTTCCAGATACGCGCGCAAGAGGGGGGACTGGCAGGAGTTATCCAGGTAACGCTGCAACTGTGCTTCGTGCTCCGGCCCGAGCGCACCACGTTTCAGCTCAACCAGGATAAGCGTGTCCGCGGCCTGGTCCAGGAAAACCAGATCGACGATGTGCCGCTCGCCACCCTCGCTGTAGATGAGGTGTTGGCGGGCCAGCAAGGCGATGGGCTGCGGAAACAGCAAAGACGGCTGGGCCTCGATGGCGTCCTCCAGGTTCTTTTCGGTATCGACGGCAGCGTACTCGGCGTTCAGGACTTGACAGATCTCGACCGCTTTTACCTTGCCGATACCGGGGATGCTGAGCAGTTCCGCTTCGCTCGCCGCCACCAAACGCCGGACGCTGCCAAAATGCTGCAGCAGGTCGCGCGCCAGCACTCGCCCGCAGCCAGGCAGCATCTCAACGACCCGGCGCTGCAGGTCGACCAGGTCGGTCGCTTTCCGCTTGGGGATGAGCGAGATCTCGGGAATGCCCAATTGCTCCTGGCGGGCCAGCATGGCGATGAGCGCAACGGTATCGTCGAGATCCCGGGTTGACAACACGTTGAGGCCATACTCGAGAATCATCGAGGTCAGCGCGCCGCGCACGGCCTGGGGATTGAACGCCGTGTGCTCATAGTTTACCTCTCCTTCGACGATGAGGATGGGCAGTTCAAAGTGCTCGCGCAGATAGATGGCGCTGGTAAAGAGCGTCTTGTCCTGGATGCCATGCAAGAGCCTGCTGCCGGTGCGCCGCTCCACCGCCAGGCGTTGGCTGAGCACATACCGCTCGACGGGACCTTCGTCTTCGGTAATGGGAACAACGGCGATCCCCAACTCGACCAACCTCCGGGCCACTTTGCCGGCGGGTTGGGTGACTGCGACGGATAAAGGGACAGGGTGATGATCCATCATGTCGTCGTGACCTCACTGGCTGCCAAAATGATCCAGGACGATCAGCGCGAACAGGGTCAACCACTTGCTGGGCTGCCCTCTGACCTCGACGTCGACCCACATCTTGCCGTTCAGCGAGTTTTCGAGCAGCCACACGCCGCCGGCGGTGCGCCTGTCGCGGATGAGCTGCAAGGGATCCTCCAGCGCCTGGCTCATCGGCGCGCCGGCGGCAGCCAGGGCAAACATCGCCTCCAGGATATCCGAGTTGTAGCTCAGCGGAAAGCCAAACTGGGTCCAGCCGCGCTTGGGCTCCAGCTCCCCGAGACCGCGTTCGGCCAGGAAGCGCCGCTTCCGGTCGGCGATCCAACCCTTGACCGTCTCTCCGGGCGGCAGATCGGCACGCTTGGGCGCTTGAGCCAACACCTCTTCTTGCCAGGCCTTGCGGTTCCCGGGCACATAGTGATACACCTGCCTGGAAACCAGGGTTTGGGCGATCCAGTCGATGGCGCCGCTCACCGCCGGGGAGCGTGCCTCGGGTGGCACCTGACCAAAACAGAGCAGCAGCTTGGGCAAGGCCATATAACAACGCGACAGCAGGCTGTAGCTCATCGCCTCACACTGGATACCCTGGTCAACCAGGATACGCTCGGCCAGCGCCTCGGTCTCCTCCACCACGACGGGATGGGCGCCATAGCCGAGACGCATGAAGGCAGCCAGCATGTTGGCGGTCAGGCATTGGCCGCCACGCCATCTGTTTACCCACTTGCGGTCAGCCAACAGGCCGAGTACGCCAGGGGCAATGCGTGGATCTTGTCCATCGGCCAGGAACTGGCCCAAAAAGATGACCTGCCAGTACTTGCCGGTGTACTTGGCGTAGGCCCGGTTGTCGTCGGGCCAGAACTGCTCACCGTGCGCCAGGATGCCCTGGGTGACAGAATAGTCCATGAGCCGGTCCCTGGTCTCCTGCACCTCAGCGTCCGTATCCGGGCGCTGCAGAAGGCGGGTCAAGGTCAGCAGGCGAACCGGAGGGTTATCCGGCCCCGACAGCCAGTCCACGATCGTTTCTCGATCCATGTCACACTCCCATTTCCTGCAGATAGCGCCCCGTGTGGCTCGCCATCACCCGGGCCACGTCCTCCGGCGCGCCCTGGGCGACGATCTCGCCGCCCGCGTCGCCGCCTTCCGGGCCGAGGTCGATCACCCAGTCGCTGGCCCGGATCACGTCCAGGTTGTGTTCGATGACCACCACGCTGTTGCCGGCGTCCACCAGCCCGTGCAGCAGATTGAGTAAGTTGGCTACATCGGCGGCGTGCAGGCCCGTGGTCGGCTCGTCGAGCAGGTAGAGCGTGTGCCCGGTGGCCCGGCGCGCCAGTTCCCTGGCCAGCTTGACGCGCTGCGCCTCCCCGCCGCTCAACGTCGTCGCCGGCTGGCCCAACTTGAGGTAACCCATGCCCACCTCGTCCATCAGCGCCAGCCGGTCATACGCTGCCGGCACGTCGGCGAACAGCGCGGCGGCCTCGGCGATGGACATGTCCAGCACGTCGGCGATGGTATGACCACGATAGCGCACCTCCAGCACCTCGCGCTTGAAGCGTTTGCCGTGGCAGGCCGGGCAGCGCACCTGCACGTCGGGCATAAAGTGCATGGTCACCGTGAGCGTCCCACCTCCCTGGCAGCGCTCGCAGCGCCCACCCGGGGTGTTGAAGGAAAAGTGCCCGGCGTTCAGGCCGCGCGCATGCGCCTCCGCCGTGCCGGCAAAGGCCTGGCGGATGGGCGTAAAACTGTCGGTGTAGGTTGCCGCGTTGGAGCGTGGGGTGCGCCCGATGGCCGACTGATCCAGGGTGATCACCTTGTCCAGGTGCTCCCAGCCGGCAATGGCCAGGTGTTCGCCGGGTGGGTCGCCCGCGCCGTAGAAACGCTGCCGCGCCGCCCGGTCCAAGATGTCGAGCATCAGCGATGATTTGCCCGAGCCGGCGACGCCGGTCACGGCGACGAGCATGCCAAGCGGCAGGGCCACGGTGATGTCCTTGAGGTTGTGCTCGCGCGCGCCGTGGATCACCAGCCGCGCCTCGCTGCCATGCCGCCGCTCGCGGGTGGGGAGGGTCGCCCGCCCGGAGAGGGTGCGCCCGGTCGGCGTATCCGCCGCCGCGACTTGATCAGGGCTTCCCGTCGCGACGATCTGCCCGCCAAACGTCCCCGCGCCCGGCCCCATGTCGATCACGTGATCGGCGGCGCGCACCACGCTCAGGTCGTGCTCGATGACCAGGACGGTGTTGCCCAGGTCGCGCAGCTGGCGCAGCACGCGCACGAGCCGCTGGGTGTCGCGCTGGTGCAGGCCGATGGTCGGCTCGTCAAGCACATAGAGCACGCCGGTCAGCCCGGAACCGAGCAGCGCGGCCAGCCGCAGCCGCTGGGCTTCGCCGGCAGAGAGGGTGGGTGAGGCGCGCAGCAGGGTCAGGTAGCCCGCGCCCACGTCCAGCAGGCGGTGCACGCGCTCACCCAGGTCGTCGAGCAGGGAGGCGATGATCGGCTGCGCCTCGGGTCTCACGACCGCGGGTAGCCCCTCCAGCCAGGTCGCCAGTTCAGCAATCGACATCCGCGACAGGGCGATGATCGTTTGCCCGTTCATGGTAACGGCGCGGCTCTCGGGACGCAGCCGGTCGCCTCTACAGTCGGGGCAGGTCTGGGTGATCAGCAGGTGCTCCAGGTCGTCGCGAGAGTCGGGGTTGCGGGCGTGACCCGCATAGCGGGCGTGGTCAGCGTAGCGGCGCATCAGGGCGGTGACGATCCCTTCAAAGCTGCCCTGGCCCACGGTCATCGGTGGTTTGGTATGCGGGAAATGCCGCCGGAAGGGCTCTCCATAGGTCCCGTAGAGCAGCAGGTCGCGCTGGGGCGGGGCGAACGTCCCGATCGGCGCGTGCAGGTCGAACTCAAAGCCGTAATACTGCCCGGCGCTGCACAGCGTTCGCCCATAGTGCTGCGCCTGGGGCTCGTTCCACAGCAGCACGCCACCCCCGGCGACGGAACGCTGCGGGTCGAGCAGTTGGCTCAGGTTGGGCTGGCGAACTGTCCCCAGGCCGGTGCAGGTGGGGCACGCGCCGGCAGGCTTGTTGAAGGAAAAGTGAGCCATGCCCAGTTCGGGCACGGGCGCGCCGCAGTGTGGGCAAGGGTAGGTCTCGCTCAGGTCCAGCGTATCGCCCGCATCCTCCAGCCCGTTGGCCTCGTCGTCCCACGCCTCGAAGCTGGACGGGGCGACGTCGCCGCCGCAGGCCGGGCAGGGACGGTGGCCCAGGCGGGCAAAGAGGATGCGCAGGTAGGTATACACGTCGGTCACGGTGCCGACGGTGGAACGCGGGCTGCGATTGGTGTTCTGTTGATCCACGCTGATCGAGGGGGACAGGCCGCTGATGCCTTCGATGGGCGGCCGGCCAAAATAGTCGACCATCCCTAACGATTCCATGTACTGCCGCTGTCCCTCCTTGTGCAGGATGTCAAAGGCCAGCGTGGATTTGCCAGAGCCAGACAGCCCGGTCAGCACCACCAGTTGGTTCTTGGGGATGCTGACGGTGATGGCTTTCAGGTTATGCAGCCGCGCGCCCTTGACGACGATCTGGTCGGGCATATGTTCCCCCATTCGTAAGGTCCTGAGGGGTATGAAACGGCGTTGCTGAAACCATCAGCCCACAAACAGCGGGCGGTATTCCTTGCTTTGCTCGGCCAACTGGGCCTCTTCTTCGGCTGTGAGCGGTGTGAGCTGCGGCGCGACGTCGCACATAAGCCAGAGCAGTTCAGCATGGCTTGGAGAAACCGCAGCTGTGACCGGTCTGGACAGGGTAAAGCGCATCCCTAACAGGGCTTCCTCAGGCGTGTCCACCGGTTCGTACCAGCATTTCGGCCATCTGCTGCGATCTACGCCTGCCGGCCAGGGTTGCCGCGCCAGTGACTTGAGCGCGAGGATGCCCACCCCTTGCTCCTGAGCCCGCTGCACCACCCCAGGGCCAAAGTCCCCGGCGTGCCAGATGACCCAGTTGACCGGGTATAGGACGGTGTCGAACTGGAAGCGGTCCAGCATGGCCAGCGCCGCCTTCTCGTGATGAGCGGAGAAACCGATGTGCCTGACCTTGCCGGCCTCTCGCGCCGCCAGCACAGCCTCGAGCGCGCCGCCAGGCCCCATGATCGCATCCACGTCGGCCAAACTGCTGACCGCATGAAACTGGTACAGGTCGAAATAGTCGGTGCGCGCCTTGGCCAGGGAACGGTTTAACTCACTCTCCGCCTCAGCCCGCGTTCGCTGACCGGTCTTACAGGCTAAAAAGACCTCTTTCCGGTAAGGCTCGAGCGCCGGGCCCAGCCGATCCTCGGCATCGCCATAGGCCGGAGCAACATCAAAGTAGGTGATCCCTTTGTCGATCGCCTGCCTGACCAGCGCGGCCGCGTCCTCATCGGTTACATCCTTGACGACGATGCCGCCAAACCCGACAATGGACAGCTCCAGGCCGGTTTTACCCAACGGTCGTCGCACCATCGTGCCTGGCTCGGGTGTACCTGATTCTGCAGGGCTGGCAGCCGTGGGCTCGGCCGGGACGGTTGGCGGCTCGGTTGCCGTCGGGACGACCTTGACCGTACTGGTAGCAGCAGGCGATGGGGTAGCAGTAGGCAGCGGAGTACCGGTCAGTGTCGGAGTAGGCGTAGGCGGCGGAGTCTCACTGGCCGGGGCCGGTGTGGAGACCGTCGCCTCTGGCTTGCAAGCGGCTAACGTGACTGTGGCCGCCGCTGCGGTCAGGAACTGCCGGCGATTGATCTTTTTGCAAGATGCCATAGTGTTCTTCTCCGATAGCGGAGGGGCGGACCTCACCACCGCCCCCCGCCATATTCGACCGAATAGGGAGACGACTGTTTCTCGTGCCAGGCATGCAGCAGTCTGATCATCTGGCGCAGATGCGCCAGGTCGTGATCGACCCACGAGACGAGTACGTCACCTGCGCTGAGCGCAAACCCCTCGCCAGAAGGGCCAAATGGGGTTTGTGACTTGATATCCCAGTCTGGCGAACGCAGCGTCTTGAGCCACGCGAGCGAGGCTTCGCGCTCACTCAAGAAACGCTCAACAGCCTGGCGACAGTCCTTTACAGAGATGTATTCTTCGTGGCGAAACCTGGCCCACGGTTGTGGCGGGTCGCTTAACATTTCCTTCAGGTGTTTGCGAAAGTCGATCCGCTCCTCATTGTAGATGTGATCCATAACCTCGTTAACTGACCAACTCTCCGGATCGGGTTTCCACTGCGCCTGCTCGTCCGGGACCCCCTGTACCAGGGCACGTATCGTCTCGGCATTGGCGGCCAACTGGCGAATGACTTGTTCCAGTTCGATCATCGTACCATCTCCTAAGCGAGCGTCTTGTGCTTGTCGGCTATCTCCGTCGCCAGGCGATCCAGGGCCGCAAAATCGGCCTCCCTCGGATGCCCCTTGCACAGCACCGGCTCCAGCAGCTCCACCTTCAGGTTGGGGATCAACCCGGCGATCTGCTCAACGGCCTTGCTGTTCCAGCCATACGAGCCGACGATCGAGGCAAAGCGCGCCTTGGGACGCAGGGCGTTGGCCAGGAAGGCAGCATAAAACACCGCCGGGTGCGGGCCAACGTGGATCGTCGGCGTGCCGATGACGATCGTCGCCGCATCGACCAGGGCGATGGCCAGCTTGCCGATGTCGGTCACAGCCAGGTCGAACTGGTGCACGGTGACGCCTTTTTCGGCCAACGCGGACACCAGGTAGGCGACCATCTTGGCCGTGCTGCCGTGGGTCGAGACGTAGGGAATGACCGCCACGTTCTTGGGCGTCTCCGACGTCCAGTCACGATAGGCATCGAGGATAAAGGCCGGCCGGTCATAAATCGGGCCGTGGCTGGGGGCAATGAGATCGATTTCGTAGCCGGCCAGCTTGTCCAGGTTGCGCTGGATGATCTTGCGAAAAGGCATCATGATCTCGGCATAATAGCGCTTGGCGGCCTCATAGACCTGCCCCTCGTCGGTCACGTACAGGTCGCTGGTGGCCAGGTGTGAGCCGAAAAAGTCGCAGGTGAAGAGGATGCGCTCTTCGGCCCGGTCGCTTCGACCGACCAGGTAAGTAACCATCGTCTCCGGCCAGTGCACCCAGGGCGTATGGATAAAGGTGAGCTTCTTGTCGCCCAGGGACAGGCTCTGCCCGTCCTCGACGGCCATGAACCGTTCGGCCGGGATGAGCAGGTGATCGGCCAGCATCTCGACCCCCTTGGGCGTGGCAATCACCTTCGCTTCGGGGTAGCGCTCCAGGACGAGCGGGATCGATCCCGAGTGGTCCTGTTCGGCGTGGTGGGCGATCACGTAATCGACGCGGGGCACGTCTTGCAGTTGGGCAAGCAGAATGTCGGCCTTGGCGGGATCCACGCTGTCCATGAGCACGGTCTTGTCGCTGCCCTGGATCAGATAGGCATTGTAACTGGTGCCGTCTGGCAGCGGGATCAGCGAGTCGAACAACCGCCTATCCCAATCGACGGCGCCCATCCAATAGATGTTTTCTCGAATCTTGCGTTTCTTCATTTCACATGTCTCCTGTTCTTGTTCGAATGAGTTCTTGCGCTCTTTTAGCTCCAGTATACCACACAATACCAGGAGTGGATGTGATATAAGTTACACTTGTAAATCAGGTTGGCGTCTGGTCCCTCACCTGTTGGGCATAGGCCGCGACGCGCCGATCCATGTCGAGAGGATAGGTATAGCCCAACTGGCTGGCGACCTCGATGCCGACCCACCGGAAGAGAGCCAGGGTACGAAAGAAGGCCTCCCAGTTTTCCTCGATCCCGGCTCCTGCGTAGGTGCTCTCTACCTGGGACCAGATCTCGGGCGGCAGGCGTTTCTTCAGCCCTCTACCCAGGAAGCCCGTCGGCGCCGACCAGCCGTGATCGAGTTCCATCCGCCAGTCGAGCATCTGGCGCAGGAAATTGTGTTTCATGTCAAAATCCAGGCAGTACTTGGCTGGCAGCAGTTCGTCACGGCGCAAACACTTGGCCACAAAGGGCACGTCGCTGAAAAAATCTGCGACCACTTTTTGGTAAACCGCTTCGCTGGGCGGCGACGGGATAGTGGCGCTGTACGTGGGCGCAGAGAGGCCCTCGGTCAGGCGGTCTTTATCCATCAGGACGACGTACCCGAGGTCCAGGTCGGCCGGAAGCGCAGGTGACTGGACGATCTGGCGCAGCAACTCGACCGGCCAGACGGTGAAATCGACCTTGAGGCCGTCCTGGAACAGCACGACGTTGCCCAGCTGCGCAATGTCATAGTCCGGCGCGGGGTGGATAGGGTCCCAGTAAGCCACGAGCACCCGGCCGAAACCCTCCAGCCAGTTCTTGTCCTCATAGAAAGGGTGGATGTCCTCGACCACCAGGATGATGTCATAGTCGGACAGGTCATCGGCGCAGTTGGCGCGCGAGCCGGTCAAAAGCATGGCGCGGACGGCATGCTGCTCCTGGCCCCAGCGGATCATACGTTGAATGACAGCATCTTCCAAGACCATCTTTTGCTCGCCTCCTGTTCACCCGGGCAACAAGATCCGGATCTATGGTAGCACAAGAGCCGAGCGAACGCAAATGCCGCTAACGAAAGGCGTCGATCTCGACCTGCGCGTTCATCCCCGGCCTGAGGTCGAGGTCAGTTGGCTCCAGGGCGATCAGCAAGGTATAAGTGGTGTCGCCCTGCTGTACCACGGCGACTGGCGAGATGGCCTCCACCTGCCCGCGCACGGCCTGGTTACCCAGGGCCAGGATCTGCACCCTGGCCTCCTGTCCGGCGCTGATTCTGCCGATGTTTAACTCGCTCACATTGCGCGTCTCCACGAGCCAGCGGGTGGTGTCGAGGATCTCGACGGCCGGCGCCCCCGCCGCAGCCCACTCGCCGGTGCGCACATGGACCGCGGAAATGACGCCATCAAAGGGCGCGCGGATCTCGGTGCCGGCCATCCGCCAGCGCACCTGCTCGACGGCCAGTTCGGCCTGGCGCAGCCGGGAGCGGGCCTGGGCAACTGCCTCCGGCGCAGGTGGGTCGAGCAGCGGATCGACCCAGGCGCGCAGTGTGTCCAGGTCTGCTTGGGCATGCTCTACTTGGGCAGCCAGGAGGGTCAAGGTTACGGTGTAGGCGGCCCGGGCATCCAGTGCCTGGGCCAACTGCACGCCGATCGTCTCGCCTTGGGCTGCCAGCAGGTCGAGGCCGAGGGCGTGCGCACGCTGTGCGCCTTGCGCCGCTTCCAGCCGTGCCTGGGCGATCTGCACCTCCCACTGCGCCTGCTGCACAACCCGCACCAGGCCGTCGCGCATCTGCTGCGGCTCCCAGGGGCGATCGAGGGCCTTTTTGTACTCGTCCTGCGCCGCCTCAAGAGCCCTTGTGGCGCGGGCCAGCTCAACCTGAGCAATAGTCACTTGAGCCAACGGCGAGTTGGCGCGCGCCTGGGCCAGTTGCAGGTTGAGTTGAGCTTGGCCCGCCTGGGCGAAGGCAACGTCCGCAGTGGGGCCAGACCATTTTGCCTGCTCCAGTTGCAGTTGGGCCACGCGCAAGGCCATCTCGGCCTGCGCCACTTGCTGCGCATGGGCCGCCTCCGCACGGTCGATCTCAGCCTGACTGGGCCCGTTGAGCAGCGCGTCGAGTGCGGCTTGTTCGATAGTCACCTGTGCCTGGGCGTTTTCCAACTCCAGTTGCAGGGCCGTCGTGTCCAACCCGGCCAACAGACTGCCCGTTTTTACCGCCACACCCAGGCGAGCGGGCACAGCCTCGACCGGACCGCCAACGGCAAAACTCAATGGCAGCGTCTGCGCTGGGCGGATGGTGCCCAAAGCTTTAATCACGCTGCCAGACTGTGCCAGCGCGGCAGGCGTGGCATCGAGGCCCTGCGGATGAACTGCCTCTGCCATCGACGTGCCTTGAGGGGACTTGTTACACCCGGCGATGAGCAGCAAGGCCCAAAACAAAATATGAATCGATCTGACCGTGTTGGATGTGTGTTTCATCGTCTATTTCCTCACTAACAGTTCATCGGCCAAAGTTACCGTCTTTCGATGATCGCCACCGGGTCGAGTTTGCGCAGCATCCGAGCGATGGTCACCGCACTGGCCAGAACGATGCTCAGGGGAAGCGGCACAGTGAACAGCCAGGGTGCCCAGTTGGCAAAATCCAGACTCAGGCCGCGCGGCGCGTAGAGCAGCGCCTGCATCCCTAGCAGCCCGGTTCCACACAGCGCCGCGCCGATGAGCCAGGCTAACGCGGTCAGGCTACCGGTCTCTTTGACCGTGCGCCCGACAAGCCAGCGGCGACTGCGTCCAATGGCATTGAGCACGCCGAACTCTTCCTTGCGCTGGTTGAAAAAGATAGTGTTAAGCGTGACCATCGCACCTGCTGCCACAACCGCGATCATGCCTTCGAGCAGGGCAAACGCGAGGGTGAGAGAAGCCATCAACTCGCGGTAATCTCGCGCGGCCGTGGCAGAGGTGATGACGCCGGTCTCATTGGAAGCGATGCTGTCTTCCAGCCAGCGGGCCAGTTCAGCCTGGCGTCCCGCGTGAGGCACCACCAGCAGGCGCAGCGGACGAATGGAAACGAGTTCGTGGCTCTGCAGGTATTCCAGGGAAGCGAGGCCAAACCACGGGCGCTCCGGCGACAGGATGCCGACAACCACCATCTCGACGGGAAGGTCATCGTGCACCAGCGATACTCCCGTCTGGCTTTGCGCCCCGCCGACCCGGTCCCCCACCCGCAGCCCCCGGTTGACGGCGACGGTGACTGAGAGCGCGATCTCGTTGCTGCGGGGACGGGGTAGGCGGCCTTCTTGCACTTGCGCGCCAAACGTCTGCAGCAATATGGGCTGGTCGGCTTCAGGAACCCCGTAGAGGCCCACCCCCACCTCACCCCCCGGGGGCACCTGCATCTGGATGCCCAATTGGATTGCTGGGATGACACGTTGTACCGCCGGATGGCGCTGGATCTGAGCCACCGTGCCGGGATCGAGGGCGTTGTTACGGACCGGGTACACTTCACTCACGGCACGGAGGTAAGCATTTGCCGGCTGCATCGCACTGACGGAGGAGGTGAGCAAAAAGACCGGCAAGGCGATCCCCAGCACCACCAGGGCAATGCTGCCAACCAGCAGCAGACTGCGCCGCCTATGACGCAGGTAAAAGGTGTGCGAAGCAAGTGGCTGAGCCGCCGAGCGCTTGACCACTGGATGGTGCTGAGGCTCTTCACCCAGATGACCCCGTTCGACGATCGCCACCGCATCCAGCCGCGCCAGGATGCGCCGGACGTTCCAAAAGGTCAAAGCCACCACCACGACAGGAACGGGCAACACAAAGAAAAGCGGCGCGGGATTGAACAGGTCCAATTCCATGCCCAGGTTGTAGAACAGACGGTACTTGATGAAGGAGAGGGCCAGCAGGGCCAGTCCCAGGCCTACCAACATCCCGATCCCGGCGACGACAGCCGTTTCCGCCGTCATGCGGCGCACAAGGTGCCGTTTCTGGAGACCCAGGGCGTGCATGAGCCCGAGTTCCTCCAACCGGCTGCTCAAGGCAATCTGGTTGATCACCCCGACGACCACAGCGACCACGACAGCGACCACCGTGTTGACGACGCCGAAAATGAGACGAAGGCCCGCGCGCGCCATGGCGACAAAGCGGGCAATCTCGGCAAAGGTCTCGACAGAGGTGGAAGACGTCTTGATAGTCGTCTCCAAAAAGGTGTCCACGCCGGCTTTGTGCCCCGGCTCGGCGGCCACAAGCAGCCCGGTGCGGCGTGGCGCATAGCGTTCGTGACTGTCCAGGTACTCGCCAGAGACAAAGCCCAGGCGGATGGCCGGCCCCTCGTCGGCCCCTTCCAAGATACCCACCAGGGTCAAAGGTGCGGCGACAGCGCCGTAGTATCGTTTGTCCACGGTGCGGGCGATCTCATCGCCGATCCGCAAGTGCAGCGCCCGGGCCACTTCTTCCGAGAGCACGATCTCGTTGCTGCGCGGCTCAAACATCCGCCCCTCTTTGAGGCGCGCGTCGCAATAGTCCATCACGTAGCGTGCATCGTCCGGCGTGAGGCCCAACAGCCGCAGCTCGTCCTGTCCGATCAACGTCGGGTAGGTGATCGGCAGCCCGTTGTCGCGGATGAGACGCTGCACCCCGGGATACGTTTGCACCTGTGCAATCACGCCTGGATCGAGCACACCGCCAACCGGAAACACCCGGCTGAGCCGGGTGACGTAGATGACGTTGGCGCGCACTGGCACGGACTCTAGCACGCCAACCAGGACAAACAGCCCAACTGTCGCCAGGCCGATCAGCAGAATCTGTACCAACGCGTTCTTTTTGTGGCGCAAGTAATAGGTACAAGAGGATAGCGGGTTCATCATTCACCTCACATGACCACACCGTTGACACGCTGCGCGCGCGCCAGCCGGTCTTCGACCCTGGCGATCTGGCCATCGCGGATGGTTAACACCAGGTCGGCCTCACTCAGGATCTCGGGGTTGTGAGTGACGGCGATCAGGCTGCCCTGGTCACGGTAGCTGCGCAGCAAAGCCATCACTTGCAATCCCGTATGCCGATCCAGCAGCCCCGTCGGCTCGTCGGCAAAAATAACCCGCGGGCGGTGGATCATAGCCCGGGCGATGGCCACCCGCTGCCGCTCGCCGCCGGATAGCTCGTAGGGAAAACGATGCAGCTTGTCGCCCAGGCCCAGGTCGGCTAACAGCGCCTTTGCCTGCTCCAGGTGCGCCCTGCCCTGCACCGGCGCGGCGACCATGACGTTTTCCAGCGTAGTGAGATAGTTGATCAAAAAGTGCTGCTGGAAGACAAAACCAAACTCGGTGCGGCGCAGGGCCACCCGTTCCCGGTCGGACATCTTGCTGTACGCGCGGTCGTCGAGGCAAACATCGCCCTGGGTGGGTTTGCGCAGCCCACTGAGCAGATAGAGCAGCGAGCTTTTGCCCGAACCGGAGGGACCAAGAATGCCGACAAACTGGTGGTCCTGGATGCCCAATGACACACCGTGCACGGCGTTGATGGTTCTGTCGCCATCCTGGTACGTCAAGGTTAGATTCTCTGCCTGTAACATAGTCACTCCTTTACGATTTCTGTCCATTACCTTGCCTCTATGATACTCGATCCGGCAGTTGTTTTCCATAGGCACCTGTCACACCGCGGCGATGATGACCCTCACGTTCCACCGTGACATTGTCATAGGCATAGAACCAACAAATGGATGAGACATGATCGACAGAAATCTTTGACTTTTCACTCAGCTTCAGATACAATAGGGTGAAGGAGGCGTCCTATGATCCGCGTTGCCGTTGTCGACGACCACCCCCACGTGGCCATCGCCCTGCGTGCGCTGCTCGATCAAACCCCCGACATCCGCCTGGTGGCCGAAGCCAGGCGAGGCGGTGACGTGCCAACGCTGGTGCGCCAGGCTCGCCCTGACGTCTTGCTGCTCGATCTGTTCATCGAACCACAATTCGATGCCCTGGCAACGGTGCGCAACCTGCGCGCCGATTTTCCCCACCTCAAAATCTGCCTGTTCAGCGCGTTCCTGGAGCCGTCGATGGTGCGCGACCTGCTGCAAGCGGGCGTGTATGGCTATATCCTCAAGGACGATGACTATGTGTCCAAGATCGAGGTCATTCTTCGGGATCTGATGGATGGGCGCGTCTACCTGAGCACACAGGTGTACCGGGCTTTGGCCGAAGCGATGCGCACAGAGGGCGCCGAGTCGACGCTGTCGGAGCGCGAACTGGATATTTTACGGCTGGCCAAACGAGGCTTGCCCAACCCACAAGTCGCCCAATCGCTGCACATTTCGCCGGGCACGGTGCGCAATCACCTCAGCGCCATCTATCGCAAACTGGGCGTGCACAGCCGCCACGAGGCTCTCCAGGCAGCAGAGAAACAGGGATTGATCTGACATGGTTACAGACTATGTGATCGGCCTGGCGCTGGGATGGCTGAGCCTGGCGTTGGGCCTGCTGTCCTATCGTTGGCTGCGCGGCTGGTGGCAGCGGCGGCGCTACGGCCCAGAGATCGATCACGGGCTGCTGCTGGTAGAATATGGCCGCCGAATGACCGGCACGTTGGACCGCGAGGGGATTGTACACCTGTTTACCACCGACCTGCCGCGCGTGCTCGGGGTCGAACGCGCCGTGCTGCTGTTACCTCAAGAACACCAACTTGTCGCCGGTGAACAGAGTGTGCCCATCAGCCACGCTGCGGTGCGGTGGGTCGCCTCGGCAGGGGAAGCGCAACGGGCCGAGCGTGGGCACCTGCACGCGCTGATCCAGCAGGGACGCAGCGATCTGGGCTGGGCGCGGGTGTGGGTGCCGCTGCTGCGGGGGATCGATCTGCGGGGACTGTGGCTGCTTGGAGAACGCAAACGGGGTGCGCACGGGCGTCTCCTGGGATTTTCGCCGCGAGACCTGCGCTGGCTGACCGCCCTGGGTCGGCAAGCGGCACTGGTGCTGGAAGCCATCCACTATGCCGAGCAGGAGCGACTGGCCGCCGCAGACATCCGCACATTGTACCGCCAGGTGGTTTTGGCGCGCGAGGTCGAGCGCGGGCGAATGGCGCGCGAACTACACGATGGCGTGCTGCAAGACTTGTGCGCCGTCACCCGCGATCTGAAAGCGCTGGAAGCACAAACAGCGAGCTCGAGCGGCACCGACACTTGTAACGCAGCAGGCTATGCCGACCTGACCACGCGCGCCGGAGAGGCGGTGCAGGCGCTGCGCGCCATCTGCAATGACTTGCGCCCGCCGCTGCTCCAACAGGACCTCGTTGCGGCGCTCAAGGCGCTGGTCGAGGGACTGGACGCACGCTCTACGGCCCCCGTGCGCATCGACGTGCAAATCCAGAACCCGCAAGCGTTGTCAGCCTGCCTCTCCGACGACGTAGCCCTGGCCCTCTTTCGCATCACTCAGGAGGCGCTGCACAACGCCATCCAGCACGCTGACGCCTCCGAGATCGCGGTCAGCCTGACTCAATACCCCGACTTTTTGCGCCTCACGGTCATCGACGACGGGCGGGGCATTGCCGGCGGGCTCGAGCCAGGCCGGTTCGTGGCCGAGGGTCATTTTGGCCTGGCCGGGATGCGCGAACGTGCGGCGATGATCGGAGCCAGGCTGGACGTACAGACCGCCGTCGACTATGGCACGGCGGTCGTCGTCCAGGTTCCCTACGCTACCCCTCCCGTCAAACCTTGAGCGGATCTGGATTCTACGCCGATCTGCCGTCTGTGGATCGCCGTGTGGCGGCCGCTTTGGCCTCGAGTTCCCGGATCGCGTCGGAGGCGATCCAACGCGCGGCGCGCGAGTCCATTTGTTGGATCGCTTTGGCGGCCTCGAGGGCAGCCTGGTTCAGTTGCGGGTTGCGCTTGCCGATGTTGCGCAGCGCCCAGCTAACTGCCTTTTTGACCATGTTACGTTCGTCGGTCGCGCCGCGCTGGATGACCGGCAGCAGGGCCACGAACTGCTCGTCGCGGGCCTGCTTGTCGTGCCAGGCCAGGCAGGCGAGCAAGGCAAACGCAGCCCGCTTGACAAACTCTTCTTCGCGCTCGGCCCAGTCGCGAACCTTTTGCCAGGCCAGGGGCATCTTTTCAAAGAGGTTCATACACACCTGGTCGCAAACGTCCCAAGAGTTCAAGTCCTTGACCCAATCCTCCATCTGCGCTTCGGTCAGGGCCTGGGGATCGTCGATCATGGCGGCGACGATGCGCGCCTCAGGTATCCCGACCTGCCACAAGGCCAGGGCCAGCGCATGGTCTTTGCCCACTTCTTTGGCCAGCTTGCGCATGTCGGGGATGGATACACCCAGGCGGCCCTCGGCGGTCATCGCATAGCGGGCCATCCCGGCAACCTGATCGGGCCGCGCTTTTTCTTTCAGTTTGTCCAGGATATCTTGAACAGAAGCCATCCTTTGCCTCGCTCCTTGCGCCTTTAGCCGGCGAAATCTTTGAGGACAGCCCTTGAACGGCGACATCATGCCGCCCGTCGGGTGAGTGCTGATGGAAGAATAGCACAAACGTTCGGTTTGCGCAAATTGGTGGATCCCACAGATTGGGGTGCGTCCGGCCGCGGCCTCGCTCGTGCAGGGAGAGATGGAGCAAGCGCACAGACTTGCATCTGTGCTTTTTCGGTGTTGACATTCGGAGGCTAGCCAGGTTATAATGATCGTATTGGTCAAACCCCGCTTTGACACCTGGACCAGGCTCCTGGAACCGGCTGTACGCCTGAAAGGAAAAAAGATGGATATCTTGCAGACACAGAACCTCCACAAGCAGTACATCATGGGCGAAGTCACCGTGAACGCCTTGCGCGGCGTGGATTTTGTCGTACAGCAGGGCGAGTTCGTGGCGGTGATGGGGCCATCCGGTTCCGGCAAATCGACGCTGCTGCACCTGCTCGGCGGGCTGGACGCGCCCAGCGATGGCGAGGTAACCCTCGGCGGGCGGCGGCTGGCGCATCTGAGCGACGATGAGGTGACGATCATCCGGCGGCGGCAGATGGGGTTCATCTTTCAGTTCTTTAATTTGCTGCCCACCCTCAGCGCGGCGGAGAACGTGGCCTTGCCGCTGCTGATCGATGGCAAGCGCATCGAGGACTATGCCGAGCGCGTTAGCTCACTGCTGGCGTTGGTCGGGCTGGACGACCGCGCCCAACACCGCCCCGACCAGCTCTCCGGCGGGCAGCAGCAGCGGGTGGCAATCGCCCGCGCGCTGGTCACCGAGCCAGCCATCGTCCTGGCCGATGAGCCAACCGGCAACCTCGACCGCAAGGTGGGTCGCGAGGTGCTCGATCTACTGCGCCGCGCCTGCGACGAAAAGCAGCAGACCATCGTCATGGTCACCCACGACCCGTTCGCGGCGGCCTATGCCGACCGGGTGGTCTTTTTGCGCGATGGCAACGTCGTGCACGAATGGCGCCCCAACGGCGATCAAGAGAGCGTGCAAGCCATCATTGACATCATGGCCGGGTTGGAAGTGTGAACGACAAACGACAAACGTCAACCGTCAGACTAACAGGTTTCGCGTTCTGGCTCCTGGCCTGGCGCAATCTGCGCGCGCACCTCGCCCGCACCTTGTTGAGCGCGCTGACTGTCGCTCTCGGCGTGGCCATGCTGGTCGCCACGAGCGTGTTCCGCTCTGGCATCGAGGCGGCGTGGACGGCGGGCGCGAACAAGTTTGCCTTTATTACCGAGATCAGCAACCTCACTTTCGGCGGCGTCGGGTTGATGATGCTCGGCGCGGCGGGTTTTCTGATCTATAATGCTTTTGCGATGAGCGTGACACAGCAGCAGCGGCAGATCGGGATGCTGCGGTCGCTGGGCATGATGCGCGCGCAGGTCTTGCGCCTGGTGCTGGTAGAGGCGCTGCTCACCGGCGGGCTGGGGACGGCGTTGGGCGTTTTCGGGGGGCCGCTGGTAGGCAACGGCATCCTCGGCGCGATGGCTTACTTTGGCGTGGAGACAGGCCGGGGCAGCGCCTCGCCGGGCAGCATCGCCCTGGCGGTCGCCATGGGCCTGGGGATCTCGCTGCTCTCGGCGCTGGTGCCGGCGCGCCGGGCGGCAGGGCTTTCGCCGCTGGAAGCACTGCGTGACAGCGAACTGGTGGGGCAACGAGGCAGCGAGAAAGCGAGAAAGCGAGCCAGCGATTCAGCCAAGCATTCCCATTTGACGTTTCACGTTTCACGGTTGACGCTCGGCCTCGTGCTGCTCATCTCGCTGTGGGCCTACCTCGCCATCGCCCCCCCGGGCGAGTGGACCGGCTACCATCAGCCGTGGGACATGATCCTCTCGGCGATCCTGCTCTTTGTGTGGTGGATCGGGCTGGTGCTGGTGACGCCGGCGTTACTGGGCGCGATCGTGCGCGGGCTGCGGGCTTTGCTGCGGCGCAGTCCTGGCCGCTGGCTGCGGGGTGGAATGGGCCGCCTGCTGGGAGACAACCTGGGCCGCGCGCCGGAGCGCCTGCACCTGACGGCGCTTACGTTCGCCGTCGGGCTGCTGATGATGGTCTCCACGGGCGGCTTTGTCTCGTTTTGCAACGATGTGATGGTGGGGCGCATCGCCGCGCAGGCGCTGCGCGAGCAGGCGTGGACCATTTACCCGTTCAACCGCGTAAAGGGGCTGGGCCAGCTCCAGGGTTTCCAGGCTGACGCGCCCGCGCTCGAACCGGCGATCGTGGCCGAGATCGAGCGCCTGGCAGCGGGTCGCGCCACTGTGGAGCCAATGTATCTGGTTCCCGTGCCGGAGATCTCGGCGCCGTTCCCCGGCTTTCCCTCGATGCTCACCCTCGACCCGGAGATGCTGACACGCCCTGGACGGTTTCACATGGTCGAGGGAGACTGGGAGACGGCGATCCCCTTGCTGCGCGAAGGCTGCGGCATGCTCGTCTCCCCGGCGATCGCGGCCCGCCACGGCGCGGGAGTGGGCGAGCCGATCGCCGTGACCGGACGCAGCGGCCCGGTGAGCTGCGTTGTCGCCGCGACCGGCGCGGGCGGCTTTGCGCCCATGTCGTTCATCGGTCCCGGCGGGTTCGACCTGTTCGTCGTGCCAGGCCGGGCGCCCGATTCGCTCCAGGTGCGCCCGTTGTCATCCACAACGGATGCGGACATCGCCGCGCTGAGTGCCGACCTGTACGCGCTTGCGGCGCGTTACGGCGATGACCGCGTCTTTGTCGCCCGCCCGGAAGACGAGTTGAAGGCCATCACCGGCACAAGCGACCAGTTGACGCAGATCATGAATGGCCTGCTGCTGCTGGCAGTGGGCGGGGGAGCGCTGGGCAGTGTGAACACCACGCTGGTGAGCATCCTGGAGCGGCGGCGCGAACTGGCGCTGCTGCGCGCCCTCGGCGCGACACGGCGGCAGATCGCGAGGCTGATCGTCGGCGAATCCGCCATCACCGGGCTGCTCGGCGCGCTGCTGGGCCTGCTGGCAGGTTGGGGCACGATCGCCATCTATGTCCTGGTTTATGGCGGGGTCACCTTTGGGCAGGTGGACTTGCCCCTGTGGACGGCGGTGGCCGAAGTGAGCTGGCCTGCCCTGCGCGGCGGCATGCCAGGATTGGTCGCCGCGCCGCTGTTGGCGGGGCTGGCGGCTTACATGGTGGTGCGGAGGATGGATTTTACCACCGTCAAACGTGAACCGCTGACCAGGCCGCCTTCACGCTTGCCGTTTTACGTCTCGCTCGCCCGGCGCAACCTCCAGGGGCACACGCTGCGCACGGTGCTCAGCATCGCCACCGTCGCCTTGGGCGTGGCGACCATCGTGGCAACCAACGTGGTGGGCGCGGGCGTCCGTACGGGCATCGCCGAGGCGGTCGAGTCCGTGGCTTTTGTCACCGACATGGTGCAGGTGGGACTAAACATCGCCAGTGGGATGATCCTCGTGGCGGCGGGTTTTCTCATCTACAATGCCTTTGGGATGGCGGTGGTGCAGCGGCGACAGCAGATCGGGTCATTGCGCGCGCTGGGGATGACGCGCCGCCAGGTGCTGCGGCTGGTGCTGGTAGAGGCGCTGGTCGTGGGTGGGCTGGGGGCCACACTGGGGCTGCTGGCGGGGCCGCTGCTGGGGACAGGCATCCTCAGCGCCATGCGCGCCGCCGATTACGAGGTAGGTGCGGGGCAGGTCTCGCTGCCGGGCCTGTTGCTCGGCCTGCTCCTGGGCCTGGGGATCGCGGTGGGAGCGGCGCTGCTTCCGGCGCGGTGCGCGGCGCGGGTCGCGCCGTTGGAAGCGCTGCGTGGCGAAAATACAGTGCGTACTGCGTATTCCGTAGACCGTAACGGCGCATTGCGCATCACCTTGACTGCGACGCTTTGCATTGGGATGCTCGTTTATCTGGTCTTTTTCCCACCTGGACGCTGGACGGTGGAACCGTGGAACTATGCGCTGCCCATCGCCTTGAGCGCGGTGTGGCTGGGCGCGGGGCTGCTGCTGGCGCCGGCGCTCATCGGCGTAGCGGGGCACGCGCTGCGCCAGCCCTTAACGCGGCTGGCCCGCGTCGCCGGCAGCCTCGTCGCCGACAACCTGCGGCGCGACCGGCAGCGGGTGACGCTGACAGCACTCACGTTTGCTGTGAGCGTGCTAACCATCGTGAGCATCACCGGCATTTTCAACTTTTTCGGCCGGGAACTCATCACCTATGCCCAGGAAACGCACCGGGCGGCGGGTTTGCAGCACGGCTGGGCCATCGGCGCGGCGGATTTTACGCTTGGTGTCGCCGATCCCGGCGGGATGATCGCGCCGCTCAAGCCGGAGGTGGTTGCTGAGGTGCGCGCCGTGGTCGGCGAGCGGGGCTATATCGGCACCGAACACGCGCTGGTCATCCCCGAACTCGCCGCCGTGCTGGTGCCCAATTACTTTTCCAGCATGCTCGATCTCGACCTGCTGCGCGTGCCGGGCAACGTGACGCTTTTGGAGGGTGAGCTAGAGGCGGCGTTGGCGGTCATGGAAGCAGGCTGCGGCGTGCTGCTCGCCCCCGGCGCGGCACAGCGGCACAGCGCGGGTGTGGGCGACCACCTCACCATTCAAAGCGATCGCGGCCCGCTGGAATGTGAGGTTGCCGGGGTCGTCGCCTTTGGGATGGTGCCGGTGTCGGTCATCAGCCCGGCGGTCAAAGGCTATTTCAACGTGGGCGAGCCAACCACCGTGATCGTCTTTCCAAAGGCGGGCGTAGACCGGGCCGCGCTCGAAGCCGACCTGCTGGCCATCGACGAAAAATACGGCGACGACGCCTGGCTGATGCGCACCGACGAATCCATCCAGACGGTGACCGAGAGTGCCGACCGGGTGTTGGGGCTAATGGGCGGCCTGCTGGTGCTGGCCATGGTCGCCGCGGCGTTGGGCACGCTTAACACGACAGCGATGAGCGTGGTCGAGCGGCAGCGCGAGTTAACCCTGTTCCGCACGATTGGCGCGACACGACGGCAGACGATGACCCTGGTGGTGGGCGAAGCAGCACTCACCGCTCTGCTGGGAAGCGTGCTGGGCCTGCTGGCCGGATTGGGCATAAGCGCGATCTTTGTCCTGGCACATGGCGGCAACAACTGGGGCTATCCTGGCATCGATCTTCGGACCGCGACGCTGCGTTCCTGGAAGCCGGCGCTGCACAGCGGCCTGTGGGGGCTGATCGCCGCACCCTTGTTGGCCGCAGGCACGGCCTGGCTCGTCGTGCGCCGCGCTGATCTGGGTACGCCTGGCACGTATTCCGCATTCCGCCAGAACGAGCCACGCCATACGCAGTACGCAGTCAGCCGTGTCTTGGGCCTACGCGAGCGCTTTGTCCTCGGCGCCGCTGCGCTCCTGCTCATCCTGCTGTTCAGCCTGGTCGCGGCGGTGGTGGGTCACCAGCAGCAGTACATGGACGACGGAGCACGCCAACTGGCCATGCTGATGGCCCAATCGCAGGCGCAAGCGCTCGAACTGGGGCTGCCGGACGGCGCGACGACACTCGACCTGGGCGCACTCGGCGGGCAGCTGGATGCCGCCCAGTTGCTGCAGCTCCAGGCATTGCTGGAAGATGTGGGCGATACCGGTCTGGCAGGGTACACCGTCGCCGACCGTGATAATGTGGTGCTGCTGAGCCTCAACCCGCGCGAAATCGGCACGCTTGTCCCCCCACTGACCGATGCGACGCAAGCCATCGCCTGGTCGGAGCGCGAGGGCGAGAGGTGGGGCATCCACGCCACCGCGCCCATTCGCAACAGCACCGGGGAGGTCGTCGGCGCGGTACGGATGGCGTTCGACCTGGCGTGGGTGCGGGAGGCACTGCGCGAGCTGCGTGGGACGCTGTGGGCAGTGGGCGGGGGCGTCAGCCTGTTGGCCCTGGCGTTGGCCTGGCTGCTGGCGACGCCGTTGGTGCGCGTCACCCAGCAGTTGTCCGTCCACGCGGCGGGCGTCGCACGCGGGGAATACGTCCCCTTTGCCCGGGCGGGGCCGCGCGGGCGCAGCGCGGGTCGTTCCCGGTGGGCTTGGCTGGCGGCGCGCACCTCGCTGCGCGCCCGGTTCACCATGGCCCTGGTGGTCACCATCCTGCTGCTGGTGGGCAGCCTGGAGCTGTTCGCGCTGCCCATCCAGCGCCGCCACGTCGAAAAGACGCTGCTCGACGGCAGCACGGCGACGGTGGAGTGGCTGGGCGAGACCATGTCGGAGGCTTTGGGCCGCGACGACGGTTCTACAGCCGGCGAACTGGGTGCGGATTTCTCACTGGATCAACTGCTCTCCACAGCAGGCACGCTGGATTGGGGCCAGTTGCAGGCGCTCGGCGAGCAGTCTCGCCCGGACGCACTGGCCTACATTGCCCTGGCGGACGAGGAGGGCGTGGTCATCCTGTCCGACCAACTGGCGTTCGTCGGCGAGGAGGTTGGCCTCCCTGCCACGACCGAGGTCGCCGAAGAACGCTGGCGCAACGAGCCAATCTGGACGATCCGCACGTCCTTAACGCGCGGGCGCGGCGGCGAGCGCCTGGGGGCGCTGCAGATGGGCATGCGCCGCGCGGAGGTGGAGGGATTCCTGGATGAGAGCCGGCTCTTTTTCCGCCTGGCCGGGCTGGTCGCGCTGCTCGCCGGAGTGCTGCTGGCGCAGGTCATCGGCGGGACGGTCGCCGGGCCGGTGCAGGCGCTGGCGGCGAGCGCACGCCGTATCGCGGCGGGCGACCTGGACGTGCACTTTGCTGTCGGCGGGCAGGACGAAGTGGCCCAGTTGGCAGCGGCTTACAATACGATGGTCGCCGGGCTGCGCGAGCGCGAATGGCTGCGCGACTTGTTCGGGCGTTTTGTCAGCCAGGAGGTCGCCGAGGCCATCCGCACCGGGCAGGTGCGCCTGGAGGGCGAGAACCGCGTGGTCAGCGTGCTCTTTTGCGACATTCGCGGCTTTACGACACGCTCAGAGCGCCACACGCCGCAAGAGATCGTCACGCTGCTCAACGCTTACCTGCCCGTGGTCGTCGAAGCAGCACAGCATCACCAGGGCACGGTCAACAAATTTGGCGGCGACAGCACGCTGGTCATTTACGGCGCGCCGCGCCCACTGCAAGAAAGCGCGTACCAGGCCGTGTTGACCGCGTTGGAGCTGCGCGCCAACCTGGCCCGGCTCAACACCCACCTGGCAGCGAGCGGCAACGATCCGATCCGCATCGGGGTCGGGATCAACACCGGCGTGGTGCTCGCCGGGGCGGTTGGCCCGCACGAGCGGCAGGAATACACGGTCATTGGCGATACGGTCAACCTCGCCTCGCGCATCGAGGCATTGAACAAAGACTATCCGGAGCACGACATCCTCATCAGCGGGGCCACCTACGAGGCATTAGGCAGCCATCGCGCCGAGTTTACCTTTGTCGACCTGGGCGAGGTCGGCATCCGGGGCAAGTCGGGAGCGGTGCAGGTGTGGGCGGTGCAGGGGCAAGCTGGATAAAAGTGTCATGCATCCGTGCTCACTGCCGCCAATCATAGGGCAGCAGTTCGCCCAGCGTCACCACGATGCCTTCCGACACCATGACCTGTGCGGTCACGTTCTCGGCGTGGATCTGGCTGATGAACTCGCGGCAGCGGCCACAAGGCGGCATGATGTGCCCATCCCAGCCCACGGCGATCAGCTTCAGCACCCGGCTTTCGCCGGCGGTGATCATGGCCGCTGCGGCGGCATGCTCGGCGCAGAAACCCATGGAACAGGCGGTGTCGATGCACACCCCCGTGTAAACCGCTCCGCTTGCGGCCAGGATGGCCGAGCCGACGCCGCCGGCCTCGGCCCATTCCGACAGCTTACGCGGATTCAACACCGCCTTGGCTTTTTCATAGAGCGCGTCAAACTCCATCGCGATCCTCCAGATGGTTCATGGTGCAAATCCGACCCGACAAGTTGGGGGATCCCCAGCCAAGGGCACTTGCTGGATCACACCCAACCACGCAGCCGGCAGGCCTCGGCCACGCGGTCCACGGCGATCAGGTACGCGGCCAGCCGGTTGTGAATGCCATAGCGCTGGGCGATCTCGTGCACACTCTGGTAAGCCGTGCGCATCTTGTCCCGTAGACGCTGGTTGACCGTAGACCTGTCCCAGTAATACCCGTACGCGTTCTGCACCTGCTCAAAATACGACACGGTGACCCCACCGGCGTTGCAGAGGAAATCGGGCAGCACGAACACGCCGCGTTCAAACAGGATCTCATCCGCCTCGGGCGTGGTCGGCCCGTTGGCCAGCTCGGCCACGAAGCGGGCGCGGACGTTGGGCGCGTTGTCGGCGCGGATCATCCCCTCCATCGCCGCCGGCACCAGCACATCCACGTCGAGCTCGAGGATCTCGGCATTGCTGATGGCCCTGGCCCCACCCTCGCCATAGCTGGCCACGGTCACGTGCTGCTGCTTGTAGGTAGAAAGGGAAGCAAAATCCAGCCCCTCCTCGGCATAGATCCCACCCTGCGAGTCGGTGACGGCGACGACCCGGGCCCCAAACATCTCGACGGCCAGCTTGTGGGCAAAGCGCCCGGCGTTGCCATAGCCCTGAATGGCGAAACGCGCCCCGCTCAGGTCCACGCCCAGGCTCTGCGCCGCCGCTTCCAGGCAGACCATGCCGCCGCGGGCGGTCGCGTCGTCGCGCCCTTGCGAGCCACCCAAGGGGATCGGCTTGCCGGTCACCATGCCGGGCACATTATGCCCGACCATCGTGCTGTACTCGTCGGCCATCCAGGCCATCACCTGTGGGTTGGTGTACATGTCGGGCGCCGGCACGTCGGTATACGGCCCCATGTAATGTCCCAGGGCGCGCACATACCCCCGGCTGAGGCGCTCCAGTTCATTGGGCGACAGCGCCTTGGGATCGCAGACCACGCCCCCCTTGCCTCCCCCCAGGGGCAGATCCATCACCGCGCACTTCCAGGTCATCCACGCTGCCAGGGCGCGGATGGTGTCAAAGGTCTCATCGCTGTGAAAGCGGATCCCGCCCTTGGTCGGCCCGCGGGCATCGTTGTACTGGACCCGAAAACCCTCGAAAATCTGGATCGTGCCGTCGTCCATCTTGACCGGAAAGTGGACGTGGAACTCGCGCATCGGCCAGCGCAGCAGCTCGTGGATCGTGTCGTCCAGGCCCATCAACTCGGCGGCTATAGCCAGTTGGCGTTGGGCGATCTGGAATGGATTGATCTCTGGTACTTGCTTCTCAAGTTCGTATGGGTGTTTGGTGCTCATGGGTGGGTCTTCTCCGTTTGGTCACGAATGTAAGGTCATCTCCGAATCACCCGCTCTGTACCCGAATCCCCAACCGCCTCTCCGTCGAAACGATGGTCCTATGGCAATCGCGCCGTGATACGGGCGTCTATAGAACGATCTATGCTTCAGACCCATGCCGAGCGAGTAGCCTATGCAGCGCTACCAACGAGCGTAACGTGGACAACACCAGCAAGCAGTGCCGTCGAGTAGAACAGGTTGCCCAGGGTCAGCATCATGGTCATCGGTCTGCAATGTTCATTCACCTGCCTGAACGCCACGGTCACCTGGTCACTCGATCACGATCTCACCCAGCCCCTCCAGCGCGGGCGGATAGTGCATCTCTAGCTTTTCCATCGTCTCGACGATGATGCTCGAGATCAGCCAGTTGCGGTACCATTTCTTGTTGGCCGGGATGATATACCACGGGGCCCAGGGATGGCTGCAGCGCTCAAAGACATCCTCGAACGCCTCCATATAGTCGTCCCACTTTTCGCGCGTTTCGAGGTCACCGGGGTTAAACTTCCAGTTCTTTTCCTTGCGGTCGAGGCGATCCTGAAAACGCTCCCGCTGCTCCTCCTTGGAGATGTGCAGGAAGAATTTCAGGATGGTCACCCCGCTATCGGCCAGCAGCTTTTCAAAAGCATTGATGTGCTCGTAGCGCGCCTGCCACACGTTTTTAGGCGCCAGCTTGTCGACGCGCACCACGAGCACGTCCTCATAGTGCGAGCGGTTGAAAATGCTGACCTGTCCGCGGCCCGGCGTGTGGGGATGGATGCGCCACAGGAAATCGTGGGCCAGCTCCAACCTGGTGGGCACGCCAAAGCCGACCACGTGGCAGCCCTGAGGGTTGAACCCATCCATCACGTGGCGGATCGTGCTGTCCTTGCCGCCGGCGTCCATGGCCTGCAGCACGATCAGCAAGGCGTGTTTGCCCTCGGCAAACAGCAGCTCTTGCAGTTCAGCCATCCGTCTGACGTTGGCCGCGAGGGCCTCTTTGGCCTCGCCCTTTTTCTTAAACTCGCCGGTATACTCGGGGTCATAGTCCGACAGGTTGATTTTCTCTCCAAACGGGACTAGCGCTTCTTGTTTGCTCATTGGACCCTCCTTCAGGTGCGCTTATTATACCATCACCTGAGGTGAAACCAAATCGACGTGCGTTGTCTCGCCGTTCGAGTGCCTGACCAAGGGCTCAAAACGTGCCCTCAGATCTGTCGCCTGGTTCACGCACCATACACCAGAAGCGCAAGTCAGAGTCCGGCACTTGCACCATGCGGACCAGTTCAAAACCTTGTCTCGCGTAAAACGGGAGATTCTTTTCGTCGTGCGTTTCCAGGTAGCAAGGCAGGTACTGGGCATCCGCTTTCTCCAATCCCGGCCGCAGCAAGGCCGTCCCGATCCCTATGCCTTGTCGATCTGGATCCACGGCCAATCCCCACAGATACCAGTGCGGAGTTTGCATGATCTCTCCGTGTACCCTATGGACCAGATCGTCGCTTCTTAGCGTCAGAGTCAAGAACTGCCTGAGCCCCATGACCAGCGGAAGGGGAAGATAACCGGCCCGGATGTAGCGCCAGGTTGTGATGTGCGTCTGTCCGGGGGGAAGCCATACGGCGATCCCGGCGACATCGGGGGTCGTATAGGCCTCGCCATAGCGTAACCCGTACGCTACGGCGCAGCCCATATACCATTCCAAATAGCGTTCTCGGCGCTTTGGGTTGGGCCAATAGGCAGTGACCATCGGGTAGTGAAAAAACGCACGGGCATATACCCTGGTGACCGGCTCCCTCTGAGACGGTTCTAATCGGATCGCGTCCATATCGTACCTCCAACGACGCAACAAGCATCATCACATGTCACTGCTTTGCGTGCACCAGGCACGGTGTTTCGCATCATTGCCTGGTGTACGCCGTAGGATTGCCCAAACCCTATTCCCCCAGGAAATCGAGCAGCAGGCTGTTAAACGCTTCGGTGTGCTCAAGCATAGGATTATGCCCACACTGGTCAAATATGTGCACGCGCACATCAGCAAGACCTTTGGCGGCAACCTCGGCATGAGCGACAGGGACGACTGGATCTTCGCGCCCCCATACGACCAAAACAGGGTTTTTGATGGCAGCCAGTCCGCGCATATTGGGCCCAACCATGCTGGCAGACTGGCCAAACGGGTTGCCATTTGCCCGCAGCGTCCTCAGAAACGCCTTCTGAGCACCGGGCAGGGAGGCCATCCGGTAGCCCAATTCACCCCATTCCGCAGTGATGATGGTCGGGTCAAACACGGTCGATTTGAACCCTTTCAACGATCCTGCAGGGTCAGGGCGGGTCAGTACTTCGCCCAGAAGGGGCACGCTGCACAGCCGCAGAACAAGAGCGGCCTCTTTGCCCAGCCCCGCGCTGGATACCAGCACCAATTTGTCCACCGCTTCTGGATAAAGAAGCGCCAGCCGTGTGGCGATCGCGCCGCCAAGTGAATGTCCAACCACGTGAGCCCGTTCTACCTGGAGCGCCAGCATGACATTGTGGACGAATTGCGCCAGGTCGGCGATCTGGTAAGAGACATCCAGAGGCTTGTCCGTCCGGCCATGCCCGAGCAGATCCATGGCATAGACATGGTGCCGGGCAGCCAGGGCCGCAAAACTCGGCAGCCACGTCTCCACGTATTCCGATATGCCATGAATTAAGACAACCGGCGAACCCCGGCTGCCGGCCTCCCAGTAGCGCACGTTTATTGATCCGACTTGAATGGTTCGATCCTGTGGCATTTCCATGCTGAAACCTCCTGTCATTTCTACCTAGCTACCCGGCATAGGTGCCTACTTGATCTCGGTCATGACCTCAGCCACCACTTGGCAAATTGCAGGCCTAACCACGATTGCTCAATCGCGCTCGATCACTCAATGTCATCCCGCCCGAGTCTCACCCGGGAACAGATCGCCGCTGCGCCCGCGCAGGAACAGCACCGGCGCGGCCCAATCGCTGCCGCCGGTTCCCTGCTCGGCGGTCACGGCGATGCGCGCCTGGTCGATGGCCTCATCGATTGGCTTGCGGCGGGCCAACATGCGGTAAAAATCGGCCGAAAATACCTGCGCGCCGCGATCGCTGACCGGGAACTGCATCGCCACCACGGCAGTCACCCCGGCCTGCACCAGCGCCGGGGCCAGACCCACCCAGGCGCGCTCCGTCCCCCATTCGCACGCCCGGACGGCGTCGCCGGCGGTCAGGCAGGCGTTGAGCATGGCAAAACGCGGCATCTGCCCGCCGAACAACCGGCAAAACGCGGCCGCATCGCGCCAATCGGCCCGCTTGTCCTCGTCTTCCAGCGCCAGGTAGCCGCCTCCGGCATCGACGGCGCCGTGGCCGACAAAATGCAGCAGGTGGCACGGCTGGTCGAGCAGGTATTCGCGCAGCGCCGGCGCGGTCGGCGGCACGAGGACGTGCAACTGCATTTGCCCGGCCTCGAGCAGCGGTTGCAAGACAGCCCTCAAGGCGGCGATCTCGGCCTGCGTGTCGAGCGTCGCCAGGTCTTGCGGGCTGGCGACGACGGCCAGCATGTGCAGGGGCGGCGACAGCGCGAGCAGCTGCGCCGGACGGGCCACGGGCAGGTGACGCACCACCGGCGACCGCGCGCTGAGGGCCAGGAACTCGCCCGCTTGCGGGTCATAGAGCAGCTCCCAGGGCAACCCGGCCAACGCACCAGATTCGACCCTCAGCCGCAGCCGCAGCCCCTGGCCTTGCACGGTCATCGCCCGGCTGGCGGCAAAACAGGCGCCAACCCCCTCCCGGAACAAGGCCTCGAACAACTGCCGTCCCCAACCGCGCAGCGTTGACTCGCTGACCGCTCCGCCATTCACCTGCGCCTGGATCGTCGACCAGTCGAACTCGGAGAGGATGAAAGCGCCCTGCGCTTCGCCGGCCGGCGCATCGAGGACGCGCACCGGGTAGGCGTCGCGGTGCGGGTGGCCGATCAGCAGGTCGAAATCGGCATAGGTGCGGCTCAACGTGGGCAGAGCAGCCGTCAGGACGGCCGTGCCCGGCTCGGCGACGTCGACCCGCGTCCGGTAGGTGATGCGCACCACCTCGCCGGCCTCGTCGCGGTAATCGACGTGGATCCCCAGCGGCACCGGCCCGCTGACCAGTGGGCGGATCGAGAACGCGGTTTGAACGGACTCGGATGGCGCCAGGTCGCGCAGCGCCCTGGATTCGTCGAGTTCGCCGGTGAAATCGTCGGGGATGTGATGGACGACGATCTGGTGGGCCACGCCGCCACCCACATTTTTCAGGCTGAAGCGCAGCAGTGCGTACTGGCCTTGGGTCATTTGCTCCGGCGGCGCGACCGCCATCTCGATGTAGGGCCGGCGCCGGCAGCGGGCGACCTGCACGCGACATGGGGCGGCCTGGGCCTCGTCGCCGGCTTTGACCCAACACGCCTCCGCCGCCGACCAGAGCGCAGCCTGGTCACCCTCTCGCGCCGGCGCTTGCGCCTGCATCTTGCGCGCCGCTTCCATCCATGCCACCGCCGCGGCGGCGAACTGTCCCTGCCGCTGTTCCAGTTCGCCGACACGCTGCCAACGGCCGGCCTGGCGGTGGCACGCGACCGCCTCCGCGGGCAGCCCGGCCTGCTCGTACAGGTCCCCGGCCCGGTCCCAAACGGCGGCCTTTTCATAGCACGCGGCCGCCTGGACCGGCAGCCCGGCCCGCTCGTAGAGCGAGGCTGCCTGCGGCCACGCTTGCGCGGCCCGGTACGCAGCGGCGGCGCGCGCCAACTCCCCCAGCGCCTCCCAGCTCTCGGCGGCGCGCGCCCACTCGCCCAGCCGCTCCGACAGTTCGGCGGCCTTACGACGTTGGCCCGCCTCGGCGTAACAGTCCCTGGCTTCGGCCCAGGCTCCGGCCGCCTCGAACAGCGCGGCGGCTCGCGCCGGGTCGCCCTGCCGCCGGGCCATCTCGGCCACCTTGAGCGGCTGTGCCAGCCGGGCGTAGCAGACCTCGGCGCGGTCATAGGCCCGGGCCTGCTCGTAAAGCGGCGCGGCACGGGCCGGGTCGCCGGCCGCCCGCCATAGTTCGGCGGCGAGCAGCGGCTGGCCCAACCGCCCCTGGTAGACCTGCGCCGCCTCAACCAGCCGGCCGCGCCGGATGTGCGTCGATGCCGCCTCGGCCCAGCGCCCGCGTTGGGCATAGCCCTCGGCGCCGAGCACGCGCTCGACGGCGACCAGGTTGCCATCCCGGTCGGCAGCGATGACCCGCTCGTCGCTCAATGTCGGGGCGACCTCGATCCCGTGCGCCAGCTCGACGCGTTCCATCTCGCGACCGGAATCTGCATCCAGGATGGTAAGGCGATGGTCGTGCGCAGTCACATAGACCACGCCGTCGGCGGCCGCGGGCGCGGCAGCGACGCGTCCCTCGGTGGCAAAGACCCAGGCCTCGTCGCCGTCCAGGCTCAGCGCGTGCAGGCCGTCGCGCGCGCCGACAAACAACCGCGTGCCATCCGTGGCCGGCGCGCTGAGCGATTTGCCCTCCGCACAGACTTGCTTTTGCCAACGCAGCACGCCGCTCTGCGCATCGAGGGCGATGACCCAACCGGTGGTGGAGACACAAACCAGCCGTCCCCCAACCCGTACCGGTGTTCGATCCAGCCAGGCATCGGGATCGCCTGCCAGGTCAAAACGCCAGCACGGCGCGCCGTCCAGGCCGACGGCGAGCAGGTGGGGGCCGCGGCAAGAAATGTAAGCGATGCCGCCGGCAACCAGCGGCGCGGCGGGCGTGGCCACCACCGGCAGCGGGATGCGCTTTTGTTCATCCCCGTTGGCCGCGTCCAGCACGACCAGGACCTTGCTGTCCACGGTAACGTACACCTGCCCGCCAACCGCTGCCGGCGCGGAGACGCGCTGCCCGCCCGGCGACCAGGTCCAGCGCTCGTTTCCGGCCGCGTCCAGGGCACACACCCCACCTGCACCGCGCAGCAGGTCGGTGCTGTAGGTGGAGACCAGCAGCAGGTCGCCCGCCCGGGCCAGCCCGCCGACGGTAGCGTGCTCGAACCGCCTATGCCAGCGCGGCTGCCCATCGGCCAGCGCTAAGGCGTGAAGCGCCCCCGGCCGGGTGGGGACGAACAGCAGGCCCAGGGCAACGAGCATCTCGCCCGGCGTCTGCGCCAGCGGCGTCTGCGCCAACGACGTCTGCCAGCGGGGAACGAGGAGCGCCCGCTCCGGTCGAGGCGATCCGCAGCGGGGGCAAAAGCGCCTGTCCGGCGCGAGGTAGGTTTGACAGTGGGCACAAAAATGGATGCTCATGTTCTTGCCTCTTTACGCGATTGGAAATCGCGGCTACGTTTCACTCTGTAGCCGAGGTTTCCCAACCTCGCGCGCTGAGAAATCACAGTAGCCGAGGTTTCCTAACCTCGCGCGATTGGATATCGCGGCTACTCAAAATCCAAATCAACGATCGACTCTGGCGCTGTATGTCCCCAACCCAATTCGTACCAACCACGCTTCACATACTCATTGAAACTGGTCTGCACATAGTCTTCAGGCCGGGACACATATCCATGTTTGACCGGGTTATAGTGAATGTAGTGCAGGTGATTAGCCCAATCCTGTTCACTACGAATGACGTGATCCCAAAATCCACGCTGCCATAAGGTCGTTTCCTCCGAAATCTGGCGTTGCGTCTTGTAATTCCGGGTGAAATTCCGCTGCACCGAGTGCATCAGTTTGCTGATGTTGGTCGTCTCGGGCACAAAGATCAAGAGATGAAAATGATCCGGCATGAATGAAAAAGCGTGCATGGTAAAAGGATGGTACTCTTGAACACGATGCAGCGTTGCGCGCAGCAGGTTTGTGTTCGTCTCGTCGGCGAAAAGCGGCCTTCGCTCCCGCGTGACACAGGTGATAAAGTAGTAGGCATTAGGAACGTACAAGCGTCGGATTCTGGCGCGAACAGGGTCTTGGGTGGTCATATCTGTCCTCAAACAAAACAGTTGCCTCACGCGATTGGAAATCGCGGCTACGCTACCGATCCTGGCGCGATTGGAAATCGCGGCTACAGGAGGCCGGGTGCCCTGCCCCAGGGCCACTCAGGGCCGAGGGGGCAGGGCGATTCTGTATTTGCCCGGAGCAAAGCAGGGCTTTGCCCGCGGCCAGGGACCGCCGGCGCTCCATTCTTTCGGGCAATGGCTCGCCATCCCACGATGGACGAGATTCGGGCCCGGCGTCAAGCCACAGATGGATCGGACGCAGCGAAAACCCACATTGTTGTTCGAGTTGGATGGATCGTTCCTGTTGCGATTGGCTGTACGAACGTTGTTCCTGGTGTTGTTCCACGAGCCGCCACGCAACACCCGCAGCGCACCTTCCCGGCGTCCCCGCATCGCGGAGGCGGCCCACCTAGCGGGCCGCCCGCGTTGATGCCGCTTTGGGGCGGGTCTGCCCGCCCGTATTCTTTTTCTTGCTCTCCTTGTTGATCCAGCCGCCGAGCAGGCGGCCCACCTCAGCCACCATGCGGCTGGCGTGCTCCCACTGGGCAAAGGTCAACAAGTGGACCTCGTCTTCGGCCGACAGGCGCAGGTAGAAACGTACCTTGTCCAGTTCCATGTCGGCCTCCAGCAGCAGGCGCAGGCGCGAGCTGTCGCGCTTTTCCCACGCCGCCTGGATGAGCAGTTCGTGAAAGCGAAACGCCGCATCCTCGATCCGTTTGGCCAGGCGAAAGCGGTGCGCCTTGGGACAGGTGGTCATCCGCCCGCTCAGCCAGCGCAGCAGGTCATAAGTTTTGGCAAAGAGCGGCGACTCGCGCGCCGCAAAGGGCGGTCGTTCCGCTTCCAATGGCGCATCTTGTTCTGCTGACATCTTGCCCCTTTATTTCGCATATCGATACGCGCCGCGCGCGCCAGAGGGGGACACCCCCTCTGGACTCCCCCGTTCCAGAAACCCAGGATCCCAGCAACTCAGAACCCAGAACCGGAGCGGACGCAGCGAAAACCCACATAGTCGCTCGAGTAGGATGGACCGAGCCTGCCGCGATAGGCTGCACGAACGATGTTCCTGGAGTCGTACCACGAGCCGCCACGCAACACCCGCAGCGCACCGTTCTCCGGCCCTGCCGGATCCTCACGCGGCGATTGAGCGTAATAATCCTCCCCATACCGATCGGCCACCCACTCCCACACGTTGCCGGCCATGTCCAGCGCGCCGTAGGGGCTGGCCCCGGCTGGCTTGCTGCCCACCGGCCAGGCTTTGGACCCCTGCCCGCAGCCGTTCCCGCTGCCGTCATCCATCACCGCGTACTCACAGGTGGCGGTCTGGTTGCCCCAGGGATAGGCTCGCCTGTCCGTCCCCCGCGCCGCCTTTTCCCACTGCGCCTCGGTTGGCAAAGATCGTCCGGCCCACGCGCAATACGCTTGGGCGTCACTCCAATCTACGCCAACTACCGGTTGCGTGTCACCATTGTAATCTGAGTCACCGGCCAAATCTGACGCCTGGCACGCGCCTGTCTGCACGCACAGCCGGTATTGGGCGTTGGTCACCTCGGTACGGTCGATCCAGAACGCGTCCAGGGTGACCTCGTGTTGGGGGAACTCGTCGTCATACGCACCCTCATCGCCTGCCGCGCTGCCCATCCAGAACGTGCCCGCCGGGACAAAGACCATCTCCATGCCGTCCTTTTCCGGCGTCGCCGTTGGTTTAGGCGGCTCCGGGGTCATAGTCAGGGTTCCGGTCGGCGTGCTCGTCAGTGTGTATGTAACCGTTGGTGCCGGCGTGTGTTCGGTTGTTGGCGTCGGTGGCAACGTCGCCGTTGGTCCCGGCGTCAAGGTTGCCGTGGGCGTTGCGGTTGATAAACTAACTATCGCCGTCGGCGTCGGCTGGGGGCCGATCAGGCTGCCGATCCAGATGCCGCCAGCCAGGAGGGCCACGGCCAGGACGCCAGCCAGCGCCCACCGCCCCCAGGCCGGTTTGGCGGTGGGGGACGGCGCCCTTTGCGCTGGCTCCGGTTCGTGCCAGGACGGTGGCAGCGCCCTTCGCGCCAGCTCCGGTGCGGGCCGGGGTGGCTGGGCTGCCTCGCGCAGCGCCCCCACCAGCGCCGCCGCCGTGGGGTAACGATCCTGCGGCGCTTTGGCCAGCGCCTTGATCAGCACGCGGGTCACGCGTTCGGGCAGGCCGGCGCGGATCTGGCGCGGGTCGGGCGGGGGCAGGTTGAGGTGGGCGTTGAGCGTCGCCGGGGTGTTGCCCGGAAAGGGCACCCGCCCGGTCAGCATCTCGTAAGCCACGATGCCCAGCGCGTACAGGTCGGTCACCGGGCCAACCTCGTCCTTGCGGTTGGGGTCGGCCTGCTCGGGGGCCATATACTCGGGCGAGCCCAGGGTCATGCCCGGCGAGCTCAGGCTCTGGCTGCCCGCCATGGCCTTAACCAGGCCAAAGTCCATCAAGGTGACGTGCAGCCGCCCCTGCTGCGCTTCGACCATGATGTTGGCGGGCTTGACGTCGCGGTGCAGCACGCCCTGCCGGTGGGCATAGTCCAGCGCGTCGGCGATCTGAGATAGGATGGCGATCGCCTGGGATAAGGAGAGCGGGCCGCGCCCGCGCAGCATGTCCGCCAGGGTTTCACCTTCCAGGCATTCCATGGCGATATACAGTTGGCCACCCTCCTCGCCGATATCGTGCACGGTGACGATGTGCGGGTGCCGCAGGCGGGCCACCGTTTTGGCCTCGTTCTGAAAGCGCGCCGCAAAGCCGGCCTCCCAGGTCAGGTGCGGGGCGAGGAGCTTGAGCGCCACCACGCGGTCGAGCGCGGTGTCGCGCGCGCGGTAGACGGCGGCAAAGCCGCCGCGGCCGATCTCGTCCAGGATCTCGTATTTGCCCAGTTGTTTGGGTTCAGACATAGGCCCATCCTTCGTTTTCCACGACCGTGTGGCTGTCCGATGCAGCGGTCAACCGCGATGGCTCAGCCTCGCCAGGATGCATTGCGGAGCCTGATCTCTCGTATTATAACACCAAAGGCTGTTTCTTGCATCTTGCAACGCGTGGTTGTAGCGCTGCGCGATTGGAAATCGCGGCTACAAAGGGCATTTGAGGCTTAGCTTAACGACAAACGCTCGCGCGCGCTTAACACGGACGTTGACAAATCGGTGCTTTTTTGGCACACTTGATGTATACCAATTGTCACCCAGGAGGATGATGTTATGGAATTTATCACCGTCCGTGATTTGCGCACCCGCCCTAGCCAGGTTTGGGACAAATTGCGCCAGCAGCGCGACCTGATCTTGACCGCCAACGGGCGGCCGATCGCCGTGCTGAGCCACATCGACGAGGGCGATGTGGAAGAGACGCTGGCCTCGCTGCGCCGCGCTCGCGCCCAGGCCGCCCTGTCGCGCCTGCGCGCTGACGCCGCGGCGCAAGGTCTGGACCGCCTGTCTGCCGACCAGGTCGAGGCCGAGATCGCCGCGGCGCGAACTGAGCACCACCGGCGACTTGCAGATCGCTTATGATGACCGCATTGCCGCCGAGTACCGGCACGTACTGGCGCGGCCGCGCTTTGGCTTTCACCCCGAAGCGGTGGCGCACCTGTTGGACTATTTGTTCACCGAAGGCCTGCCCCTGGTGGCGCGGCCGCTGCCTGCCAGCCTGCTGCTGCGCCCTGCCACAGCCAAAGCACCCAAGGCCAGCCCATGATCAGCATCGATCCCCGCCGCCCGCTGAGCCACCACAACACGCCCAGTGCCAAGCCG
>JAFGOG010000557.1 GCA_016926595.1 Anaerolineae bacterium
CCCCCTTCGCCTCGGCGCAGTGGGGACCGGTTGGTGATGCTACCACCGCCATCTGGAACGGCGCCCAGACGCCCGAAGAGGCCCTGGCCGCCGCCCAAACGGCCATCGAAGAAGCTATCGCGGGCATGAAATAGTCCCACCAGGAGCGGGGAGAGGATTACCTCTCCCCGCTCCCTCTAATCGATTGCTACCAAAGGAGGTGCAGTATGGTTGGTTGGTCGGGACGCCGTCTGGCGCTGACCGTTCTGGCATTCATTGCCCCGACGCTGATCGGCATCGCCATCTTTAGCCTCTATCCCCTGCTGCTCAACGTCTTTGTCTCCTTCACTGACAGGGGCAAGTTCCACCCGAATCCCGATTGCACTTCAACGGTCTGGAAGGTCATGGATCCTGCCTGCTGGCGGGGTGAGGCGACCACAGGGCTGGCCACTCCCTACGGCTTTCAGGACCCGGCAACCAAGAACTACAGCGACCTATTGGGAGGGTTCTTTACCAAGGACGCGCTCATCGCCATCCTCTTCATCCTGATCGCACTCTTGCCCCTCATCATCGCTTGGGGCGTGAACCGCTACCTCGACCGCAGAGTGGACCGCCCCATCTCGCCAGGCCCGGTCTGGCTCATCGGACTGGTCGGGACCCTGGTGCTGGGCTTTCTGGTGAACGTGCCGGACCAGTACGAGATGCTCCTCGACTCGGGCGACTTTATCATGGTCAATGTACGGACCATCCTATACGTCCTGCTCTGCATGCCGATCCTGTTTGTCCTGGGCCTGACCATGGCCCTGATCCTGAACAACAAGTTCCTGCGGGGGGTGACCTTCTTCCGGGTGGCGCTGATTATCCCGTGGGCTGCCTCGACGGTGGCGATCATGATGACCCTGATCTGGCAGTTCTTCTTCCGCGAACAGGGGACTATCAACCAGATCCTGAAGGTGTTCCTTGGGGACGTTCAGGGTCCGGCCTACCTCAACAAGACAGGCTGGGCCTGGTTCGTCGTTGTCCTCGTCCAGGTGTGGTACACCTACCCCTTCTTTATGGTCACCCTCCTGGGTGGCCTCCAGGGTATCTCTCTTGACCTGTACGAAGCGGCTGATGTGGATGGCGCGAGCTGGTGGCAGCAGTTGACCAACATCACGCTGCCCCTGCTGCGGCCCGTCGCCCTGCCGATCATCGTCCTCAGCTCCCTGACCACCTACAAGATCGACGCCATCATCTGGGCGCTGACGAAGGGTGGACCGACCGCCGGGGCCGGCAAGCCGGGCGCCACAGAGTTCGTTATGGTCCACGCCTACAAGCAAATCTTTCAAACCCAGGCCTTTGGCCGCATGGGGGCATTCGCTGTGATCCTATTCATCTTCCTGTTTGCTGCCACGCTTTACAGCCTGCGACTCACGCGGATCACGAAAGGAGCCTACGAATGAACCGGCCACCAAGAATCGGCGCCAAGGTTGTCATGTATGTCGTTCTGGTGTTGATGACCCTGCTCGCCCTCTACCCGATATGGTTTGCCATACTGGCTTCTGGGCGGCCGGGCCAACGCCTCTATACCTTCAACCTGGGGGGAATGTTTGTTCCCACCGAGTGGACCTGGCAGAACTACCAGACCCTGCTGGGCAATACGGCCTTCCTCACCTGGATCAAGAACAGTCTCGTTGTGGCGACGCTGACCTCCATTGCTTCGGTGTCCCTTGGCACTACGGGGGCGTTTGCCTTTTCCCGCTTCAAGTTCCGCGGCCGCGAGGCTGGGCTGATCCTGTTCCTGGCCATCCAGGCGTTTCCGGGGATCCTGGCCCTGGTCCCGATCGCCCAGATCCTGAGCGCCCTAGGGCTGTACCGCAACCTTTTTGGCCTGGTCATCGCTTACATGGCCGGTCAGCTCGTCTTTGCCACCTGGATGCTCAAGGGCTTTTTCGACACGATCCCGATCGACCTGGAAGAGGCCGGCCTGATCGACGGCTGCGGGCCGATCCAGTCGTTCGTGCACATCGCCCTGCCACTGGCCCGCCCGGCCCTGGCAATCACCGCCCTCTTTGGATTCATGGCCGGCTGGGGCGAGTTCTTCCTGGCCAACATCCTCATCCCCGCACCCGACGCCAAAAAGACGGTCATGGTCGGCATGTTCCAGATGGCTGGCGAGGTCAATATCCCGTGGGGCCAGTTCGCCGCCGGGGCGGTGATGGTCATCATCCCCATCGTCCTGGTTTTTCTCTGGCTCCAACGCTACCTGGAAGCCGGCCTCACCGTAGGAGGCGTCAAGGGCTAGTCGCTAACAGGTTCGCCTTGGAGATACGATCCGCCCTGGCCTGGCCAGGAATCTGTCATCGTCAGATCAGTGTAGGGCAAGCCAGCCGCTTGCCCTACACTAGTATGGAGCCTTGAGTGGAAAATTCCGCTTTGGGTTTGCTTGGAACCCTAAACCATCACCCATCGTTCACCTCCAGGTTCGTCGACCCTCGACCTGTCGACGTCTGGCTGCCGCCCGGCTATGACGCGCAAGCGGGCGCCCGCCGCTTTGCGGTCATTTACATGCACGACGGGCAGAACCTGTTCGACCCTAACAAGGCCTATGCCGGCGTGGACTGGGGCATCGACGAGGCCATCGTCCGCCTCTCTCAAAAGGGTGTCATCCAGGAAGCGATCGTGGTTGGCATCTGGAACACAGAAAAGCGCTGGCGTGAATACATGCCGCAGAAGGCGTTGGACGGACCACAGGCAGCGAGCATTAGGGAAAGCGCGGCGGAAGAGCTGGAAGGCGGTCCGATCTCCGATCTCTACCTGAGGTTCATGATCGAAGAGGTCAAGCCGTTCGTCGACAGCGAGTATCGGACCCTGCCTGGACGGGAGAACACGGGGGTGATGGGATCGAGCATGGGCGCTCTGATTTCTCTCTACGCCCTGTGTGAATACCCGGAAACGTTCGGCGGGGCCGCCTGCCTGTCCACGCATTGGCCGGCCGCGGGCGAAGCCTTGATAGCCTACCTGGTCCGGGCGCTGCCGCGCCCAGGCCAGCACAGGCTCTACTTTGACTATGGCACCGAGGATGTGGACGCGCCGTATGAACCGTACCAGGTGCGGGCCGACGCAGTGGTTCGAGCAGCCGGCTATAGGGAAGGGGTCGACTGGATGACGTGCAAGTTCCCCGGCGCCGGGCATTCGGAGGAAGCCTGGCGCAAACGGGTGCACATCCCGCTGCAATTCCTACTGGAAGGACGGCCCGATTAGGATGGAAGAGTTTATCTTTGGCACGCTCGCCACCGACGAGCTGAAACTGGTGCACCACCGCGCCGCCCGACGCGGCCTGCAACACGCCCACGACCTCAGCCCGCGCGACCCACTGCCCGGCGAGCCGGTGACCTTGACCGTGCACGCTGGCCCTGACCTCGACGCCAGGCACGTCGCCTGCTACTATACCGTCGACGGCACACAGCCGCACGGCGCCCGGGGCGTGGCCCACAACGGCCGCGTCCTGCTCCTTGAGCCCGCCGGGATCGGCTGGGACACGCTGGTGTGGGGGTACGCCGCCGCCTGGCAGGGTACCCTGCCGGCCCAACCGGAGGGCACCGTGGTGCGTTACCAGATCGGCGCCTGGGCCGGCGAGGAGGCCGAGACCTTTGCCGACTGGCCCGACGTCCAGGCCACCGCCGAGCAGGCCGCCAGCGCCTTTTTCCACAAGGAGGCCGTACCTGCCGCGCCGCCCGGCGACCCGGGACAGCGCCACACATTTGCCCTGGGCGTCGATCGCCTGGCGCCACCGGCGTGGTCCAGGCAGGCGGTCATCTACCAGGTGTTTGTCGACCGCTTTTACCCCGGCGCCGGCCGCGACTGGCTCCAGACCACCGATCTGCGCGGCTTTTGCGGGGGCACCCTGTGGGGCGTGGCCGAAAAACTGGACTATGTGGCCGAGCTGGGCGCCAACTGCCTGTGGCTCAGCCCGATCTTTCCCAGCCCGTCCCACCATGGCTATGACGCGACCGATCTAATGCACGTCGAGCCGCGGCTGGGTGGAGAAGATGCGCTGCACGCCCTGGTCGAGCAGGCCCACGCCCGCGGCATCCGGGTGCTGCTTGACCTGGTCTGCAACCACATCTCCAACGAGCACCCCTTCTTTCGCCAGGCCTGCTCCGACCCGGCCAGCCCATACCGGTCCTGGTTCACGTTCGACGACTCGGAGATCGGCTATCGCACCTTTTTCGGCGTGCGATCTATGCCCCAGGTGGACCTGGCCAACCCGGCGGCCCGCGCCTGGATGATCGACACCGCCCGCTATTGGCTGCGCGAGCTTGACGTAGATGGCTACCGTCTCGACTATGCCAACGGGCCTGGACCCGACTTTTGGACCGATTTCTGGGCCGCCTGCAAGGCGGAAAAGCCCGACTGCTACTGCTTTGGAGAGATAGTAGACGCCCCAGCGGTCCAGCGCACCTACGCCGGCCGGCTCGACGGCTGTCTCGACTTTTTCGCCGGCGATGCCCTGCGCCGCACCTTTGCCCTGGGCCGGTGGACCGATGACCACCTGATGCGCTTCCTGGAACGCCACGTAGCCTACTTCCCGGACAGCTTTTTGATGCCCACCTTCCTCGACAACCACGACATGGACCGCTTTCTCTACCTGGCAGGCGGCGACAAGGATGCGCTGCGCCGCGCCGCCGCCGCCCAGATGCGGCTGCCCGGCCCGCCCATCATCTACTATGGGACCGAGGTCGGGCTCAGCCAGACCCGCACCACCCGGGAGGGCATGGGCCTGCACGTCAGCCGCGTGCCGATGATCTGGGGCGCCGAACAGGACCAGGGACTGTTGGCCTATTACAAGGCGCTGATCAGAGAGCGTAAATGACCGCGACCACCGGAAAGGGCAACCGCACCTGGCTCTTGGCGCTGATCGGCATTGTGCTTGTCGCCGCGCTGCTGCGGGGCTGGGCGGTTCTGCGGCTGCCCCTGGACTATGACGAACCGGTCTACCTGCGAGCCGGCTTTGACTATGCCAGGGTGTTGAGGGCCGGCGACTGGAACGGCGTGATCGACTATGCCGCCAACCGGGAGCATCCCGCCCTGGTCAAGCTGCTTTATGGTCTGGCGCTGTTGGTTCTCGGGCCGGATACCACCTGGACTATTGGGCTGTACGCGACGCGGGCCCTTTCTGCCCTATTCGGCGCCCTGGCGGTTCTGGCGCTGGCTCTGCTCAACCCGCTGGCAGGAGGTCTGATGGCGGTGCACACGCTGGCCATCAAGTATACTGGCCAGGCCTACCTGGAGGCGCTGCCCCACCTGGCCTCGCTGTGCGCTGTGTTGGCCCTCGTCCGTTCTCAACCAGCCGGCCAAGAGCAGGATCGCAGGCTGCCCGACGCCTGGTTCTGGCTTTCAGCGCTGGCCTTGGGCGTCACGGCGGCGGGCAAGTTCACCTATATGCCCGTCGCGCTTGTCGTCCTTTACCTCGCCTTCTTCGAAAAGCGGGTCAAGTGGTACCATCTGCTGCTCTACTTGGCCGTCTCGGTTGCCACTTTCTGTCTGCTCAACCCGACACTCTGGCACGAGTCGGCTGCCCGCCTGTACAATTCGTTGTTCTTTCACGTTGGCTACTCCCAAGGCGCCGACGTCGATCTGGCCGGTCTGCCGTGGTACCAACCGCTCTTCTGGATCTCCCGCTCCGCACCCTCCGCCTGGCATCCCGACGTTTTTTTCTACCCCGGCGTCGACGGGGTGATCTTTCTCTTGGCTCTGGCCGGCCTCTACTGGGAATGGCGCGAGCGCCGCTGGGTGGTCGTATGGGTTGCTACCAGCCTGCTCTTCCTGCTCGTGTGGCCCACCAAATGGCCGCAGTACACACTGGTCCTGACCCCCGCGCTGTGCCTGGCCGCAGCGTCGGCATTGGCCCACGCCTACCGCTGGCTCAAGGAACAGGAGATCTACTGGGCCTGGTTCCGGCAGATGGTCCCCAACCCGCCGCGGTCTTTTTGGATCATCTCGGGCTTGCTCGTCGTGGCGATCGCCGTAGGCTATACGGCGGCGACCCTGCAACTGACGATGGGACGGATCAACTGGTCCCATTTCACCAGCAGCAGCACGCTGCTGCCCAGCAATACCGTGTACGACATTGTGGCCGCGCCGGGCAACGAGATGGTCCTGGCTACCGACCACGGCGTGGCCTTTTGGTCGCCGCCGGAAGCCACCGACCTGCCGGACCGTTGGACCCTCTTTACCACAGAAAACTCTTCGCTGGCGCACAACAGTGTTCGGGCCCTAGCCCGCGACCGCTCTGGCCGCCTGTGGTTTGGCACAGAACAGGGCCTGAATTCCTACGATGGATCCGAATGGGAAACCTACCGGGCCGGCGACCTGGGACTGCTGGGGGATATGGTGTACGCCCTAGCAGTGGGCAGTGATGGTCGCCTGTGGGTGGGCACCGAAACGGGCGCGGCGGTCCTGGATGGGCGGGCATGGACTCCGCTGACTGCCACGACCTCTGGCCTGGCCGGCGACCGGGTACTGGCACTGGCCGTGGAGGCCGGAGCCGGAGGCGACCGGGTGTGGTTCGGCACCAACGCCGGCGTCAGCCGTCTTGACACCGCCACCGGCGAGTGGACGAGCTTTCCGAAGGATTTTGATCCGGCCTGGAGCAGCGTGATCGAGCTGGTGTTCGACTCCAGCGGGCGGCTGTGGGCCGGGACGGCAGGCGGCGGGCTTGGCTTGTGGGACGGTGCGGCCTGGAGATTTTACCGCACCGGCAACTCGGACATCCCGTTCAACACGGTGAACACCGTCGCCGAAGTCAGGCCGGGCATCTTGTGGGTTGGGGTAGCCCGGCCAGCCGAGGTGGGCGGCGAGCTGGTCGAGTTTGACGGCCAGACGTGGAAGGTTTACGATAACTGGTCTGGCTTTTCCGGCGCCGAGCCGACGACCATATCCCAGGATACCGAAGGAAGGTGGTGGGTCGGCACCCGCTCTGCCGGCGTGGATATTTACCGCGGCCGGCAGTGAGTCGCCACCAAGCCGCTCGCCCGGCTTCCTCTCCCTTGGGGGAGTAGGTAGGGCGAGGGGGATGACTAGATCAAAGAAGGAGAGGAATGATGACGAAACGTTGGTCTCTGTTACTGGTGATTGTGTGGATAACCAGCCTTCTGGCCGGCTGCGGCGCGCCAGACGCGACGCCCACGCCCCAGCCGGTGCCGCCCACGGCCACAGCGGCGCCGCCCACGGCTGAGCCCACGACAGCTCCGGCGGAAAACCCGCTCTACCTGTCGATCATCTGGCACCAGCACCAGCCGGTCTATTTCAAGGACCCGGCGACAGGTATCTATCAAAAGCCATGGGTGCGCGTCCACGCGGCCAAGGACTATGTGGACATGGCCGCCATCTTGAAAAAGTATCCCGACATCCGGGCTACCTTCAACCTGACGCCTTCACTGCTGCGCCAGCTTCAGGACCTAGCGGCCGGCGCCAAGGACTTGTACCAGGTGGACACCGAAATCCCGGCGGCCGACCTGACCGGCGAGCAAAAGGCGTTCATCCAGGCCCGGTTCTTTGACACCAATTCCAAGATCATCGCCCGGTTCCCCCGCTACCAGGAGATCGCCAACGACCGCGATAACAACGCGAACTGGGATACCCAAACGTGGCTGGACCTGCAGGTCCTCTTTAACCTGGCCTGGACCGATCCCGACTGGCTGGCCGAAGAGCCGCTGGCTGGCCTGGTGGCCAAGGGGCAGAACTTTGCCGAAGAAGACAAGGCGATCGTCCTGGCCGAGCACGCCCGCCTGGTGGCCGAGGTGATCCCGCTCCACAAACAGCTACAGGACGAGGGCCGCATCGAGGTGACCATGACCCCCTTCTTCCACCCGATCCTGCCGCTGCTGCTGGATTCCAACCTGGCCAGCTCTGCCGTGCCGGACATCGAGCTTCCGCCGCGGTACGCGCGCGGATTCGACGCCGTAGCCCAGGTGGAGATGGGCGTCGAGTTCTACACCGAGCTTTTTGGCAAGCCGCCGGTGGGCATGTGGCCGGCCGAAGGCTCGGTGGCCCAAGGGATCGTGAACATGGTAGCCGCGGCCGGGCTGCAGTGGATGGCCAGCGACGAAGAGGTGCTGGCCCGCAGCCTGGGCGAGATCAGCTTTGGGCGCGATGGCCAGGGGCTCGTCCAGGACGCCGACGCGCTGTACCGACCCTACATCGTCAGCGGCCGCGACAACCAGATGTACATCGTCTTTCGCGACAAGACGATCAGCGACAAGGTAGGGTTCACTTACAGCGGCACTGCCGGGAAGGCGGCCGCCCAGGACTTGATCAACCGCGTCCTGGCCATCCGCAGCCGATTGGAAGAGACCGGCGCGAGCGGCCCGCACCTGGTGAGCGTCATCCTGGACGGCGAAAACGCCTGGGAGCACTATGCCAACGACGGCAAAGAGTTCCTCAACAGCCTGTACCAGATGCTGCAAGATGAGCAGGAAAAGGGCGCCATCCAGACTATCACCCCCGGCGAGTATGTGACCCAGTTCCCCGACCAGCGCGAGATCGAGGAGCTGTGGGCTGGTAGCTGGGTCAGCCCCGATTACTTGACCTGGATCGGCGAGGACGAGGAGAACCGGGCCTGGGATTACCTGGGCCGGGTGCGCGACCATGTCGAGAAGAAAAAGGGCGGCCTGGACAAGGAGACCCTGGACCAGGTGATGGACGCCATCTATACCGCCGAAGGCAGCGACTGGTTCTGGTGGTATGGCGCCGACCAGAACAGCGGCGATGACGCGAGCTTTGACCTCCAGTTCCGGCTGACGCTGCAGCGCGTCTATGAGCTGATGGGCGAGCCGGTGCCCACCTTCCTCAAAGTGCCGGTGATCCCGCAGACGTCCCAGCCGCCCGCAGCGGGTGCGACGGGCGTGATCACGCCGACGATCGACGGCGCCGTTGCCGACGGCGAGTGGGATGGGGCCGGTTACTACCTGGAGGAAGGCGGCGTCCAGGCTACGCCGGAACAGGTGGTCAGCCAGATCTGGTACGGTTTTGACAAAAACACCCTGTATCTGCGCCTCGATGCCCGCCGGCCGTGGGCCGATGTCGGCGCCGAGACGCTCGTCGGCTTTTACCTGACCAAGCCAGGCGGCGGCAGCGAGCAGCCGTTCAGCCGCATCGCGGTCGAGGGCGGCGGAGACACGCTGCTGGGTTTTGGCGCCAACGCGCTGCTCGAAGTGGCGATCAAGGACGGGTCGGCCGCCTACTATACCGTGGACAAGACCGGCGCCTATGTCGAGGCGACCGCCGGCCTGCCGGTCGGAGTGTCGGGCATGACGCTGGAGGTAGCCCTGCCCTACGCCGACTTGGGCAAGCCGGACGCGGGCGACGCCCTCAAGCTGCGAACGGTGGTCAGCGAGGGCGAGCAGCGCGACATGCAGGCGGCGCCGAGCGGCGGCCCGGCCGAGATCGTCGTCCCCGACCTGGGGCTGACCAAGCCGCTCCTGACCGTGGCCGATCCCAAGGGCGACGACCACGGCCCCGGCAGCTACGCCTATCCCACCGACAAGGTTTTTGCCTCCGGCGCGTTCGACCTGGTCGAGTTTATGGTAGCCGAGGACGACAACAACCTGATCTTCCGCTTTACTTTCGACGGCCCGCTGAACAACGACTGGGGGGCGCCGAACGGCATGGGCATCCACACGCTGGATGTCTATATCAACGCCGTAGAGGGCGGCGCCCGCAAGCTGCTGCCCGGCCGCAATGCCGCAGTGCCGGAAGCCGACGCCTGGGACCTGGCCGTCTGGGCCGAGGGCTGGACGCCGGGCCTTTTTGGCCCGCCGCCGGCCGGTTCGCTGGAGCCGGCCAAGATCGGTGACACCAGCACACTCAACATCGTGAGCGATCCTGGTCAGAACCGGATCACCATCCGGATGCCGAAAAAGGCGCTGGCCGACAACCTGGGCATAGACGTGGCAGCCCTCGATCCGGCCTCGTGGAGCTACCTGGCCGTGGTAATGAGCCAGGAGGGCTACCCCGCCAGCGGTGTTTGGCGGATACGGGACGTGGAGGGAGCGGCGCAGCAGTGGCGCATAGGTGGGGCTCCGGCTGACAAGAACCACACCCGCATCATCGACGTGGCCTACCCTGACGGCACTTCGCCGACCCAGGAGGAGGCGCTGAGCGCCTATCCGCCGTCACAGGCGGAGGACGTGACTACGCTGGGGCCTGACGATTTTGCCCAACTGCCGATGATCTCACCCCAGTAGTTTCCCTGTGAAAGGCGACGGCCCTGGCGATTGCCGGGGCCGTCGTTCTTTTTGACAACCGGTTTCTACTTTCGGGCGACGGCGATCAGGTCGCCGCTGTGGGCCGGATCAAAGGGCGAGCTGTCATAGCCGCCGTAAAAGGCGGTCTGGAAGAATCCAGCCTCTCCCAGCGCAGTGGCCAGCTCGTCACAAAAGATGGGGCGCAGCTCGGTCGACTCGACATCCTGAGTCCAGGCCCCACCATTCCGCCGCAGGCGGATCATGTTGAAGGTGACGGTCGCCTCGTGGAAATCGTAAAAGCGGACGAAAACCCACTCCTGCTCGCCCTCGCGGTGCGATTGGGGCCCCATGAAGCGCTCCCGCCGGCGCCACACCCGGTCAAAATTGCGGTTCTGGATCACGACCAGGCCGCCAGGATGGAGGACTGCGGCGAAATCGGCCAGCGCCTCGACCAGCGCCTTTTCCGTCAGCACGTGGGGCAGCGAACTGCCCAGGCACAGCACGGCGTCAAAAGTCTCGCCAAGCGCTGCCAGGCCGCCAAACCCCGCCACAACAAACCGGGCTTTTACGCCGGCGGCGGCGTTTCGCTCCGCCTGTTCGACCATCAACGCGCTCAGGTCGGTTCCCAGCACCTGGTAGCCCCGCCTGGTCAGGGCAATGGCGTGGTGGCCGGTGCCACACGCAACATCCAGCACCCGCCTCACCCCATGATCGGCAAAGAGGCGCTCCAGGAAAGGCAGCTCGTGAGCCAGCCGGCCTTCCCAATTCACAAAGCGATCGTAATCAGACGCCAGCGCGTCGTAAAACGGCGTCTGGGTCACCGATCTTTTCCTCCGGCGGGCGATCCTTTCTCAGCCGCTCGTAGGCCTCCAGGCCGATGCACTCGGCCGCAAACTTGCACCAGTCGATGCACGATGCGCCCCGCTCCTTGTTGACCCACAAACCGCAGTGCGGGCAGCGAGCCAGCGGCTCGTCGGACCACATCTCCATCTCTTTCCCGCAGTGGGGGCAGTCGATATACTCAGGCCTGGCTTCTCTAAAGGCAATCGCACCCGGACAACCGCGCATCATCACCATCACTCCCTTCGTCTGTTCGATCTGCCTGTAACAACGCTTCTATTCGAGCCTGGAATCGACCGGCGTCTATCGCCGCGCCTCCCAGGCTCAGGTTGGCCTCAGCGGCCAAGATCCCTGCCCGCAGCCCAGCCCGGAGTAGCTGGCTTCCGATCTCGAAATCAACACACACGCCGCTCCAGCATTGGGACACCACGCCCGGCAGCCTGTCCAGCAGCAGGCGACAGGTTTCAGCGACGGCGACCGGCACTTCGGTGGCCGAATGCCATGCCCGGCGCCGGGCCGGATCGCCAGCGGCCAGGGAACGGGTATCGAGAACGGCCTGGTAAGCCTCGACGTCGGCGTCGGCCTGGCGGAACAGCGCCACCTGCTGAGCCTGGTTCAGGGCGAGGGTCTCTTCCAGGACGGCCCGATCGGGGGCCGCGAGCTGCTGCCGGTTGAGCGTGACGCGCAGCGCCTTGGCAATCAGTGCGGCGCCCATCGCCGCAGCTACGGACGCTGCCGCCACGCCCCCTGGCAATGGGCGGGCGCTCATATCGTTCAACCAGGTTCCCAGGTCTCGCATGGTTCTATTCTACTCCGATCTAGTGCGGCTGTCTATGACATTTGTCAGGCGGTGCGCACAAGAGGGGCCTGAACGTTCAGGCCCCTCTGCTGTAGATGTGGTAGTGGATCTGTCTATTCGTGGAGCCAGAGATCCACGGCCCGCTCATAGGTCAGGATCTCGTCCTCAGCGAAAAAGAGGGGGATCTCGTACGCCGCCGTGTCTGGCCCATCCGACCCGTGCACCAGGTTACGGCCGATCTCCAGGCCAAAATCGGCCCGGATCGTGCCCGGTTCGGCGCCAGCCGGGCTGGTCGCGCCCAGCGTCTTGCGCACAATGTTAATGGCGTCCCTGCCCTCGATAACGGCCGCCACAACCGGGCCGCTGGTGATGAACCGGACCAGTCCTTCGTAGAAAGGCTTGCCTTTGTGGATCGCATAGTGGCGGGCGGCCAGGTCAGGGCTGATCTGCATCAGTTTCATGGCGGCGAACCGTAGGCCACGCTGCTCCAGGCGGGTGATGATAGGACCGATCAGCCCGCGCTGCACCGCATCGGGCTTGAGAATGACGAGTGTGCGTTCCATGCCTTCTCCTGACTGGGTCTCAAATCTAGTGCGTCAACGCCTGGCGAGCCTGCCGGTACATGCTCAGCGCCTCGTCCAGGCGATCCTCGTGCATGTAGGCATCGCCCAGTAGTTGGTACAGGCGGACGTGATCGACGTCCGTTTCGGCCAGCGGTTCGAGGTCACTGATGACCGCGGGCACGAGCCGGCGGGATGAGATCAGCTTTTCATAGTATTTCAAGGCCGCATTCCAGTCGCGCTGGTCGCGGTGGAGGCGGGCAAGCTCCAGTTGAAGCTGATAGTCACGCGGCCGCGCCTTGAGCTGCCTCAGCAGATCGTCCAACTCTGACGGCGGGGCAACCTCCTCGGCGACCGGCACAACCTGTTCCTTGACAAGCTCTGCCCCGGGCGGCAAGGCGACCTCCTCGACGGGAAGCACCACTTCCGGGGCGGCCTCGACCACCGCGCCCGGCACCAACTCCTCGACCGGCAGCGGAGATGCCTCGATGACAGGCACGGCCTCTTCGACAGGGGGCGCGACTTCCGGGGC
>JAFGOG010000558.1 GCA_016926595.1 Anaerolineae bacterium
GATGGGCATCGCTGGGTCATCTGAGGCACGCGAGTAGGGAGGGAGGCCGTTCCAGGCCTCCCTGCGCTGGCTTCAGGGAGAGGTGCGGTCTCTGTCCTGTTTCCTCTGCGCACTACGCCCCTCCCATCGGTGTGGGCCTACACAGCGACTTGGGACGCTGCGCCTGCGTGCCAGTGGGTGATAGGTGGCAAGGCTAGAGGAAGAGCGTTGCCAGAGGGAAGCGCAGGGTGCGGCCAGCGAGGGCGTTGGAGGTCTGTCAGAACTTGGGCTAGGATTTCCAGGAGCACAGCCTGTTCCTCGTCCAGAGGGACGAGACGGTACAATAGGCTGCCATCCCAGCACAGGGTCTCGACGATGTCCAAGGTCTCGAGCTTTTCGATAACCCGCCGCGTCGTCATCTGCAAGCCACCCTGGCGCACCTGGCGTTCCAGCAGGCTGTAAGCCAGCAAGGCCAGCATATGGATGAGTAACATTCCCTCAATGCGTTCGTCTTTGTGCAGGTAGATAGGCGAGACCTTGAGGTCACTCTTGGAAACGTGGAAGCGTTTCTCCACGCCGTCCTTCTGGCGGTAGAGGTCGAGCATACGCCGGGGGGATAGCGACCCATCGTTGGTGACCAACAGGTAGCGGCCATCGCGTTGCATGGCCTGCCAGAGCACATAGCGATCGACCCAGTACCGCAAGTGAATCTGGCCTCGTTCATCCTGGAATGCCTCGATGCGCATCAGCTTGCCGACCGGCGATTTCTTCAGTTGGGTATTCGCCCGCTGCTGAACCGCTGCGATGGTGCGATAGTAGGGGCGACCGATCCGGGCTTGTACCTCGGCCAATGCCTGGCGCAGTGCCCGCAACTGAGTGGCGCGCGTCTTGCGTCTGGCGCTGCGCATCGGCCCGCTGAGCACGATCAAGCCCTGGTGCACCACTCGCCGCCCGTCGTGCTCGAAAGCCACCTGGCACGGGATGCCCCAGTAGCCTCGGCTCCCGCGCTCGTCGCTCAGAGGGTGAGCGTGGAACTGCACTGTGGGATGAGCTGTCAGTAGCTGCCGATGGGCCTTGTGCTGCGGTTGCAGCCCGGCCAGGTAGCGCAAGTGATGGTCGTCATAGGCGATGGCCAGTTCGTCGTTCAAGTTGGCTCGATCACCGATGATCAGGGTTTCCTCGGCCGACCAACCGTGACTTCTCAACAGGCGACACAACCGCTCCATGTTCTCTTGCACGGTAGCCAGGTCAGCCGTGCGCCCGGCCCACAGACCATACTCGGTGGGGACGTTGCCATCGGCGCTGACGTTCAGGCCAGCCTTGACCTTGTGCTTGTCCATCGGCGTGTTGTGGGCGAATCCAAAGTCCACGTACTGGCTGTCGGCGTAGCTGCCGTGGGCGATGAAGGCCGTCAAGTCGTAGAAGATGACTGACAAGTCGATGTCTGCCCGCAGCAACGCCCGGTGCACGACGTCCTGCCAGATGTCGCGTGTGTGCTGGCTGATCGCATCCAGTGTGCGGGCCAGGCGGTCGTCGTTGAACTTGCGCGCTGGCACACCCAACTGGTAGATCAACACCGTGCGGGCCAGCCAGTCTGCGATCTGGTAGAGCGGGCGAGGAGTCATCAGTCGATTGAGGATCATCACCACAGCGACGATGCCATGATCCACTTCCGCTGCCGTGGGGCAGTGGCGGTTGATGATCTCCCGCACTTGCAGCACCTCCAGCAAGGCGTACAACACAGGCAAAGCGCCCATCTGTCGCCGCAGTTGTGATCGCGCCAACAGGTCCACCACGGCAGCCATACTCAACGTACCCCGCAGCAGCAGTCGAGTCAGGTGCTTGACCCACGCCGCACGCCGGTGCACTCGCTGCCAGGCGCGATGCAGTCGTCGACGGAACTCTTTCCGTAACCACCCGCGTGAGCGATGTACTGGCTGCCAGGGGATGAGTGGGCCGCTTTGGGGATCGTGGGTGACCACACCCGTCAACACGGGTAGGTGACTGACTCCCCTCTCACCCGAGACCGCTGGCGTAGCAACGCAAACCAGGCAAATGATGGCCCACCACAGCCAAGCTGAGATGGGAATCCGCCAGAATCGTGTGCTCAAGGACATCGGGATACCTCCTTCGAATACAGGGTCAGCGTCCCTATATTGCCTCAGAATCCGCAATTCCGCCAGTCTGCTCTCTATTCAGTTTTCAAGGTGCGAAATATAGGCTCAGTATACACAACTGCGGCTACCTCGCCTGGCGAGGTTTTGTGGGAAAGCCCTGCTTTATGATATAACCTCAACAATCACGTCGCTCGCCAGGACTGATATGCCGGACACGTCTACCCAGATGCGGATGTGGTACAGGCCAAGCTGTCCTCCGTGATCCAGAGCAATTTGCTGCCTGAATCGTCCATCGGCCTCTACGGTGAACGGCAGTGCCTGGTAGGTTTCCGCGCTCGAACTGTACGTCCCTGTCGTGTTCAGTTCGGCCACCCCCATCGGCTCCGGGAAGGGTCCGTAGGCCAGATTGAGCCAAGGAGCGCTCCCGCCAGGGCTTATGCGCCCACTAATCGTGATGCTATCGCCGAGGGAGGCCCGTCCGGGGATGGACTGCAATGTGACGTACCGATCCACGAACTCTTGGGCGATTCTCAATCGCCCTGCATCAGCGTCGTACGCAATGCTGATCCCGATGTGTGTGTGCTCCGAGGCCAGGATGTTGTCTCGGTGACCGGGGCTCTCCATCAGTGTTCGCTGCGCTTGTTGGATGAGATCCGCCCATTCGTCAGGTGTGGTGGGACCAGCGCCAGCGCTGTGCCCGTACATGTAGACATTCTCGCGGATCGCGTCCAGTCCACCAGCCAGGGTATAACGATGATCCGGCCCGTACCCCTCGGTATTCCAATGGCTCAGGTAGCCCGGGCGGGCCATATCCTGGGCGTGCGCCAGTCCCGCGGCGGCGGCGCCGTCCCATGTAAGTTCGGCGAGTCCGTTGGCGCGCCGCTCCTCGTTGATGAGGGTGAGCATCAGTTGCTGCAATGACGGGGTATCAGGGAGGGCGAGGACGGGAGCCGTGGAGGGGGATGGCGTGTCGGTTGAGGATAAAGCCTCAGTGGGGACAGGCGGGGTTTGAGACGATGGTGTCCACGTGGCGGGCGGAGTGGTGACGCCAGACGGCGTGGGAGACTTTTCCGCGCCGGTCAGTGCCTGCGCTACGAAGAAGATGACGACTGCCAGCAGCAAGATACCCCCGGCGATGAGGGCGATCTGTTGCCAGGGCAGCAGATGTGTCGTCGGGCGGCTTCTGCCGGCTCCGGTGCGGCGAGGTGGTACGCGGGTGGGTCGGCGCGGCGGCGTGCTGGATGGACGACGGGATGGTGGACGGCGGCGATCGGTCATAGGGCTGACTCCTGCATAACGGTATAATTCCTCTGGCTCGACAAGTTCTCACATCAATCACTCGTGCAAAACCACCAGGATCGAACAGCTTGCGGTCAAGATAGCCATTCATCAACGCGTCATCGTATCGAGCCTGGGCTGCCTGCTGCGCCTCCTCAAAATCGCCATCGCCGATCAGCGTCGTTTCCAAGAACTCGTAACGCTTTACGTTCTTCCAAACGCGCCATCCCACAAAGGCGTGTCCTGGCACGATGATCAGAAGGGGGTCAATATTCGCCAGTTCTAACAGGCTGGCAAAGAGCACCGTGCCATCAATGCAGTTGGCCTGCCGCCCCGGGACATCGTCAACACCGCCACCATCCAGGCGCAGGGGTACCAGCCGATCACGCGCACGGCGACGCTGCACACCAGGTGGCAAGCGATCTACCTGCCGCTGGTGGTGCGGGAGAACTGACCGGCAGCGGGGTAGCTGCTGTGCATCGCTGTAGTCCGGTCAGAAGGCCGGACTACAGTTTTTTTGTGGGTTTTCGCGCCCGAATTTGGGATAAATGGCGCTATCTAAAATCAAGAAACCAGTGTATAATTGTATGTATATGATTGATGACCATTTGTGCCCCTAGTCCATACTTCAGTAAAGGAGAGCAACCCCATGATGCTTGACACTCCCACTATCCAGAGGTATTTCCGCAGAGGACTATTAGTGCTCTTGGCGATGGTGCTGGTAGGGCTGTCCGTGCTCCTCGCGCCTACAGTTGGGGATAAGCGCAACTCGCCGGGCCAACTGCCCGCGCGGTTCTCCCAACCGCGGCGAGTGCTGGCACATCCCAGCGCCGAGTTGGACACCAGCGCTGATCAGGTATATGGTCAGCCGGATTACGAAAGCGCCGCTGCTCCCGACCCGCCTGTCGCTGAAAGCCTCAACGCGCCCGCCAGCATCGCCGTTTATTACTATAGCGGGCAGGTGTTTGTGACGGATACCGGCAACCACCGCGTGCTGATCTGGGATGATGTGGATGCCTATGAGGATGGCGACCCGGCCAACGTGGTGCTCGGTCAGCCGGACTTTACCAGCAATACCCCCAATAACGGCGGGTTGAGCGCCAGCAGCCTCAATACCCCCTGGGGCCTGGCCCTGGACGACGATGGCAACCTGTTCGTCTCCGACGCGGGCAATAATCGGGTGGTGATGTACGAGCCGGATGTGGATCCGGACGATGAAGATTTTCTTGTTTTCACCGATGGCCAGGCGGCCAGCATGGTGCTTGGCCAGTCAAATTTCACCAGCAATGCCGTCTCCGACCCGCCGACTACCGCCAGCCTCAACCATCCGATGGGCATTGTGCTCGACTATTACGATAACCTGGTGGTGGCCGACCGTGACAACAACCGGGTGCTGATCTTTGAGGGCCCGCTGGAAACGGGCATGGGCGCCGTCAAGGTGCTCGGCCAGCCGCGAGATGTGGTTGGCGCTCCGCTCGGCACTTTTGGAGATTTCACCAGCAATGCTGCCCCCAACCCGCCTACCGCCACCAGCCTGAATCACCCCACGGGAGTGGCCATCGGTGCGGGGCACGATGAGCTGTTTGTGGCCGACACGGGAAACCACCGTGTGCTGGTTTACACCGTCGACCCTACGGATAGCGTGGCCGATTATATCATCGGACAGCCAGACTTTACCAGCAACACACCCAATAACGGCGGGGTGAGCGCCAGCAGCCTCAACTCGCCAAACGGCGTCGAGGTGGATGCCGGCAACCGATTGTTGGTAGCAGACACTGGCAATCACCGTGTGTTGGGATATAACGCTCCCCTCACCAGTGCGGCCGCCAACCATGTCTTTGGCCAGGATGGAAGCTTCACCACCAATACTGCCAACAAAGGCGGCGTGAGCGAAGACAGCTTGAATGCCCCGGTAGGCCTGTCCACCGACGAAGATTATATGGACGTCTATATCGCCGACCAGGGCAACAACCGTGCCCTGGAGTACGATGTGCCGCTGGAAAACCCCATTCCCGAGATCATCGAGCTGTACCCTGGTACCGTGCGGGCCGGAAGCGCAGCTTTCCAGCTAGAAATCTGGGCCACCGGCATCGTTGATGGCACGATCGTCAAGGTGAACGGCTCCGTTCGCACGGCCGCTTGGGATTACCTGGGCGTGCTCATCATGGATGTCAGTGCGGCAGATGTGTCTGCGGGCGGCGAGCTGATCTTGACGCTCACCAATCCCACACCAGGTGGCGGCGTCTCGCAGCCCATGACATTCGCGGTCTATGTACCCCAGGCAGGCAACACCACCGCCGACAGCGTCATGGGGCAGGCTGGCTTTACCAGTGACTGGGGCGAATTCGAATGGGTGGAAGCCGATACGCTCTTAGGGCCTACCGATGTAGAGGTGGACCGCAGCACCGGGCGCGTTTTTGTGCTCGATCGAGAAAACTGGCGCGTCCTATCCTGGCCTAGCAGTACCGCCTTGCAAGATGGTGCCTCGGCCGATCTGGTGATTGGATACCCAGATTTTGGAGAGCAGGATTGGGACAACCCCATAGTGTCGGCCAACAGGCTGCTCTATCCCTCCGCCATTGCCGTGGATACCAGCGGCAATCTCTACGTGAGTGATGCGGCTAACTACCGGGTGCTGGTTTTCCGGGCGCCGCTCAGTAACGGGATGGCAGCCAGCGTCGTCATTGGCCAGCCTGATTTTACCAGCAGTACCGCACCATCCAGCCCAACCGCCTCCAACCTCTTCCTCCCTGGGGGTGTGGCAGTAGATAGTGAGGGCAATCTTTATGTGGCCGACACCGGACACCATCGGGTGCTGGAATTCGATGCGCCACTGACCAATGGCCAGGCCGCCAGCCGGGTTTTGGGCCAGGGCGGCAGCTTTACCACCGGAGGGCCTAACCAGGGTGATCTAAGCGCCGATACGCTCTATTATCCAATGGATGTGGCCGTAGATGCAGCCGGTAATCTTTATGTCGCCGATAACGCCAATCACCGCGTGTTGGAATACAATACGCCCTTGGCCGGCGATCCTACAGCGGATCGGGTCTTTGGCCAGGGTGGAAGTTTTAACACCCAGACCCCCAACAAGGGCGGGCTAAGCGCCGACAGCCTCAACCTCCCGACCGCCGTAGCCATCAGTGCGGACAGTGTCTTGTACATTGCCGATACATCCAACCACCGTGTGCTGGAGTACGATGCGCCCCTGACCGGCGATACGACGGCGGACCTGGTCTTTGGACAGCAAGGCAGCTTCACGACCAACCAAATGAACAACGGCGGGCGGAGCGCTGAAAGCCTCCGCTCTCCTTGGGGAATCGCCGTGGATGCGGCGGGCAATCTGTACCTCGCCGACAGCGACAACAACCGCGCGCTGGTTTACTTGAAGCCGGTCACGCCTGCCGCGCCCGCGCTGCACGTCTCTAAATTCGTAGACACTGGCGGCGTGAACCAGGTGCCGCTGGGTGGGACGGTCACATACACACTCGTCATCAGCAACGGTAGCGACAGCCTGGCAGCCAACGTGGTGCTGACCGATCCGCTGCCCTCCGGCGTGGCCTTTGGCGCATGGATACAGCGCGGCTCAGCCCTGTTGCCGCCGCCGGTGCGCTGGGGACCGCACGATGTCGCTGCACACACCGCGTATACCCTCAGCTTTAGCGCGCAGGTCACGACCAATGTTGCCTTTGCCGGGCAGGTCATCACCAACACGGCCCACTTTAGCGCGTCGAACATAGCCCAGCCCGGTGTTGCCGAGGTTGGCTTTGTCGTCGAGCAAGCGGCCGCCTACTCGGTCTATCTGCCGGTGGTGCTCAAGCAGGAGTGAAGGGAGCCTGGCACCCTCGATGAATGTTCAGATGACGGTGCGCACTCGTATAGCGGAGCAAGCTGATCGCCTGCAGCGCATCCAGGCCCTGGCCAACATCTGGGGTTCTCTCTATCTGTTTCATCCCGAGATAGGGCAAGGCATGAGCCAGCGTGATTGGGATCAAGTGTTTATCACGACCCTGCCGCAGGTTGAACAAGCGGCCAGCCCATCGGCTGTGATGGACGCCATCCAGGCCCATGTCGGTCACCCTCTGGCCGACTGCCGGCCCGTTGCTCGGGCAGCCTTCATGGACTCGTTTCTCCGGCGAATCCATGAAGGTTGGAATGAAGATGGCTATCCTTACGTGTATGGGCCCAAAGGTGACCGGGGCGCCGGGCGGCCTTCCCCGGCCTTCGAGCCGGAGCCGCCGCATGCCCTCGGCCAATCCCCAACCGCCAGCTTATCGCGCGCGGAAAGGATTCTCGGCCTCTGCAAAGTGTGGATCGTTTTGCGTTACTTTGCGCCCCAGATCACCCTGGCGGAGCTTGACCTCGACGTCCTGTTGCCAGACTGGCTGGCCCGCGTAGAAGCCGCAGCCAGCGTCGAGGCGTATTATCGGGTTATGGCCGGCATTGCCGCGAAGCTCGCCGATCGGCATGCCGGGGTCATTGTTCCGGCCGAACGCCCCTCTCAACCGCCCGAGACTATCGGCTCGGGAGTGAGGCCGCCGGTCAGGCGGACTCTTCTGGGCAGCACCTGGCTGGGAAGCACCCGCTACCTGCGCGCCGTGCCGGGCAATCTCGTTTACCTGACACCCTTTGCCATGCCTGAAGTAGCGGCCCTGCGCGAGACGTTTACCCTCATCCAGAACACGCACGGACTGATTCTGGAGTTGCGCGGTTACCCGCAAACGCACTTTCAACACGAGTTGGTGCGCTGTCTGTGCCAAACGCCGGTGCCGTCGCCGCGCTATGAAATTCCCGTCATCGGCGAGTACGCCTCGCCCATCGGCGAGTACGCCTCGCCCATCGGCGAGTACGCCTCGCCCATCGGCGAGTACGCCTCGCCCGGCCGGCCGGCCGGGTGGGAGCGTTCCTGGAAAGTGATCCAACACACGATTCAACCGGACGGACGCGCTGTGTACACCCAGCCGATAGTCGCCTTGATTGACGAGACCACGCAGAGCTCCGCCGAAGATTTTTGCATGTATCTGAAAATCGCTGGCCGGGTGACTTTTGTGGGGCGGCGTACCGCAGGGTGTGTGGGCAACGCGACCTATGTGAATCTGCCCGGTGGCGGCCGGTTCACGTTCACCGGCATGCGCGTCACCTGGCCCGACAGGAGTCCAGTATGGGGCATTGGGATTCTGCCCGACGTGCCGGTTGAACCGAAGCGTGAGGGGTTCCAGGCCGAGCGCGATGAAATCTTGGAAAAAGGACTGGAGACTTTACAGGCGTTGTGCATCCATGAATCTGCAACCCATTAGCCCGCGCGAGCGTGTGACTGCCACGGCCAGCCGGGGAGACCTGTTATTCGGCCAGGTTGAAGCGGGGTTGCGCGCCGGGACACCATTCAGGTCGGGGCTGGACGCCGAATTTCGGGCGCGCTTTGTGACCGAGGCGCGCAAGCGCTTGGCCGACCGCGCCAGCGACCGCCTTCAGTTGTTGACCGAGAATGCCCTCGCAAACCTGGAAGGCTATCTGCTCCACCGGCTATCCGGCGTAGCCCGTACCGCCACGCTTGCTGTCTCCTATGACGGACATCGTACTGGGGACTGGCTCAGCCGCACCCTGGCCGAGTATCCGGTGTTGGCTCATTTGTTGGCGACGGCGACAGATTTCTGGGTCGAGACCAACACCCAATTTCTGGAGCGCCTCTACGCTGACCGGAAAGCGCTGGCGGAAACATTCGGCCCACCGCACGATTTCTCCCGTATCACGGCGATTACGGCCGGATTGTCCGAACCGCATCTGGGCGGGCAGACTGTCTTGCAACTCACCTTTGCCGATGGCGCGACCCTGTTCTACAAACCCCGGCCTCTCGATCTGGACATGGCGTGGTCTGATCTGCTCCACTGCATCAACCAGAGCGACGTTGAGCTGCTCTTCACTTGCCCACGCATCCTGGGACGTGAGGCGTATGGGTGGATGGAGCACGTTGCCACTCGCCCGTGCCAAGATCGGGAACAGGTGGCCCGTTACTATCAGCGCGCGGGGATGCTGGTGTGTCTGCTACATCTATTTGGCGGCAGCGATTTCCAGCGGGAGAATGTGATCGCATGCGCCGACCAGCCGGTGCTGATTGACTTGGAAACGCTGATGACGCCCACCGTCCGGGGACAGGCATTTCGCCTCAAACCGCAGCGGATCAGCGAGACCGTGCTGCGCACTCATTTCTTGTCTTACTGGGCTCGAGGCGCAGATGGCAGGTGGCAGGCTTTCGGCGGGATGGAGGCGCTCTGCCTCCCCGCAGAGATGGGCCCGGCTTGGGAGGTATGGGCCGCCGCTATGCAAGGCGGTTTTCGGGACATGGCCCACTGGCTGGCCGATCATCGGGCCGCGTTCGCGGCGATGTTCGCGCCATTTGAGGGCTTGCGCTTGCGCGTGATTTTCCAAGACACCCGGCTCTATCAGCGGGTGCTGCGACGTTCATTGCAACCGCGCTTTCTGCAAGACGGCCTCGACCACCGAACTGAACTTGAAAGGTTGATGGCGCTGTCTTGTCCGCCGTCTGAGGCCGAGCGACACGTCCTACGGCTGCGGCAAGAAGTTGCTATGCTCGAACAATTGGATATCCCGCGCTTTGAAACTCGCACCGACACGGCCGACTTGCCGCTTGTGTCTGGTGAAACGCGCCGGGATTATTTTGCCGAGCCGGTCTGCCGGACTCTCTGGCGCAATCTCGAGCAATTCAACGCGCCGGAGCAAGACCGTCAGTTGCATCTGATCCAGGGTGTCTTTGATTTTAAAACTGCGCGGACCGGTGACGCATGGGCGCAGACCGACTGGCCTGTGCCGCCCGATCAAAACACAGCGGATGTGAGCCTGGAACAAGCCGCTATAGAACTGGCCGAACAAGTAAAACGCCTGGCGATGCCAACCGCCTCCGGCGCGGTGACCTGGATGATGCCGGAAGACCTGGACCCTGTACACGAGCCGGCCTATCAGTTCCGCCAATGTGATGGCTTTTTGTACCAGGGCAGTGCCGGCATCGCCCTGTTTCTGGCGGCGATGGAAACGGTTCGCCCCGGCGCCGGCTATGGCGAGCTATTGCACGCCGCCTTGCGCCCGCTCGCTGCCTGGCTCGATCAACCCTGGCTTCCCCGGACGATTGGGATTGGCGCGGCGCATGGCCTTGGGTCATTGGTCTACGCGCTGGTCAAAACCGGCCAGTGGCTGGCGCAGCCCGCATTCATCGAACAGGCAGGCCAAGTTGCCGCGCTGATGACGCCGGAGCGGATAGCGGCCGACGAGCGCCTGGATGTGTTTGACGGCGCGGCCGGCGCCATCCTGGGGTTGCTGGCGTTGTATGAGGCCACCCACGACGAACAAGTCTTGCGCCAGGCCTGGTGCTGCGGCGACCATCTGTTAGCCCGGCGCACGCCAACCTCTCCCCGCGCCTGGCTGACGATCCGGGCCACGCCGGTGAGCGGACTTTCACACGGCCTGGCCGGAATCGCGTATGCTTTACTGCGTTTATTTCAGGTGACCGGCCAGGAGCCCTTGCGGCAGGCGGCGCTGGAGGGGATCGCGTTTGAGCGCCAGTTATTTTCGGCCGCCGCCGGGAATTGGCAGGCATTTGATTCCACACCCGCTTCGCGACAGCCCGTGTTCTGGACGAACTATTGTCACGGAGCGCCGGGCATTGGGCTGGCCAGACTGGGCGGCCTGGCGCGAAGCGCAGACACACCTGACATTCGAGAGGAAATTGCGGTGGCAGTGCAAACGACCGCCGCCATGTCTCTCGACGGGTTGGATTTTTTGTGCTGCGGCAATTTCGGGCGACTCGAGCTGCTCTTGACCGCCGGGCCGCGCCTGGAACAGCCGGAACTGATCGCCCTGGCCAGAAGGCAAGCCGCCCGGCTGGTGGCGCGGCAAGCCCGGTGCGGCGGCTTTAGGCTCTTTGAGGATCTCCCGCCGCGAGTGGTGAATCCGGGCTTGTTCCGGGGCATCGCCGGCATCGGCTACGAACTGCTGCGATTGGCCGCCCCGGAACGCTGGCCGAATCTCCTGTTGTGGGAATAGGGAGAGGACGCACGATGGACTTGATCACGGTATTAACCGCCCGAACGGCCAAACCCTATGCGCCGCTGACCTATCCGCATTTTCGCCCGTTGGTGGAGATGTTCGAGCAATTCCAGGACTCGACACGGGCAGTGGGGTACGCAGTCGCCGGTAAACCGATCGGGTTGGCGCTGGCGCAAGTGTGCGCAGATTGCCAGGCCGTGCATGTGCGCTCGGTGTTTGTTCACACTGCCTATCAGGGAAAAGGAATCGGCACGGCCTTACTGGCGCGCCTGGAACAAGAACTCGCCCAATGCCCTTACCCCCTGTTCCATTGCGAATACCCCAGCGGCCGCCCCGAGACGCCGATCTGGGAGCATATCCTGATCAAACGCGGCTGGCAGCCGCCTCGAGCGACCTACTTGCGTTGCGCCGTCATCGGCAAAACTGCGGTGGATGCCTTGATGGCCGCGCCCTGGATACAGCGGCCGCCTCCGCTGCCGGCCGGAGCCGAGCTGTTCCTGTGGCATGACCTCAGCGCCGATGAACGCGGCTCCCTCGAAGGCCAGCAAGCCGCCGAACATTACGAGCATGGCATCGAACCTGTCATTGGCGAACGCCCCTGTGAACCCTTGAATAGTGTCGGCTTGCGCTACGGCGGGGAGGTGATCGGCTGGATGCTGACCGTGCGCACCGCGCCGGGATGCATTTTGTATGACCGTTTGTTTGTGGACGAGCGCTTTCGCCACACCGGGTTGGGCATTGCGCTGCTGGTCGAGGCGATCAAGCGGCAATATGCGCAGGATGGCCATCTGCCGCATGTGGGCGGCGTTTGGCGCACGCATGTGGAGAACCAGCCCATGGTGCAGTTTTTCACGCACCGGCTAAAGCCGTATCTCTCGTCGCTGGTGGAAATGAGCACCTCGCACAAAGAACTGGTGCGGTCTCTGTCATAAAAGGCCGGAGAGATTCAGACCAATTGCGAATTACGAAGCACGAATCACACATCACGAAAAGGAGAAACTTGTGAATAATCTAACCTATACCACCCGCCAGGCGATCTACGAGTGCCTGATCTTCAGGCTGGCGGAAGAACCCGGTCTGCGGGAAACCTTGTTGGCGGATCCAAAAACCGTGCTGGCCGGGGAAATGGGGCTGGAGCTGCCCGCGGGCGTCGAGCTGCGTGTGGTGGAGGACAGCGCCCTGCAGCACCACATGGTCATCCCCTGGCTGGCGGCCTCGGAACAGGCGGACGCTGAGGCCGTGGTCGAAGCGGACGAGGATGAGGAGGAAGCCGTGGTGCGGCGCGCTCTCCAGGACGAGGGCTTCAAACAGCGCTTGCTGGCGGAACCCAAAGACGCCCTGGAGGAACTGTTCGGCTTCTGTTTGCCGGCTGGGGCGGAGATCCGGGTGCTGGAGGAGACGCCGCAGAGCTGGTATTTCGTGTGCCCTCCCCAGTTGGAGTTGGCGGCGGACGAAATGGCAGACTGGGAACTGGAAGCCGTGGCTGGTGGCCGCAGCTCATCCGTCTGTTGCATTGGGGGGAATGGAGTTGGCTGCTTTCAGCAAAACGAGCAAGCCAACGCCACCCAGAGCATGCTCACTTACTCCCGGCGTACAAGGCGCTCACGGTATCCGATCTGTCATTAGCACGGAGGGCTGCGCCTCTGGATGCCCCACTTCCCGTTTGCCAAACAGTTGGATGCCATGGATTGCGGGCCAGCGTGCCTGCAGATGATCGCCCGGCACCATGGCCAGTACTATGCGTTGAGCACCTTACGAGAACGGAGTTTTCTCTCGCGCGCAGGCGTATCGCTGCGGGGCATCAAAGCCGCCGCCGAATCCATCGGGATGCGGGCGCGCGGGGTGCAAATCAGTTTTGAACAACTGGCGCGCCCGGCGGCCCTGCCCTGCATCATCCATTGGCAGCAGCGGCATTTCATCGTCGTTTATGCGGCAGCGGGCGAGACTGTGTCGGTGGCTGACCCGGCTGCCGGCCTGCTCACTTATTCCAAACAGGAATTTTTACAGGGCTGGCTCAACGGCCGCGACAAGGGGGTGGCGTTGTTGCTGGCCCCCACCTGGCGGTTCTACCGGGCGCAGGCCGAAACCCGCAGCCCCAATAGCTTCCGCACCCTCCTGCCTTATCTCCAACCCTATCGCAAGCTCTTCTTTCAACTGGTCCTGGGGATGCTGGCGGGGATTTTGATCGAGCTATCCCTGCCTCTGCTGGCGCAGAGGCTGGTGGACGTCGGCATCCAACAGAAAAACCTGCCGTTCATGTATATCGTGCTGGCCGGACAGTTGGCGCTGGTCCTTGGCCGCACCGGCTTTGATTTTCAGCGGCGCTGGATCTTGCTGCATATCAGCACGCACATCAACATCGCCTTGCTGTCCGACTTCCTGACCAAGCTCATGCGCCTGCCGCTCAAATTTTTCGAGACCAAAACGCTCGGCGACCTGTTCCAGCGGGTTGACGATCATGAGCGCATCGAAGCCTTCCTCACCACCTCCACCCTGTCGCTGCTATTTGGGTTCATCACGCTGGCGGTGTTCAGCGGTGTGCTGGCCATCTATAGCCCGGTCATTTTTCTGATCTTCTTGGTGGGCAGCGGCCTTTACATCTCGTGGAGTCTGCTCTTTTTGCAGCGCCGCCGGGACCTGGATTTCAGGCGCTTCCGGCAACTGGGGGAACAGCAGAGCAAATTGAGCGAGATCATGACAGGCATCCGGGAGATCAAGGTCAACACCTGCGAGCCGCAGCAGCTCGGGCAGTGGGCCACGCTGCAGCAGAATCTATTCCGTACCAACATCGCGGCGCTGAAACTCGGCCAAACCCAGGATATCGGCGCCATCTGTCTGAGCCAACTGCAAAATATTGTCATCACCTTTCTGTCGGTCAAAGCCGTCCTGGATGGCCAGATGACGCTCGGTATGGTGCTGGCTATCCAATATATTTTAGGACAATTGTATGGCCCGATCGGCCAGTTTATCGGGCTGATCCACGTGACGCAGGATGCGAAGATCAGCCTGGAACGTGTCAGCGAAATTCACCAGCAGCCGGACGAAGACCCGCCGGATGTTTCCAAAATCACGGAGCTGCCGCAGCAGGCGAGTCTCCACCTCTCCGCAGTGTCGTTCCGGTATGGCGGCCCGCATACGCCCCTGGTGCTGAAAGATGTTTCGCTATCCTTCCCGGCCGGGAAGGTGACCGCTATCGTCGGCCCGAGCGGCAGCGGGAAAACCACCCTGCTGAAACTGCTGCTGGGGTTTTACCCACCCACCTCGGGTGCGGTCCGGCTGGGTGAAGATGACCTGGCAAACATCGGCTTGCAGGCCTGGCGCCGCCAATGCGGGGTGGTGCTGCAAGATGGGATGCTGTTTGCAGACAGCATTGCCCGCAATATTGCTCTGAGTGATGAGACGGTTGACGCTGAACGCTTGCGGGCGGCTGCAGAAGTGGCCTATATTGGCGAGTTCATCGAGGCTTTACCGGCAGGGTACGAGACCCGCATTGGCGATGAAGGCTACCAGGTGAGCCAGGGTCAAAAACAGCGGCTGCTGATCGCGCGCGCGGTTTATAAACAGCCCGGCTACGTGTTTTTTGATGAGGCTACCAATGCCTTAGACGCGGAGAATGAACGCTGGATCCTGGAGCAGTTGAATGGATTTTTTCAGAAGCGCACCGTCGTGATCGTGGCGCACCGCTTGAGCACGGTCAAGCATGCCGATCAAATTGTGGTGCTGGACCAGGGGCAGATCGTGGAATGCGGCCCCCATGACGATCTGGTACGGCAGCGTGGCCGCTACTATCAATTGATCCAAGAGCAGCTTGAATTGGGGAATGCTTGAGGCAGGAATGGGCATTGCTTATGCCAACTGGCCTTAAATACATTTCTTTAGGTGAACACAGCGGCTATGGTGAGGCCGCCCGCGCCTATTTGCAGGGCCTGTTCCACGCCGGCCTGGACCTGACCTGGACGCCGCTGGTCTGGGATGACCCGCGCGGGTATACCCCGTTACAGCGACGGCGTGGTTTGCCCGGCCTGGTTCATATTCCCCGGCAGAATTCAAAGAGTGCCTGGCGCATCCCGCCGGCAGCGCAGCACTTTTTTTCCTCAGCTCAAGATACCTTTGATTTCTGGCCGCTGATCTACAACCAGATCGAATATGATACGGTCATCATGCACACCGTGCCCGAATATTGGCCCTGGTTGCTGAGGCCTGGCAAATTGAATATCGGCATGACGGTGTGGGAGACCACGCTCATCCCGCCGCATTGGCAGGAGCTCTTGCAGCTCCCCGACCAGTTGATGGTACCCAGCGAGTTCGTGCGGGAAATCTTCCGGCAGAACGGCATCACCCGCCCGATTGAGGTCATCCCGCATATCAGCCTTCCGCCGGGGCCGCCCCCCTCCTCCGAGCGGGTCGCCCGCTTCCGGTTGGATCATCAGATTCCCTCCGACCGGTTCCTGTTTTATACGATCAATACCTGGAACTCCCGGAAAGCGCTCTGGCATACACTCCGAGCCTACCTGGAAACCTTCACGTGCCACGATCCGGTGGCGCTGATCGTTAAAACCAGCCCACGCGGCCCCAGGGACTGCCAGGCCGACACCACCACCCCCACTGACCTTCTGGTTCAGGAGATCCTGGCCGCGTATCCAGAGCCGGCTCCGGTGTGCTGCATCAGCCAGGAGATCACGCAAGCGCAGATGCATATTCTCCACCATATTGGCGATAGTTATGTCTCCCTGACCCATTCAGAAGGCTGGGGCCTGGGCGCCTTTGAGGCGGCGGCGCGTGGCAAACCCGTGATCATGACGGGCTGGGGAGGGCATTTGGAATATCTCCGCCCGGAGAACTCTTTTTTGGTGGACTATGACTTGATCCCAGTGCAAGACCGGCTGGGCGGCGAGTCATACCAACCCAATCAGCAATGGGCGCAACCCAACCTGCAAGCGGCTGGCCGCTGGATGCGCTGGGTCTACGAGCACCCGCAGCAGGCCAGGCGAAAAGCTGAAGCATTGGAAAAGGATATTCAGGATCGCTTTCAGGAAGCGGTTGTGACGGAAAAGATCCTAACGGCCTTAGCGCATGCATAAAGATTGTGAAATGCGAAAAACCCCCAACCACTTTCATTTTATTTTTGGACTACAGCCACAGACCAGCCCTTTCCACGTCGTGCATTACCTGTGCCTGGAATCCTGTCTCCAGATAAACCAGCCCGAACAAATCTCCTTCTACTATGCGTACGAACCCTTTGGGACGTGGTGGGAGAAAATCAGGCCCAAACTGAGCTTAAAAAAGGTGGAGCCTGAGACGTTCGTCATCGATAACCCTTTATATGGCCAAACGCAGGAAGGCCAGTTCATCCAGGCTCACCAGCTTGAGTATGCTCACCAATCTGATTTTTTACGGTTAAAGATCCTGCTGGAACAAGGTGGGGTCTATGCGGATATAGATACCCTTTTTGTGAATCCGCTGCCGGAGGATCTGTTCGAGCAAGCGTTTGTTTTGGGGGCCGAGAATCCTATCCGGGCCAGCGAGGGTGAACCGTTGGAGGATTCGCTGTGCAATGCCTTCATCATGTCTGAACCGGGGGCGGCTTTTGGCAGGCAATGGCTTAACCACATGTACCAGGTCTTCGATGGGACGTGGAGCCGGCATTCTTGCCTCGAAGCCGGCCGGTTGAGCAAGACCATGCCGGAGGCCATTCACATCTGTCCTCAGCATTTTTTCTATAAACATCCCAGCACCCCAAAAGGCGTCCAGACCCTGCTTTTGGGCCGGGATTACGATACCACGCGTATGTACAGCATGCATTTGTGGGCGCATCTGTGGTGGGATAAACGGCGCAGAGACTATACCAATTTCCACGCCGGCTTGTTAACGGAGGCGTTTATTAAAACCGTGGATACCACCTACACCAATGCGGCCAGGCGCTTTCTAGCATGAAGGCGGATATCCTCTTCATCAGTCCGATCATTCCGCTCAAACAAGGGGTGGGTTTGGCGATGCGGGCCTGGATGTTCCTGGAAGCCCTGGTCCAAGAATACCGGGTCTTGCTCCTGGTCATCCCGGTGGTTCCGCAGGTGAATCCGGACGAAGGGTTGAGAGCGATCAGAGATCTGGGCGTGGATATCGAACAGTTGCCTAACAGAACACTGGAGGATGCCAGGGCAGCGCTGGCATTCACCCTGCAATTGGTGAGTGACCATTCATTCCAAGCCATTCATATTTTTAGGCTATACATGCTGCCGTTCGTCCGGGAGATTTTTAACCTACC
>JAFGOG010000084.1 GCA_016926595.1 Anaerolineae bacterium
AGGTACTATGAGCCGGGGCAGGGAAGATTCATTACCAAGGATATGTGGTCAGGAGATGACCGTCAACCGCAGACTCTCGACCCCTACCCTATGTGGTAATGGCAGTATAATCCTGTAAAAAGGAGAGGCGTGAGGTATAATAGTCTTTGGCACAAGACTAACGCCCCAAGGGGCAGAAAGGAACCTCACGCCGTGAATAGGATACCACCAAGCCAACGGATTGGCAAGAAGCTTGACGAGCTGCTGAGCCAGGGCCTGAAGGGAGAAGGCGATGTCACGTCCAGCATCGTCCGGCTCGGCGTAGAGCGGCTGGTGCAAGAGCTGCTGGAGCAAGAGGTGACGGACTACCTGGAACGGGAGCACTACCAGCGCCGCCAGCCAGACCAGGAACATCGCGGCTATCGCAACGGCTACGAGCCGGGGCGGATCCGCACCGCCGAAGGGGAGGTCGTTGTGCAGGTACCCCAGGTGCGAGACGCCCGAGCACAGAGGAGGACGCGCCGGCCTACCGTGAGCTGCGGCTGGAGGCCCTGCGCAACCATCCTGAGGCGTTTTCGTCGGCTTACGAGACGAGCCTGGTCAGGCCGATGAGCTACTGGGCGGAAAGGCTCAGGCTCAACAGCCCTGATGACGGGGTTATGCTCTATTTTGCCGTTCATGATGATCTGCTGATAGGCATGTGCGGCATCACGTACACCAGCTCGCCCAAGCTGAAGCACAGCGCCTATATCGTGAGCATGTACGTCCGGCCCGATTGGCGCGGCCTGCGCATCGCCGAGGCGCCGATCAACGCCTGCCTGGAGTGGGGACGAGATCAGGGGATCCAGATCGTCAAGCTGGGGGTGACCACGACGAACACGGCGGCGATCCGCTGCTACGCCCGGTGTGGCTTCCAGGCTTTTGGAACTGAGCCGCAGGCCATTTGCGTCGACGGCGTCTTTTACGAAGAGCTGCTGATGGCGCGGGCGGTGTAGGATGAACACAGCTTCCGGATGGCTGGGATAGAGGGGGTGCGAATGAGACAGGTCTACGTTACCTATGATGGAAAAGACGAACCGGTGGCGGATGGGTTCCGATACTGCCCCCGATGCCGGGCGGCATTGACGATCAGGGATGTTGGCCACAAGCTGAGGCCGGTCTGTCCCGGCTGCGGGTTCATCCGGTTCCGGAATCCGGCTCCGGCCGTCAGCATGGTCATCGTAAAAGACGACCAGGTACTGTTGGGCAAACGGGGCGGAGAGCCTGAACGAGGGAAATGGGGCATCCCCAGTGGGTACATTGAGTACGAGGATGATTTTCTGACCACGGCCATTCGTGAAGCGAAAGAGGAGACCGGGCTGGACGTCGAGCTCAAGTCGATCCTCCAGGTCATGTCTTCTTTCACGGCGCCAGGGTACCATTTTCTGACGGTCTATCTGCTGGCCGGCGTGGTAGGCGGTGAGCTCAAAGCAGGGGACGACGTGGAGGAGGCGGCCTGGTTTCCCCTGTCGGGGCCGTGGCCGGAATTGGGGTTCCAAGAGGATGTCGACGTGCTGGAGGCATACTCGAGAACGAGGTTCGAGGGGCTGCCGATTCTAACGCAAAAAGGAGGGTGAGAAACCCTGGGAGGGCAAGATGGAGAGGATTTGGAGTAGGCCGATCGGCGTATCTGAGCTGGATGGGCCTGACTACTGGGACTATTTCGGGGTCCGGTTGGTCGAGCATGCCGCCATCCCGCCGGGAGCCCGGGTGTTGGATGTAGGCTGCGGCACCGGGCCCTCTCTTTTTCCGGCGGCAAAGAAGGCGGGCGCAAACGGTTACGCCGTCGGCATCGACATCTGCCCGAATTGAACGCCAAGAGCCCACTCTAGGATAGAGCGGCAGAAGCTGAAAAATGTTTCGGTGTTGTTCACCAATGCCAACGACCTGGGGTTCCCGACCGGCTCGTTTGACGTGGCACTGTGTGGGTTTATGGGCTGGTACGATTGCTTCGATTTCGTCCGCTTTGAGTTCACACAGCCGGACAGGAAGGCCAAAGAGATACGGCGGGTGCTGAAGGATGGGGGCAGGTTTGTGTGCTGCTCGTGGCACGAGCAGGAGGACCTGGCCTGGATGGAGGAGGAGATGGTCCGCCATTATCCGGCGATCCTGGAAGACGGCGAATACCTGGAAGAGCGCCCGATCGGGATGGCCTATGAAAAGGCGGAGGGGTACAGGATCATCCTGCAGGGCGCCGGGTTCAGAGATATCGAGGTTTGCCACGAGACGATGACCTTTGTGTCGACGGACGAGGAGGAGTTGTGGCGGCAAGTGCGGCAGGTGGGGTGGGATTCACTCCTTGACAAGATCGAGGCTGAGCAGCTACAGGGGGTGAAACAGGCCATTTTCGAGGATCTGCAACGGTACAGACATGCGGATGGGATCCGGTTTGACAAGGTGGTGTTCTTTGTGTCTGGGGTGAAGTGATGGCGCTCGCCAACAGACCCCAAGGGTTGGGAAGCCCTTAGGGTCTGGCTTTGGGCGGGAAAAGCTCGGCCAGGATCTCCTGGGCTCGATCGAGGCGGATCTTGCGCTCGGCGACCAATTGGGCGGCGACGATTGGCACCTGGTCTCCGGTGGCCCCGGCGGCGCTGGCTATCTGGCGGGCGTGAAGGGTCATGTGGCCGCGCTGGATCCCCTCGGTGGCCAGCGCCCGCAGCGCCCCCAGGTTCTGAGCCAGGCCCACGGCGGCCATCACTTCGGCCAGCTCGCGGGCTGACCGCACCCCCAGCACTTTGAGCGCCGCCCTGGCGCCGGGGTGGACCCGCGTCGCCCCGCCGATGATGCCAACCGCCAGCGGCAGCTCCAGAGTGCCCACTAGGTCGCCGCTCTTGTCCCGCGTCCAGGTGGACAGCGAGGTATAACGGCCGTCGCGGGCGGCGTAGGCGTGGGCGCCGGCCTCGACGGCCCGCCAGTCCTGGCCGCAGGCCAGGGCGACGGCGTCGACGCCGTTCATGATCCCCTTGTTGTGGGTCGCCGCGCGGTAGGGGTCGGCGGCGGCAAAGACATAGGCCTCAAAGATGCCCTGCGCCACCCGCTCGCCGCCATAGTCGTCGAAAGCCATCGCTTCTGGGGGGAGGGTGCACCAGGCGCGGGCCAGCCGCCGGTCGGCCAGGTTGGACAGGATGCGCAGGTGGACCCGCCCGCCGCTGATCTCCTCCACGGCCGGCGTCAGCGCTTCGGCGGCGGTGTTGACGGTGTTGGCGCCCATGGCGTCGCGGCAGTCGTACAGCAGGTGAACCACCAGCATCGGCCCCAGCGGCGTCTCGGAAAAGAGGCGCACCTCCAGGTCGCGCGCCCCGCCGCCCAGCGACACGACCACCGGATCGGTCTGGTTGGCCAGGGCGAGGAGCTGCTCCTTGTGGCGGAGCAGGTCGAATCGAGCCGCCCACGGGTCGGGCAGGTTGAGGACCTGCATCTGGGCGATCATGACCGGCTCGGTGGAGGAGGCCTGAAAGCCACCGGCCTGGCGCACCAGGCGGGCCATGTAGCTGGCCGCGGCGACCACCGACGGCTCTTCGATGGCCATCGGCACCAAATAGTCGCGGCCGTTGACCAGAAAGTTGGCCGCGATGCCCAACGGCAGGGTGTGGAGGCCGACCACGTTCTCGACCATCTGATCGGCCTGGGCGGCGGTCAGGTCGTCTCCGGCCAGCGCCGCCCGCTCGGCGTCGTCCAGGTTGGACCACCTGGCCACCGTCTCCAGCCGCTCATCGACGCTCAGGTCGTAAAAACCAGGCAAGCGCGAGCTCTTGTCGTCCATTGGCCTCTCCCCCATTCGTGACCGCTAGAACATCGCCTGGGCCAGTCCCAGAAAAAGCTGTGGATAAAAACCGACGACGAGGGCCAGCCCGGCCAGGGCCAGGACCAGCGCCGATGCGATCCGCGGCTGGCTGGGCACATCGGGTCGCGGCTCGTCGCCCAGCATGGCGCCCAGGCCGCGCAGCACGCCGACGACGATCCCGACCGTGCCGGCCAGCAGGATCAGCCCTGCCGACCAGGGGGGTATGACCTCCACCCAGGCCCACTCTCCGCTTACGATGGCGCGCGAAACTGCCCAGTAGGTCGGAAAGCCGGCAGTGAAGGGGAATCCGGCCAACGCCAGTCCACCCAGCACCAACCCGGCTGTGGCGACCGGCAGCCGGCGGGCCACGCCGTGCAGCCTGCCGAAATCGTCGCCGGCTGCCCTGTGGCGGAGGATGGCCAGCGCTGCCGCCATGAGGGTGATCGCGGCAGCGCGGTTCAGCATGTGCAGCAGGGCCAGGGTCAGGCTGTGGCTGCTGCCCGTCCCCCAGGCCAGCAAAAAGTAACCCATGCTGCTGAGCGCCGCATAGCCCAACAGCCGGCCCCAATCGCGCTGCACGGCTGCCATCAGGCCGCCAGCGGCTGCCATCAACAACCCCACTAGCTGGGCCGTGGCCGGCACGGCCGGCATGCCGCCGGCGGCCGGGTTGCTGTTCACAAAGGCCATCATCAGGTAGATGGCCATGCCCTGGCTTAAGGTCAGGACAAAGGCGCTGACCAGCGGCGGCGCGTCGGCAGTCAGAGCCGGCAGCCACATACTGAAGGGGATGGCGGCCAGGAGCAGGCCAAAGCCGAGCGCAGCCGGCAACAGCGCGGTGCGGGCCAGCGCGGCGTTGGCCGGCTCGAGCGCCGATTGGTCCACCATCCAGATAGCGGCCACGATCAAGGGCACAGCCAGCAGCGCCACCACCAGATAGCGTTGGGCGCCCTGGACAGCGCCGGACTGCTCGCGGCGGATGACAAACGTGAGCAATGCGGCGCTGATGGCCAGCACTATCGCCGTCAAAGTCAGAGAGTGCAGCAGGGCAATGAGCGCATACAAGCTGAGGACCGCCAAGCTGATCGGGAAAAAAGAGTGCCCCTGCGAAATACGCCAGGCGACCAGGAACAGAGCAGTAGCCAGCGCAAAGCCGAAAGCGAGCCAGGCTTGGCCTGCCGGGTCGAGCATCAGATTCCGGCCCAGGATGACCACGGGCCGGCCAAAAGCTACCTCCTGACCGAGCACAAAAGCCGAGCGGTCGAGCGGCAGGCGCAGGCACAGGACAGCCAGCGCGCCGGTCACGGTGGCCGACAGAAGAGCGGCCGGCAGGGCCCAACGCCGCACCAGGAAAACCAGGGCAGCGGCCAGCAGGGGCAGGATCAGGACGATGAACGGGCCAGGGATCGGCGTCACGTGCCTGGCTCCTCTCTGCCGCCGGGGCCAGCCTGGCCGGATCCTGGAGTCGGGACCAGGATCAGGTAGGAAAAAGCGAGCGCCGCCAGCAAGGTCAGGACGCCGCAAAAGCCGGCGACGGCCAGGTTCTGATCCAGGCCGGCGTAGGCCAGGTCAAAGCCGGCGAGGATGGTCAAAGCGGCCGGCGCTACCCGCAACGGATCGTCGCTGAGGATCAGGCCGAGCAGCCCCATCCCCCCCAGCCAACACGCAGCAAGCGCAAGGTCGGTGGGCAGCAGGGTGGGCTGATAGCCCTGGAACAGCCGGACTATAGCCAGGCCCACCAGCAGGACGGTCAGAAAGCGCAGGGGCAGGCCCAATGGCCCGGCCGCCCAATCGACGTGCAACCGCAAAAAAAGGTGCGTTTCCCCGCCGCCGGCCGAGACCGCCGGGGCTGGCGGAACGAGCCGCGCGGAGAGGTACAGGATGACCACAGCCAACACGCCGGCCAGGATCTTGACGATGACGACCTCCTGCTGGATGGAGGGCGACAGGGCCATTCCGACCAAGATATACTGGACGAGCAGCGCTGCCAGCGACAGCCGCCAGTCGGCGGCGAGAAATATGATCGCCGCCGCCAGGATCAGGCCGATCAACGACGGCAATCCGGCCATAAAGCTCAAGATGTCAGAAATTGTGTCCATTGCCTATCTCGCCACCGACAGCAGGAGACCCACGGCGAGCACGATGAGCGCCCAGCCCCACCACCCGCCACCCTCGCCGACCTGCCCAAACCAGTAGACGGCGCCGGCCAGTTGGGCGCTGGCCCAGGCCACAGCCTGGTACAGCCGGCCCACACGACAGCGGCGGGCGATGCGGCGCAGCAGGTCGACGTAGGCTGGGCGCCGGGCGCCGGCATAAGCCAGCCACGTCCCGACCAACCAGGGCAGGACGTAGAGCAACCCTATACCCCACGTCGAAACGCCGGGCGATTGGACGGGGCCCAAGACCACAGTCGTGGACAGGTGGCCGGGCGTCACGCCCCACATGACCAAAGCCAAGCCAAGGGCGATCATGGCCGCCACCCTGGCGACAGAAAGCGGGCTGTCTCTGTGGTCGAACAGCGCCCGAAGGACAGCCCACAGCCCGGCAATCAGCAGGCTGTCGGACACCAGGATGATGAGCAGTAGAGCAGCCTGCCCCTGGCCAAGGATGGCGCCGTAGAGATGCCAACGGCTGACCGCCCCCACCGTGAGAGGCAGTCCGGCCAGCGAAGCCAGGGCGAGGGACGGCAAAAGCACGGCCAAAAGCCGTCCAAGCGCCGTGAACCGCGGGCGCTTGAACCCAAGATGCGAGGTGATATAGGAGCGGACTTTTGCCCACCACGGCCCTACCTGCCGAGCCAGCCAGGCGAGGCCGGTCCACTGAGCCAGCCAGGAAAGGCCCGCCCATCGGTAAGCCGGCGCTTGGCCGCCTGTACTGCTTGCGCCATTCCCGGCTGACGCCGAGACGGCGAGCACGCCCAACGCCAGGGTCAAGCCGGCCAATGGCCAGGGGAGCGGCGGCTGGGCCGCGCTGGCCTGGCCGCCCCACAGCGCAATAAAGGCCAGTCCGTATCCGGCCTGGTGGATGGCGATGCCCGGCCAGGCGCCGTCGAGCCAGGCCAGCACGCCGCCGACCAGCAGCATCGCCCCGCCCGCGATCAACAGCCACGGACGGCTGCTCAGCGCCGGGGCGATGGCCAGGACGCGGGCCAGCAAGTACAACCCGACGCCGCACGGCAGGAGAAAAGAGACGATGCCTTGCGGTTTGTTCGCGGCCCTGAGCGGAAAGGACAGCAGCCACAGAACAGCAGCCGTTGCAAGGAGCGCCAGGGCCGACGTGGAAAAAGCCCGGCCTTGCAGTGAAGCGTGGCCGATTTGGGCGTCCATCTGCAAGGCGCTGAGGTAGATCAAGAGGGTGGCGGCCGCTCCCGGCGCGGCAGTGGCCAGGGGCGGCCAGGCGTGCTCGTCACCGGACGAGGCGCCCGCAGCCGCCAGGGCGGTCACGGCCAGGGTCAACAGCCCGCTGCCAAGGGCCAACGTCAGCAGGTTAGAGGCCAGGATGGCGGCCAGGCAGCCGGCCAGCGCTACCAGGAGCAGGCCATGCCAGTGGGTTTTTGCGACATTGACACTGTTCGGGCTGATGCCCAGCGCTGCTGCGGCTGTGACGCCAGCCAGGGCGATCCCGGCCAGTGTTGACAGCCCGTGGGGATAAAAGGCCAGGCCCATGCGGAAAAAGTCGAGCGAGCCCCAGGTCAGGTCGACAATTGCCGGCGGGGCATCGCCGCTTTGGGGCCACAGGATCGCCAGAGAGGCCGCCGCGGCCGCTGCGGAGATTGCCCGTTGAAGCCAGTTGGGCAACCAGCGGCGCAGCCCCAGGATGACAACAGCCCCCAGCAGGGGCCACAGCACAGCTTGAACGGGAACCGGTATCGAATCGAGCATGATTGTTATCTACGCCCACTTGTGCGGTGGCGTTCGGGTCATTCTAGCACAAAAGGATCGGCTCGGCAAGCGTTGCCAACACAAGTGCTAACCGGGGTACATTTCAGATCCGCACTTGACAAACCATCCGAAGCGTGGTATAAATGCAAACCAGAATCATTTGCAACAAGAGGCGGGAGATGATGCGCAAGGAAGGTCTGCGTGAGACATTGCACACCAGTGGCCGGCGGCTTACCCGCCAACGGCGACTGGTGCTGAAGGTACTGGAAGAAAGCCGAGAGCACTTGGATGCCGAAGAGCTCCACGAACGGGCCAAGGCCCTGGACCCCAACATCAGCCTGGCGACAGTGTATCGCACCCTGGTGGTCCTCAAAGAGATGGGGCTCGTGGAGGAACACCGGTTGGGCGAAGGGCACGCCCACTTTGAGACAACCCCAAAAACTCCGCACTATCACTTCACATGCAGCAAGTGCGGTTGTGTGATCGAGTTTGACGCGCCCCAGGTCGCGCAAGCTATCCGGCAACTGAGCAGGCAAAAGGGGCTGGAGGTGACCGGCGTGCACCTTCTCGTTACGGGCAAGTGCGCCAAGTGCCGAGAGGAAAAGCCGGATTTAGACAAAGAACAGCAGTGAAAGCACAGAGCAGCTTGATGATTCATCTGGCAAAGATAGTGATATCTTGTTATATAAAGAGCCATTTTTCTGCAACAGCGTGTCCATTTATTGACATAGGTCCAATGTTGTGGTACGCTTGCGGCTGTGGCCGGGATGGATACGCTGTTGACGGTTCGCCAACTACAGGATCTCCTGCAGGTAGATCGCATCACGATCTATCGGATGTTGGACGACGGCCGGCTGCGGGGATTCAAAGTCGGAGGCCAGTGGCGGTTTTCACGCCAGGCCATTGAGAGCTGGCTGCACGAGCAGCAGTCCAGACTGGAGGCTCTCGAACCGCCCGGGATGGGTGCGGCCGGCAGCCCCCTGCGCCCCTCGCCGAACGCCCTGCCCCTGTCCTGCATCCAGGCCATCCAGGATATCTTTGCCCAGGCATTGGGTATCGCCGCCGTCACCACAACCGTGGACGGCACACCTATCATCCCCATTGCCAATTCCTGCACATTTTGCAACCTGATCCTCGACACCAACGCGGGACGGCAGCGGTGTACTAGCTCGTGGCGAGCAGCCGCGGCGCAGGAAACACCCGCTCTCAGCCTGGCCACAGAGAGCGCGTCGCAGTTCACCACCTGCCATGCCGGCTTGCGCTACGCCTGGAGCCGGATCGAGGTCGAGGGCCAGTTCGTCGCCGCCGTGCACGCCGGCCAATTCCTGGATCGCTCGCCCGACGAGGCGGGCCGGCCAGTAGACCTGGCCGAATTGGCCGCAGCCACCAAGCTACAGGTCCAAGAGCTGCAGGCTGCGCTGGCCACCGTCCCAGTTCTGGATCCGGATCGGCAGCGCCAGGTCACGCACCTGCTGCAGCGGATGGCGGCCACCCTGTCCGAGATCGGCACTGAACGGCTGAACCTACTGAGCCGCCTGCAACGCATCGCCGAGATAACTGGCTACTAGAGATCAACGATAAGGAGACTGACCACGTGAGAAAGCTATCGACCACTCTACAGGAAGAATTGCGCCGGATCTTTGGCCCGCGCGTAGCCTTTGACCGGACGGAGCGGACCTTTTACAGCCACGACGTGGGCTCGCTGCCCAGCCTGGTCAGGCCGCTGGTGGGGAATACCCTGCCGGCCGGCGTGGTGCAGCCGCTCAGCGAAGAACAGGTGCTGCAGCTAATCGCCTTTTCCCGCACACACGGCATCCCTCTGGTGCCGCGCGCCAAGTCCACCTCCGGCTATGGAGGCGTGCTCCCGGTGAAGGGTGGGTTGGTCGTCGATTTCGCCTGGATGAACCAGGTGCTGGCCGTGGACGCCGCGGCGCTGACCGTCACCGTGCAACCAGGCGTGGTCTGGGAAAAGCTGGAAAGAAAGCTGAACAAGCAGGGCCTGGCGCTGCGCACCTACCCCTCCAGCGCGCCATCCTCCACGGTGGGTGGGTGGCTGGCCCAGGGCGGGGTGGGGTTTGGCGCTTATGGGTATGGCGCGTTTCGCCACAATGTCGTGTCCTGTCGCGTCGTGCTGCCCGACTGCGAGGTGCGCGATTTTAGCGGGGACGAGCTGGACCTGATCAGCGACGCGGAGGGGATCACCGGGCTGATCACCCAGGTGACGTTGAAGGTGCGGCCGGCGGAAGCGGAGGCGTTGTGGGGCGCCCGCTTTGATACGGCCGGCGGCCTGTCTCAAGCGCTCAAGGCGATCCGCCAGGCAGACCTGCCCCTGTGGTCGGTCAGTTTTATCAATCCCAAAATGGCCGAGCTGAAGAACCAGCTCCCGCCGCACATGGAACATGGCCACCCGGTCGAGGAGCACCGCCCCACGGTCCCCAAGGGCTATGTGGCAGTGTTCGTGAGCCACGAATCGCGCCGGGCAGCCATCGACTCTGATCTGCCCGCCCTGGTTCGCCAGGCCGGCGGCGAGATGCTGAGCGACGACGTGGTCCGCCACGAGTGGGACGAGCGCTTTAACCTGATGAGCGTCAAGCGGCTGGGGCCGAGCGTCGCCCCGGCCGAGGTGATGGTGCCCCTGGCCAACCTGGACAAGGCGCTCCAGGGGATCGAAACCCGCATCGCCCTGCCGATGGTGATGGAAGGGATGGTGAGCCAGGACGGGCTGGTGACGCTGCTGGGCTTTATCCTCCACGACGAGCGCAAGTTTAGCTTTAACTTTGCCTTTGGCCTGGCCCTCACCGTGCTCAAGATCGCCAAGGAGAACGGCGGGCGCGCCTATTCCACCGGGCTATACTTCAGCCGAGAGGCGGAACATGTGCTGGGCGCAGACCGGCTGCGCCGCCTGCGGGAATTCAAGGCTCACCAGGACCCCAGGCGCCTGCTCAATCCTGGCAAGGTGCTGGATGGCCAGCCGCTGCTCTCGGCTTTTATGGGCGTGGCCGGGGCGTTTGAGCCGCTAGTGCGGCGCTTTGGCAACAGCGCCAAGGCGCCCATCGGCGAGCGGCTCGAAGGCCAGGGCCGGCGCGGCATCCCCGACGACGTGGCCTGGTATGCCTATGCCTGCTCGCAGTGCGGCTATTGCGCGGACGAGTGCGACCAGTACTACGGCCGCGGCTGGGAGAGCCAGACGCCGCGCGGCAAGTGGTACTTCTTGCGGCAGTACATCGAAGGCAAGGCCAAGTGGAACCAGAAGATGGTGGATACGATCCTGGCCTGCACCACCTGCGAGCTGTGCAACGTGCGCTGCTGCGAGGATCTGCCGATCGAGCCAAGCTGGCTCAAGCTGCGGGGGCAGTTGATCCACGACGAGGATCGTCTGACCTTCCCGCCCTTTGAGATCATGCGCCAGTCGATGCACAAGGAGCACAACATCTGGGCCGCCTACCGGGTCGACCGGCCCAAGTGGATGCCTGAGGAAGCCCTGGGCAAGCTGCCCGAGCGGGCCGAGATCGCCTATTTCCCCGGCTGCACCGCCTCGTACGTCGAGAACGACATTGCCCAGGCCACGGCCTGCCTCCTGTACAAGGCCGGCGTCGAGTTCACTTACCTGGGGCAGGACGAGGCCTGCTGCGGCATCCCGATGCTGGTGGCGGGGCTGTGGGACACCTGGCAGGAGATCATGCGCCACAACATCGACGCCATGAAGGCGCGCGGCGTCAAGACGGTCGTCACCTCCTGCCCGGCCTGCTGGCTGGTATGGAACACCTTCTACCCGGAGTGGGCCAACAAGCTGGGCATCGACTATCCGTTCGAGGCCAAGCACTATAGCGAGATCCTGGCCGACAAGATCGAGTCCGGCGCGCTCCAGTTCGACCATGAGGTCAACATGAAGGTCACCTGGCACGACTCGTGTCACATGGGCCGGGCCGGCAAGATCTACGAGGCGCCCCGGCAGTTGATCCGGGCCATCCCCGGCATCGAGTTCGTGGAGATGGAGCACCACCACCAGGAGGCCCACTGCTGCGGCTCGGTGCTCAGCCTGGTGGCTGATCCGGACGTGGGCGAGCGGGTAGGCGACGTCCGCCTGGCCGAGGCCGAGGCGGTTGGCGCCCAGGCAGTGATCGCCGCCTGCCCGTGCTGCGAGGTGCAGCTCAGGGTCACAGCCGACAAGACGGGGCGAGACCTGCCGATCATCGACCTGACCAGCCTGGCCTGCCAGGCGTCGGGCATCGAGCATCCTGACCCCACACCCTATGCGCTGGAGATGTGGAGCGTGTTCGAAAAGATGATCCGCCTCCTAAAGCCCGAGGCGATGGCCGAGTTCATGGCCGGGCTGCTGCCGGAGATGATCGAGGCGATGCCCACGCCCTTCCGGGGGATGATGAAGATGGTCAAGGTCTCACCTGGCCCGGTGCGCGATACGATGATCGCCGCGATGAAGCCGATGATGCCCTTCCTGTTCCCCCGCCTGATGCCGGGCATGATGCCCAAGGTAATGCCGGCCATGCTGGCCGCTGTCGGAAAGAGCATCCCGATGCCCAAGCAGATGGAGGAGCAGATGCCCGACCTGATGCCGGCGGCGATGGGCAACCTGCTGCCCAAGATGCTGCCGCTGATCATCCCCTACTTCATGCCGTACATGGAAGCATATCTGAAGGGTGAGCGGGCGACAGCGGTCCAATAAGCGCATCGCACGTTGTAATGGCTCGAGGATCGAACACAAATTTATCAAGGAGCTTGACATGGGAAAGAAGATTGTTGTAATTGGAGGCGTGGCAGCCGGTCCAAAGGCTGCCGCACGGGCGAGGCGCCTGGACCCAAGCGCCGAGATAACGATCGTGGAGAAAGACGAGTTGTTGTCCTACGCAGGCTGTGGTCTGCCCTACTATATCTCCGGCATGGTCGAGGATCGAAGGCAGCTCATGACCACGCCCATCGGGGTCCTGCGCGACCCCAAGTTCTTTGCGCAGGTCAAGAACATCAAGGTCTTCAACAAGACCAAGGCCGTGGGCATCGACCGCAAGGCCAAGACGATTGAGGTCCAAGGGGTTGACTCAGGCGAGGTGCAGCAGTTGCCCTACGACAAGCTGATCATTGCCACCGGCGCGGACCCGATCGAGCCGCCGATCCCCGGCAAGGACCTGAAGAACGTGTGGCGGCTGAAGCAGATCGAGGACGCCGACCGTTTCCGCGAGTACCTGCAAAGTGCAGCCAACCCTAACGTGGTCATCATCGGCGGTGGGTTGATCGGCATGGAAATGACCGAGGCAGTGGTCGAGAGGCGGGGCGGCGTCACCGTCGTCGAGATGCTGCCCCACGTGCTGCCTATGATCGACGCTGAAATGGCTTCTCTCCTGGAAAAGCACATGAAAGATGTCGGCGTCAAGGTGCTAACCTCGACCAGAGTAGAGCGGATGGAGGGAGACGGCGATGGCCGGATCAGGCAGGTCGTCACCTCAAACGGGCAGTTAGAGGCGGACCTGGTGTTGCTCAGCGTCGGCATCCGGCCCAACGTCGAGCTGGCCAAGAAGGCCGGGCTGCTGATCGGCCCTACCGGCGGCATCTATGTCAACGACTATATGCAGACCTCAGACCCGGACATCTATGCCGCGGGCGACTGCGCCGAAAAGTCGTGCAACATCCGCGGGACCGCCTGTTCTCTTCCCCTGGGCTCGGTCGCCAACAAAGAAGGCCGGGTGGCCGGCTCTAACGTCGTGGGCTATGTCGAGCGTTTCCCGGGCATCCAAGGAGCCACAGCGCTCAAGGTCTTTGACTGGAACGTCGGCCGGGCTGGCCTCAGCGCCGAACAGGCGGCTGAGCTGGGTATCCCTGTGATCTCGGCGACTGTCTCTGCCCCCGACAGACCACACTACTACCCGGGGAACGAACCGGTCATCCTCAAGCTGACCGCCGAGAAGGCCAACCGGCGCCTGATTGGCATCCAGGGGGTCGGCCCTGGTGATGTCATGAAGCGTATCGACGTGGCCATTACGGCCATGACCGCGCGGATGACGGTGGACGACGTGGCCAATCTCGATCTGGCCTACGCCCCGCCCTATTCTGAAGCTATGGACGTGCTGATCCACGGCGCCAACATCCTGCGCAACAAGCTCGATGGGCTGCTGAGGGGGGTCACTGCCAGCCAACTGCAGGCGAGCCGCCAAGCCGGGGAAGACCTGATGCTGCTCGACGTGCGCAGCCCCGACGAGCACCAGAATGGCTGCATTACGGGCAGCACGCTGATCCCACTGGGGGCCATTCGGTCCCGGCTCGACGAGATCCCGCGCGACAAGCGGGTGGTGGCTTACTGCAAGACCAGCCTCCGCGCCTGGGAAGCCGTCTGCATCCTCGCCGGCTATGGCTACACCAACGTCGAGATCCTGGACGGCGGATTCCTGGCCTGGCCCTTTGACACACATCACGGGGTGTAGGCAGCCGGCCGATCTCGACAACCATGACCGGCTCCGACGAGGCAGTCAAAGCCTAGCCGGAGGGCACGATTGTCGGCCGCATGGAGCTTTTCCACTGGGCCACAGAATCGCACAGCGGGATTACGGGCGGGATCCTTCGCTCGGAACGCGGGCCAGGCAGCATTGCCTGGCCCGTTTGCCTGTGTCGCCTACCTTTGCGCCTTGGACCCTGTGAGTCGACGATAGTAAGAGCGGCTGGTGTAGAGACAGGCGACCGGATTGTGGCCCAGAACACGGTCTTTGGCGACCAGCACCGTCGCCGGCGCCTTGGAGTGCATAAAGAACAAGCTGTCGTGGCCCACGCATAGGCCGATGACGACGTTGAGCTGGGTGCCCGCCTTGGCCAGCAAGGCCGCCTGCCCGATTGGGCTGCACAGCGCCTCATACTGGCCCGGGCGGACCTTTTCCTCGTCCTTCAGGCCGATCGACTCTTTAGAGATAGAGCCTACTTTGCAGCAGACGGTATAGACCTCAAAGCCTCCGGCGACCAAAATCTCCTCGGCCAGCCTGGCCTCGTGCATGAGGCCGATACAGTGGGCGATGCCCAGCTTCTGCGCCCCGATGCGCCGGGCGTAATCCATGGTATCCTCGATGCGGGTCGTCCGGCAATAGCCGGCCGATTCGGTGCGGGCTGACTCCTGGGCCAGCCTCCGCAGCTCGCCGGGTTCCAGGTAAGCTTGCTCGACCTGTGCCAACAGCTCTGGCTCGGCCAACATCGGGCAGAATGGTGGAAGCTGTGCGCTCCCTGGCTCTGCGCTACAAGCTTGCACATGGCACTTGGCGCACATCGGTCCGGCATAGTCTGCCATGAGAAGCAAATCCTCCTATCCCTATTCTACGTCCCGGTCGGGGTCGGGCGCCGGGGCCCGGGCAACCAGGGCGGCGATCAGGGTGGTCAACGGCACCCCGGCCAGCAGCCCAAGGCTGCCGACGAGGGTCCGCACGACCTCCTCGGAGATGATCTCCCGGTTGAGCGTGGTGGTCACCGGCTCGGTGTAGATTGAAAACATAAGCAGGAGCGGCAGGGCAACGCCGGCGTAGGCCAGCAACAAGGTGTTGACCATGGCCGCGATGTGGTCGCGGCCGATGACCATGCCATGTTGGAACAGGGCGCGCCAGCCCAGGCTGGGGTTGGCTTTGCTCAGCTCAAAGACAGCCGACGACTGGTTGATGACCACGTCGTCCAAGGCGCCCAGCGTGCCGACGATGATGCCGGCCAGCAGCAGGCCCTGGAGGTCCAACCGCGCCCCGGCCACCTGCAAAAAGGCCGACTCTTCGGCCCCAAAGCCAGACAGCCGCGCCCAACCTACGAACCAGACCGCCAGCAGAGCGGTCAGTATCAGGCTGAGGAGCAGGCCCGCCACGGCCACGTGGGTCTTGCGCCGCCAGCCATAGACCAGGTACAAGCTGACGCCCATCATGACCACTGAACCGAGGATAGCGATGGTCACCGGGTTGTGCCCGGCCAGGATCTGGGGTACGATGAAAGCGGCGATGACGATCAGGCTAACCCCCATGCCGACCAGGGAGCGCACCCCCTGCCAGCCGCTCAGCAGCAGGGTGGCGGCCACAAACAGCAGCGCCAGCCACAGCAGCGGCCCGGTCCGCACGTAATCGGCGATGTACAGCAGGTCTTCGCCGTCTGGGGTGCGGCCGTACTGCACCAGCACCCGGTCGCCGACGCGGAACATCCGGCTCTGGTTGGTCAGGCCCAGCAGACCGTGCTCCACATCCATCTCCTGCCCGGCCAAGGTCCCACTGGTGATGCGCAGCCGGAGGCGCTGATAAGGCTGCTCGATCTCGCCCTGGGCGATAGTTCCCTCTTCCAACACCTCGACTATGCGGGCATAGAGCGTTTCACTCTCGCCGGGAGCCAGGTCGCTGCCTGGCGCACCGGGCATCCCCCGCTCGGCAATGGCGGCCAGCAGGATAACGATGGCGGCGACGAGCAGCCCGCCGGCGATCCACCCAGTTCGACGGGGATGGGGCCTGACCGGCTCATTTTCTTCTGGCATCGCCGAACCCTACCGCCTCGCCCTCAGAACTCCAGGACGGTCCCGGCCGGGCAGGGGTGTACCTGCTCGTCGAAAGCCACGGCCAGGGCCACGTAGGCCGTCTGGCCGGTACAGTGGTTTAGATAGAGGGCCGGCGGCCCTAGTGGGCGCAATAGGTCGACGAGCCGGCGCAGGTGCGCCTGGTCGGCGTTGCCCAGATGCGCCCCGCCGAGGATCGCCGCCGGATCTCGCCTGAAGGTTCGCCGCACGTGGGCCAGAGTATTTAGCAGTCCGGCGTGGCAGCAGCCGCAGACCAGCACCAGGCCCGCCGGGCTGTCCAACACCAGGGCCATGTCGTCGCGGTAGGGATCGGGAGCCCAACCCTGGCCGTCGCGAATGCAGTGGTGCGAGCTGCGCCCTTCCGGATCGGGCCGCTCGGCGATCTCACCACTGGTCCACACGCCGGGCAGGATCTCCTGGGGCGCGGCGTCAAGGCGGAGGTCTGCCACGCGGCGCACATCCGGCTCTGGCAGCCGCAGCCCCACCGGCTGGAGCTTCTCGCCCCGCCGCGAGAACCGCTCGCGCAGCAGGTCCGGGTGGGCGTACAGGGGCAGCCCGGGCCGCAGTTTCAGCAGGGCGGCCAAGCCGCCGGTGTGGTCATAGTGGGCGTGACTTAGCGCCAGGGCCGAGATAGTCGCCGGCGCAATCTGCGCCTCTTCCAGGTTGTGCAAGAGGACGGTGCCGCTGGCTCCGGTGTCGAACAGCGCCCGCCTGCCTTGCGCTTCGATCAAAAACGCCAAACCATGCTCACCCCACAGGGTGGAGCGGTTCTTGACCGAGTTGTCGATCAGGCAGGTGACCTTCACCTTCGTCCTCCATTCAGCTTTTTCGCCCAGATCTAAGTCAGTGCCGCAGGGCAGCCACCAGGCGTTGGGGCCGGAGCAGTAGATCCAGGGCATCCTCGATCCGGCCTACCACCATGTCGGCCGCTCGCAGCGTTACGGTGGCCAATCCCTCCGGGCCCAGGACCGCGATCCCGACAGCAGCCCTGGCTAGCATTGCAGCGTCGTTGGCCCCGTTGCCGATGGCCATCACCCGCTCCGCTCCCAGTCGCTCCACCAACGCTTGTTTCTGGTCTGCTTCATCTCTGGCTTGAATGCGCAGCACCTGCACGCTGACCTGCGCGCCAATCTCCACTGCCCGGCCATGGGTATCGGCTGTGACCAGGTGGATGGCCAGGCTGGACGACAGCGCGGCGAGCCTTTCGACCACACCGGGCAGGACCTCGCCGTCGAGAGCCACGGTGCCGTTCAAATCCAGCACCAGGTGCTCCAATCTCAAGCTCTCCCGTCCGGGGATATCCAGGTGGATCGCCATTAGGCCACCAGAGAAAAGATCAGCCAGCCTGAAAGCGCAGCAAACAGCCCCGCCAACCCCAGCTTGACCCAGGCTGCATTGCGCTGTAGAAAGGCGGTCAACTGCTTAGAGCCCGTACCACGATAGACCAGCACAAAGACGACAACCAGGGGCAGGATGAAAAGCAGGTTGTAGATCAAAAGATAGCCAAAGGCCCGCGTCTGCAGCTCCGCATTGCTCATGGCAAAGATGATCGTCGGCAGGTAGACCTGCCCGGTGCAGGCCAGCTCCAGGAATGAGATCACCACTCCGGTGACAAAAGCGCCGGCGACAAAGGCCTGCGATCGGCGGCCCTGGCGGACGACGGCGTTGATGCGCATGCGCAGCGCGTGAGGCAGGTTGAGGGCCATCTCGCCGATCTCCCCGCGGCGCGCCCTGAGGAAATCGCGCAGGCTGAGAACCGCCAGCACCAGGCACAGCGCCGCCGTGATCCCATAGACCCATTGGCTCAGCGTGATCAAAACCCCTCCCAGCAGATCCAGCACCTTCCAGAAACCGATCCCCACCAGGAGGTAGGCCAGAAAAACGCCTGCCGTAAAGGCTGCCCCCACAGCCAGCACCTGCCGGCCCTTGCGGCCGCTGAGCGACAGGTAGGAGACGAAAAAGATCAGTGTGGTGAAGGCACATGGATTGAGCCCATCGATCAGCCCGGCAAAAGCTACGGTCAGCGCCCCCCAGCCCTCGATGCGCGCCAATATGTTCTGTTGGGCAGACTCGGCGTTCAGCTCGGTCCAGGTGCGGGCGGCGCCTGTCGCGGCATACTTTTCGACCAGCGCCGTGAGCGCCTCGTGGCTGATCTCCTTGTCAAAGAGGTAATCGTCGCCGATAAAGACAACCGGTGTGGCCAGGTGCAGCCGCTCAGGCATACCGTGGTTGGCCGCCAGCCACTCGGCCAAGGCCGCGTTCTCCTGGACGTTATACTCTTCGACCACCAACTGCGGATAGCGGCTGGCAACATAGGCCAGGTCGTATTTTGCCCGGTCGCAGACCTGGCAGCCGGTCTGGTAAAAGTAGGCCGCCCAAACCATCGCCTGGGGTGGCTCGCTGATCTGGCAGCTATCCTCTGATCCCGCCTCGCAGGCAGCCAGTCCTTCTCCGCTCGGTGACTGGAACATCGCGCCCGAAAAGCCAGAGGCAACAGCCTGCAGATCAGGGAGGGAAGGCCATTCTGTCCCCCCGGCCACAGCGCAACTGTCGACCAGGCAGGGCAAGCGCTGTCGGACCTCGTCTTCACCGATCAGCACCTCGTTGTTCAAGATGAGGGTGGGCAATCCCCTTCGCTCGGGTGCGACCCCGTACAGCGCTTCGGCCTGCAGCAGCAAGCGGTACTGCGCAGGCGCCGAGATTTCGATCATCTTGATCTCCAGGCCGTCGCCATAGCGATCCTGGAGTGGCTGCAGCAGGTCATTGACGATGGCGATGCAGTGGGGGCAATCGTCGGCATAAAAGTAGACGATCCGCACAACGCCGCCGGTCCCCTCCACGCTTAGCGCCGCTTCACCCTGCGCAAGAACAGGCTGAGGCTGCGCCGCCGGCGACTGGCCTGCGATCAGAAACAGCACAACTGCAATGAACAGCACACTTGACCTGACTAGAAATCTTTTGGCCTTTTCCAAGGCAAACCGATCGGAGCCCATATAGGACCAGAACCTCCGTGACACCTCGTGATTTAGACAACCATGCACGCCCTTTGGGCGTGAGACGGGGGCCGGAGAGCTAACCCGGCCCCCGCTGATGGGAGCAGGGATCGAACCGCCGCCAGGCGGACTAGGGCTTCCACTCCTTCCAGACTTTGCCTACCAGGTCGGGGCCCGGCTTGAGCGTTTTGTCCCCCGGCTGCCAGCCAGAAGGCATGACCTCGCCCGTGGCCTGTGTGTGCAGGAAGGCCTTGAGTTGGCGGATCAGCTCGTCTGGGTTGCGGCCGACTTCGGGCGTCAGCACCTCGACAGCGCGGATGACAAAGTCGGGATCGATGATGAACCGGCCCCGGATGTCCACGCCGGCTGCCTCGTCGTACACTCCATACACCGTGCCGATCCGCCCGCCGCCGTCGGAGAGCATGGGGAAGGGGACGCCGCCTTCCACCATCTTGGACAGCTCCTCCTCCTGCCAGATCTTGTGCACAAAACGGCTGTCGGTGCTGACCGACAGAACCTCGACGCCCAGCTCCTTGAACTGGGGGTACCTGGCGGCGACCGCCGCCAATTCCGTCGGTCAGACAAAGGTGAAATCGCCGGGGTAAAAGCATAGCACCACCCACTGGCCCCGATAGTCCGACAGCTTGACATTCTTGAACCCCTGGCCTGCAACATAGGCCGTAGCCTCAAAGTCCGGGGCCTCTTTGCCCGTCCGCGCAATCGTCATTTGAGCTTCCTCCTTCGCCACTGGTTTCTCGGCGGGGGTTGGCGCGGCAACCAACGGCCCCGCTACGGGTTTGACACACCCATCCACTTCTTTTGCCATCCTCACATCTCCTTTTCTTGGTTGGCCTTTTGTCCGATCAGCCCCTGGCTATGCGCGACCCGCCCTGCTCCCTGCTGGATGAACTGCTTCACCCTTTGATCGGATGTGCTTCAATCGGCGCACCGCGCCGATCAACTGCCCACGCGGTCTTTCTATTTCAGCTCCTCTAGCCGCCCAGCCGTCGCGTCTAACTGCCGGCGCAGCATCTCTGCTTCTTCGCGCAGCCGGCCCAGCTCATCCTTCTCGTACTCGCCATCAGCCGGGACGTCCCCATGCCCGTGCTCCCGGCTCTCACTGCACGGTTCCGCGCCGCGGATCTGGCCGCCCAGGTACCCCTCTATCGACTGGCGCACGGTGCCATAGGCGTTGGTCACCCCCTCGACGCCGTACTGCTGGAAGAACATGATCGCCCGGCCGCCCATGCCGCCGGTGAGCATCACGTTCGCCCCCAAGCTGGCGATCAGGGCGGGGACCTGTCCCGGCTGGTGGTTGCCGTAGTAGGGATTGTCCACCTCCTGGACCCCGGCAACCTGTTGGCCTTCCAGGTCCACCAGGACAAAGTAAGGACAGCGTCCAAAGTGCGGGCTGACCACACTGTCCAGGCCATTTTTGTTGTCGGCAGAAACAGCGATGCGCATTGCTTTATTCCTTCCTTTCCAGTTGTTCGATCCAGGTCATTGTCTTGGCCAGTTGTTGGCGCGGGCTTCTGAGACACTCCCGCAATCTGGCCAACCCGGCTTTCTTCTCCAACAAGCTATTAGTCATCTGTCTTTGGCCATCGTCACCAGTCGCACGCCGCGCATCTGGCGAAAGATGGCCCCCTGGCTTGCCGTCGTCAGGGCAGCAAAAGGATCAACCACTCGCGTCCCGGCTATCAGGTCCACGCCATAGTCAAACAGGACCGGCGACAGCGGTGCCGTCGGCCCCAACAGCAGCACGTACGCGCCGGGCCGGCAGAGCCGGATCAGACCGTCGAACGTCTTGTTGAGCAGCGACGTGCCGGTGATGGCTATCACCTCCGCCTGCGGGACGACCTCGTCGGCGGCCGCCGCAGGCAGTTCGCCGGGGCCTGGATCAAACTCCAACACGTCCAGGTGGCCGACGGCCTGCCGAACGTCAGGGATAAAGGGGAAATGCCCGACGATCACCACCCGTTTCCCCACGCCTCGGCGGATGATCTCTTCCGACGCATTGCGGTCGGCCAGCGCTGCCTCGTCCACCTCCAGCAGGGCGTTGACTGCCGCCATTCCCAGGCCCGTCTCCATCGGGCTGTCGGAGCGCAGCAGGCCGGCCAGCTCCTGGGCGGTGTGGGTCAGCAGATCTCCCGTCCAGCGGACGAGGCTGTGGCCATGCGGGGTGTGGGCATCCCGCTGTGTCGAGGCCAGGCCCGCGCCTCGCTCAGTCCAGATCACCGTCCAGAACGGCCCCACGCGCACATCGCGCGGCGCCGCCGGCTCTGGCGGCAACATTGCCAGCAGATCGTCAGTGATGCTCATTGGTGGACCTTCATGTGCGCGCCGTAGGCATCCAGAAAATGACGTAGGACCCGGTCTGTCTCCCGCAGGTCCTGCACCCACCGGGCCAGATAGCGATCGCCCTCTTCCGTCAATTGGTACAGGCGGCGGGCCGGCCCGGCGTTGCCGGCGTCCCAATGGGACTGCACAAATCCCCGATCTTCCAGGTCACGCAGGATGCGATATACCGTGCTCAGCCCTACCGGATTCTGGTCAAAGCCAAAGGGCGCCAACCGATTCAACAGCTCGTAGCCGTGCGCCTCGTTGCAGCATAGGAGCATCAACAGGCATGGCTCCAGAAAACGGTATATGCGCCGGGGACAGACTTGATTCGACTGTTCACCATGCCGACGGCTGCGGCCGTAAGGCATCGGCTCAATCTCCCATCTGAATGGCTATATGCAGAGTGCACATATATACTACCATGCTCCGGCCAGACTGTCAAGTATATCGACATGATAGACAAGACCTTGGCCGAATTGCCGGTTTCCGGTTCCAGGCCGAGTTTGGACCTGTGACCATCTTCGGGTATACTGGCTGCGACGATGCCATCTGCGCCAGGACGAGGATGGGTGAGACCTGCACCGAGGAGGATAGCCGTGAAACAGATCGTCGAATGCGTCCCCAATTTCAGCGAAGGCCGCCGCCAGGAGATCGTCGACCAGATCGTCACCGCCATGACCCAGACGCCGGGCGCCTGGGTGCTTGGCGTTCAGTCAGACGTGGACCACAACCGCTCAGTGGTGACGCTGGTCGGCGCGCCCGAGGCGGCGCTCGAGGCCGCTTTCCAGGGCGTGGCTACCGCCGCGCGCCTCATCGACATGGACCACCATCGCGGCGCCCACCCGCGCATGGGGGCGACCGACGTCGTGCCCTTTGTCCCGGTTCAGGGGGTGACGATGGATGACTGCGTGGCGCTCGCCCGGCGGCTTGGCGAGCGGGTCGGCGCCGAGCTGGACATCCCGGTCTATCTGTACGAAGAGGCCGCGACCCGCCCCGGACGGCGCAACCTGGCCGACGTGCGGCGGGGCGAATATGAAAGGCTAAAGGCCGAGATCGCCGCCGACCCCGACCGGGCGCCCGATTTCGGCCCGGCGCGCCTGGGGACCGCCGGGGCGACGGCCATCGGCGCCCGGCCGCCGTTAATCGCCTTTAACGTTTACCTGAACACCGCCGATGTGGCCCCGGCTAGAGCGATCGCCAAAGCGGTCCGCCACTCCAGCGGCGGGCTGCGCTTTGTCAAGGCCCTGGGCCTCCTTGTCGAGGGCCAGGCCCAGATCTCGATGAACCTGACCGACTATCGCCAGACTCCGATCCACCGCGTGCTGGAGATGATCCGGGCCGAGGCGGCCCGCCTCGGCCTGACCATCACCCGCTGCGAGGTGGTTGGCCTGCTGCCGGCGCAGGCGCTGTTCGACGCCGCCCGGTTTTATTTGCAACTGCACGACCTGCCGGCCGATCAGATCCTGGAAAACAGGCTGCAATAAAGTAGTACTCAAGGGGGATTGCCAGCCGGCGATTCTTGCCGTATAATGGATAGCCAGAAAAGCAGGCCCGAGATCATAGCCTGCGTGCCCGGCGTGTAAGGAGCAATGCCGATCCTGATCGATGGCCACAACCTGATCGGCCGCATGCCCACCCTTTCCCTCGCCGATCCTGACGACGAGCGGCAGTTGGTGGCGCTTTTGCTTTCCTACCGCGCCCGGACCGGGAAAGCGGTGACGGTCGTCTTTGACCCGGGGGCGGGCTTGGCCCCGCCCGAGTCCAGGCGGCGCGGCGGGGTAGAGGTCCTATTCGCCCCTCACGGCGGCAGCGCCGACGAGGTGATTGCCCGCCGTGTGCGCCGCAGTCGGGATCCAGCGGGTATCACCGTAGTAACCTCCGATCGGGAGCTGGCCGGCGAGGCTGCCCAGTATGGCGCCAGGGTCAAGAGCGCCGAGGCTTTTGCCGCCGAGCTGGACGCCCTGGCCGGGGAAAGGTCCAAAGGCCACGCTCCTCCCCTTTCCGCCGCCGAGCTGGAAGCCTGGTTAGCCCTGTTCGAGGGCAGGAACGGAACCGATGCCCTGGGCTGAGCTGATCCACGCCGTCCTATGGCTCATCGCGATGGCCGCGTTCCTCGTGGTGGGACACATCATCTATCGCCGCCGGGATCTGCCGGCGCGCCTGCTGTTGGCGATGCTCGCGGCAGCGGCCGGGTGCCTCATAGCCCTTTATCTGCTCACGGCGACGCTCCTTTCCACCCTTTTTCCACAGTTATCGCCTCACCTGTCGCCGCTGCTGATCGCCAGCCTGACGATGGTGATCGCCGTCGTGGCCCTGCTCCCCCTGCGCGATCGCCTGCTGAGGATGGTGGAACGGCTGCTTTTTCGCGCCAGGCCAAACCGCCAGCAGTTGCTGCAGGGATACTCCCGGGTGTTGACGACCCTGGTTGCTCTGCCGCGCCTGTTGGAGACGGTGGCCGATCAGGTCGAGGAGGTCTTTCATCCGTCAGGGCTGGCCATCGTGCTGGCCGACGACGAGACCACTTTCCGGGTCATGCTCAGCCGGGGGCGGCTGGCGGCTGACCCGGCCTGGCGCGAGGGAGCCGGCTTTGACCCTCAGCACTTTCTGCCCGCCCACCTGGTCGCCCACCACCGGCCCTTGTACTTGCGCCGCCATCTCGACGATCTGCCGGCCATGCACAAGCCGGAATGGCTGGACCTGCAGAAGGGCGGCGCCGACCTGTTGGTGCCCATGCACCTGCATGGCAAGCTGACCGGCTGGCTGGCGCTGGGGCCGAGACTGGCCGATCTGGGGTATGGGCGACAGGACCTCGATTTCCTGAGCGCGATGGCCGACCAATCGTGCGTTGCCTTTGAGAACGCCCACCTGTACGGCGCGATACAGCAGCGGGCCACTGAGCTGGCTATGGTGGCCATGGTCTCTTCGGTCATCTCCTCGTCGCTCGACCTGGAATATGTGCTCCAGACGATCGCCGAGTCGGCGATCCAGGTCGTCGGCTGCGACAAGTCGGCGATCTTTGAGCTGGACGAGGATGGCCGCGAGTTGAGCCTGCGAATGGCCAAAGGGTTGAGCCAGGCCTACGTCGAAAACTCGCTGCGCTTGCAGGTGGGTCAGGATACGCGGGCGCTGGCCGTCGCTGCTGGTACGCCGCTGGTCGTCCCTGACATCGAGACCGAGCCACGGTTGGCAGAGCTGCTGCCCCTGGCCCGTCAGGAAGGCTTTCGCGGCCTGATCGACCTGCCGCTCCTCGGACGCCGGGGGTTGTTTGGCGTGCTGACCGTCTATTTTGCCGGCGTCCACCACCCGTCGACCAGCGAGCTGGAGGTATTGACCACCTTTGCCAGCCAGGCGGCCACCGCCATTGAGAATGCCCGCCTGTATGCGGCAGTCAGCCGCGAGAGGGACCGGGCCACGCGGCTGTACGAACAGACCGATGCCGCCCTGGCCCATCGGGTGGAGGAGCTGACCGCCATCGAGGAGGTCAGCCGGCAGTTAACCAGCTCACTGGACCTGCAGCGGGTCATGGACCTGGTTCTGGAGCGGGCGCTCCAGGCGACGCACGCCGAGCGAGGCGTCAT
>JAFGOG010000559.1 GCA_016926595.1 Anaerolineae bacterium
AGGCCGTCGCGCTGGGCCCAGACGCGGCCCGCCGCGTCCACCAGCCGCAGGCCAACCGTCAAATCCTCAGCGCCGGCAGGGGGCGAGCTCACCAGCCGCCAGGTCAGCTCGGCAGCCAGGACGCCGGAGCCGGCCGGCAGCGGCGCCGCGCCGAGCGCCGCGCCGTCAAGCGCCAGCCAGTCGCCAAATTGGGCGGCGACCGGCGCCGGCTGCGGCTCGCCGGCCACAAACAGGGACAGCAGGGTGTGCTCGCCGTACCACTCGGCCAGGGTGGGGTAGGCGTTCTCGACCAAGTAGGCTTGTATTTGCTCCTCGAGCACGCGGCCCATCACCTGGTGGGCAGGGAGCCACAGCCGTCCCTGGCCGGCCAGCAGCCGCTGCAGATCGGCGGCCATCAGGGCCGGATCGTCAGCCCACAACTGGCGCTCGCGGGGGATTACCTCGCGCGGCGTCAGCGCCAACTCCGGCCGGGGGGCGGGCAGGTACGACTCGAAATAGCCCACCTGCCAGGGGTGGACGCACACCACAGCGTCGTCCGGCAGGGCCAGGGCCTGCAGCCGGGCCGCCACGGGGCGATAATCGTCGTCGGGGTAGCGGGGCACGGCATAGAAAAAGCCCAGCGACAGAATCACGACAGCAAGAAAAGAAACACCAGGAAGGAGGGCGAAAAACGGGCGAATCCGCCACAGGGCCAGCAGCGCGGCGGCAAAGAAGAGCAGAAAGGCGGGCAGGGCCAGGAGAAGCAGCCGCTCGACGCGCGGCGGGTTAAAGGGAAAGACCAGGTTGACCAGGTAGCCGCAGCCTAGGATCACCACCACGATCGCCAGGCACAACGTCCAGCCGCCGCCTTGCGGGCTGGTGCCGGGTGGCCTCTCGCGCGTCCGCGGCTTGTGCCTGACAAAGACAAGCAGCGCCAGCGCCAGCGCCAGCGGCGGGATCAGGCCCAGCCACCACCATCCGGCCAGCCCTCCTTCGGCGTGGCCCCCGACAAAAGCGGCCAGGTGGCGCGCCAGGTAGGTGACAGGGTCGAGGGGCACGTCTTGGTCGGCCACCACCTTGTAGCGCACGTAGGTCAGCAGCTTGTCGCCGGCGTACCACAGCCAGGGCAGGTAGAGAAGCACGACGGCTGCCTGGGCCGCCAGCCACGGCAGGAGCTCCTTGACGGGGCGCCCCCTCCGCAGCCACAAGAGCACCGCCAAATTCAGCGCCAGGAGCAGGAAAGCTGCGTAATACTGGGTGTACAGCGCCGCTGTCGCCGCCGCCGCCAAGCCCGCCCATGCCCAAAACCTGCCGCCCGAATGGCCGGAATCGACGACGAAAAGGCCGAAAACCAAAACCGCCGCTCCCAGCAGCGTCACCAGCCCATACATCCGCACTTCTTGGGAGTAATAGATGTGAAACGGGGAAATGGCCAGCAGTAGCCCTGCCAGCAGCCCGGCCCTGTGACTGAACAGCCGCCGGCCGGCCAGGTAGATGAGCGGCACAGCCCCCACGCCGATCAGCGCCGACAGCAGCCGGACCGAGATGGGGCTGGGGCCGAACAGCTTGATCCACAACTGGAGCAGCAGGTAGTAGAAAGGTGGGTGGATGTCGACTGCCGTCAACTGGAGCATGGCGCCCAGGTCGGTGGTCGCAAAGTACAGGCTCCAGCCCTCGTCCCACCACAGCGGCTGAAAGCCCAGGCGGGCCAGCCGCAGAAGGAGCGCCAAGAGCACGATCCAGATCAAAACGGGAAGGTCCCGGCCGCCAGCCCAGGCAGCGATTTTGGCCCAAGGTCCCGGCCCACGAGGCCGGGAAGGTCGTTGAGCGCCCATGGCCCAAGTATACCACACGTCTGCTATCCTGGAAAGGATCTTGCCTTCTAAAGCGTTTTAAGGTATAATAGAAACGGCGATTCCCAACCTGTTTTTTGCAGAAACAAGATAGGACACAGTCCCGGCCTATCGGGCTGGGAAGGAGGAACCGATGCCTGATATTTACCCTCCCTACATCTTTGGTATGCACGACCGCGGCGGCGAGCACCTGATGCTCGGCAAGAACAAGCTGGGTTGGGTGCTTGTCACCGAAGAGGTCGGCGCCGATCCCAACAACCATGGCGGCAACAGCTACACCGATCTGAGCAACCGGGGCCTGGGGGTTCTAGTCCGCATCAACCACGGCTATGGCAGCGCCGGCGCGATCCCCTATGCCAGCCACTATGACAATTTCGCCAAACGGTGCGGCAACTTTGTGCAAGCCAGCTCGGGCTGCCACATCTGGATCATCGGTAATGAGATGAACCTGGCCTACGAGCGGCCCGGCAACAACAACGGCCAGGGCGGCGAGGTGATCACCCCGCAGCGATATGCGGCTTGCTACACCAAGTGCCGGACCGAGATCCGCCGCCGGCCGGGCCACGAAAACGATCAGGTGGTGGTAGGCGCCGTCGGGCCGTACAACATCCAGACCACCTACCCGGGAAATCCCACCGGCGATTTCCAAAAGTATCTGGCCGACATCCTGGACCTGATCGACCAGGTGGACGGCATCGCCTTGCATGCCTACACCCACGGCCACGATCCCAACCTGGTGTTTAGCGACGCCAAGATGATGGATGCGCGGGTCAAGCACCTGCACAACGAGTTTCGCGTCTACCGCGACTTTTTGGCCGCCATCCCGGACCGGTTTCGCGACCGCCCGGTGTATATCACCGAAACCGACCAGTACATTGACTGGAAGGACGTGAACAGCGGCTGGGTGCGGAATGCCTACCTGGAGATCGACAACTGGAACAAGAATGAGGCCAACCAGCCGATCCAGGCCCTGATCCTCTACCGCTGGGTCATCGGCAATCCCAACGACCCCAAAGAAGTGGGCTGGGCGATCGAGAACAAGCCCGGCGTGCAGGACGATTTCCGCGACGCGATGAGCAACAACTATCAGATCGTCCTGCCCCGCGATATACCGGTGTACAAGGTGGTCTGGCTGAGCGCGCCCGTGCCGGGACGGATCGATCCGGGGACGGAGGCCAAGTTCGCCGTGACGGTACGCAACGACGGGCGGGGCACGTGGGCCAACAGCGGCGCGAGGGCGGTCAAGTTAGGCTACCGTTGGATCGACGCCGGCGGCGCTGCCACGCAGTGGGTGCGCACGCCGCTGCCAAAGGCCGTGCCTGCCAACGAGACGGTCACAGTGCCCCAGGTGGCTGTTCGCCCGCCGGACAAGCCCGGTTTTTACACCCTGGAGCTGGACATGGTCGAAGGCGCGTCCACCTGGTTCGCCAAGCACGGCTCGCCGACCAAGCGTGTAGGAGGCATCCAGGTCGGGCCACGCTACCGGGCCACATGGTTGAGCATCGCCGCGCCGGCGGCGGGGACGGTCGGCCAGACCGTCACCTTCCCGGTCAAGCTGCGCAACGACGGCGCGGACACCTGGACGCCAGGCGGCGGCAATCCGTTCAGCCTGTCGTACAAGTGGCTCGACGCGGACAGGAAGGTGATCGTGGAGGATGGGCTGCGCACCTCTCTGTCCAAGGCGGTGGCGCCCGGCGCGGAGATAACCCTGAACGCCCAGGTCCAAATGACTGCCCAGGAAGGGGCCTACATCCTGCAGATGGACATGGTCCACGAGTTTGTGACCTGGTTTCAGGGGCGGGGATCGCCGCCGGGCGAGGCGCAGGTGCAGGTCAAGCCAGCGCTGCCTGACTATGCCGCCGAGTGGCTGGAATACGCCGGCGTTGAGCGCCTGATGGTTGGCGAAAAAACCCTCGCCTTTGTCAAAGTCAAGAACGTCGGCGCCGTGACCTGGGCCGACTCGGGAACAGAGCCGGTCTATCTGGGCTATCGCTGGCTCGACGAGCAGGACAACCTGGTCGCGGCCAACCCAAAAGCGCGAAAGGTCAGCCAGCCTATCGAGCCAGGCGCCACGGCCACCTTCCGGGATGCGCCCGTTACCGCCGTGGCTTCGCCAGGCGTCTACCGGCTCGTCTTTGACCTGGCGCAAGGGGACAAGTGGCTGTCGGCCAGCGGCGCCGCCGTCATGGAAAAGATCGTCCAGGTTACGGCCGCGCCATATGGCGTCGAGTGGCAGGCGCTCAAGCCGTGGCCGGCCTGGCTGCTGCCGGATGCCGAGCAGTATGCCAGCCTGCGCTTGCGCAACGTGGGAACAGAGAACTGGCCGGCCCAGGGCGACCATCCGGTCCGCCTGGCCTACCATTGGTTCACCGCCGAGGCGAGTGGCGCAGTCGGCCGGATCTGCGAGCCATGGGACACCTTCCGCATCCCGCTGCCGAACGACGTCGGTCCCGGCGCGGACGTCGACCTGGTCGACGTGCCGTTCAAGACGCCGGCTGTGCCTGGGCGTTACATCCTGCGCTGGGACCTGGTCCATGAGGGGGTGACCTGGTTCTTCCGGCAGGGCGGCGCGCCGTTTGAGGTGCCGGTTGAGGTCTCTGACCAGGCGCTGTTCGTCCCGTGGACGGCCACAGCCAGCCACAACCCGGCCGATGGGGCGCTGACCCTCGACGGCAATCCCGACACGGTCTGGGACAGCCAGGCCAATCAACAGCCGGGCATGTGGTTCATGGTCGATTTGGGCGAGATCCGGGTTGTCAACCGGGTCAAGGTCACCAGTCCCGGGCGGGGTTTTCCGCTGGGCTATGCCATCAAGCTGTCGGAGAACGGGCAGGCCTGGCGGCTGGTGGCAGAGGCAGCCCAAAACTGGCGCAACATAGACGTTTCCTTCGCCGCGTCCCCCGTCCGCTATATCCGCGTCGAGCAGACCGGCACACCCTCCTATCCGGTCACCTGGAAGATCGGCGACATTGCCGTGGCGATCGTCAGCCCCTGGGCCGCAGCCGAGGCCAGCCACTACACAGACGACGCCCACGAGGCGATCGACGCCAACCTGGGAACGGCCTGGAACACGCGCGCCGTCGTACAAAAGCCGGGGATGTGGTTCAAGCTCGACATGGGCAGCCCGCGCACGATCGAGCGGGTGGTGCTCCAGCACCCCAAGAACCAGCAGCCGCGCGGCTATGTCATCCAGATCTCCACCGACGGCCAGACCTGGCAGGAGGTCGCGCGCAAGGCCGACAACTGGCTTACGGTCGACGTGACCTTTCCACCAACCGAAGCCCGCTACATCCGCGCCGAGACGACCGGTACATCGCTCTACCAGCCGTGGGGCATCGCCGATATCATCGTCTGGGAGTCGGAAGCGCAGTGGCTGCGAGGGCGCAATCCATAGGGGAAAACCCTGCCGATGGTTACCGACCCTCTCGCGGGCTTACAAGCCTGCGGGAGGGTGTTTTGTTTCATCGAGGGTCGCCAGCAGGCCGTGGGCGAAGGCAAGCAGGATGGCAAATAGAAGGGCCAGAGCCCAGGCCTGCCAGTGCTGCACGGGATGGATCAGGTGCAGCCAGATGTCGCGGGCCAGGGCCGCCGGACTGAGCAGGACGTCCCAACTGCTCCACCGCAGGTAGCGCCCCAGGTAGACGCCAAAGCCCGCCATGCCCACAACGACCAGCACGAACAGCCGTCCGGGCCAGGCTCCCAGCCAGGCGGCGACGGCCGCCTGAACCCAGCGCAGCGAGACGAGGCCCAGCGCCAGACCGCACAGAGCGGCGGCGAACAGCAGCACCACGTCGTACAAGATCGGGATCCCACTCCCATAGGGCAGGTGGATCAGGTCGGTGACGAGGTAGGGCGCATTGGGCAAGAAGAGAAGCCAGGCAAGGCCAAAGGCAAGCCGAAGGAGCCTCGCCTGTCCCGGCCGCAGGGCCAGGTAGGCAAAGGCCAGGGGCAGCCAGGCCAGGCACAGGTTCCACGCGACGTAGGTGTGGGTCAGGCTGCGCGTGTAAACCACACGGCCGGCGAGGAGCAGGACGGGCAGGGTTGTCAGGCCAAGCAACCGGGCGACCGTTCGGCTGAGCGCGAGGTCACGGTCTGGAGCTGACAGGCTCACCGGTCTCACCTCCGTAGCGATCTATTAAAAGTCTGTATGCCCGGCTGCGGGACAAGTGGAACGACTGCCACCGCCGCCAGTCCGTGTCACAGCGCATCGCCTCAGCCCGGCGTCGCAGGCCCTCCTCGATAATGTCACGCACCTGGCCCGTGGACTGGCCGGCCACGGCGATCAGCGCCGGCACGGCGTCCTCTGACAACCGCGCAAAGTAGTAGGCGTCGATGTCTCGCCACCAATCACCAGCCCTGGCCTGTTCGGCGCCCATCTCCTGGAAACGCCGAAAGTTTTGGCGCACGATCAAGGCGTCGGGGTTGAGGAGATCCAGCGTGGCGACAAAGCCCAGGGCTGCGACGAGCACGCCGGCGGCGAAAAGGTCCCGGCCGGGCTTGAGCCACAGCGTGACGGCGAACCAGGCCAGCAGGATGCCCAGCCAGACCATAAAGACGTGGGGGTAGATGCGCAACTGGGTAAAGCCGTAGGCCATCTCGTACAGCAGCAGGCGCTTGAAAGCGGACGCCAGCATCACGCCGGTCAAGCCCAGGAGGATGGTGGCCGACAAGTTAAAGACCAGGCGACGCCGCGAGCTGTTACGAGACGCCAGCGCGCCAAGGAAGAGGATGAGCCCCAAGGTAAGGATGGCGACGATCACCAGCTCACCGAAACCTCGCCGCGCATACTGGGCGTAGGTGAACTTGGCCGGGTCGATGTTGAGCCGGCCGCCGAACAGGTACGGCACCTGGATCAGCACAAACAGAAAAAAGAGGGCGTTGACGGAGTTGAGCACTACCGCCGCCTCGGTGACGGCCGGGAAGCGGGGCAGGCCAGCCGCCGAAACGGCGGCAAGCCGGTCGGCCCAGCCTGCCGCCCGCTGCCGGACCGCGTAAGCCAGGCCCCCGGCGAGCAGGAAGCCGACGATCAGGATGACCCAGGCATGCCCCATCCACCGGTACAGATCCTTGAAGAACTCGGGGCTCAGCAGATGATGAAGCCTGTCGGCAAAGATCAGATCGGCCGAGGCGAGCAGTATGGTGAAAACAAAGAGCACCGGCGCGGCGATCAACAGTCCCCTCAGGATGGGAAGCACGTGGCTGCGGTTGGGCCTGGCCACGGCCGCCAGGTCGTGGCGGCCCACGTGGGCGGTGATCTGCCAGGCGTGGAGAAGCGACGAGGCCACGGCCTCGACCGGCGCGATCAGCAGAGCCGGCAGGCTGAGCCAGACGACTGGGCGCCGGGTTATGTAGACAGCTATCAGGGCCGTGAGCACCAGGCCGGCGCTGATGTTCAAGAAGAGCAGAAAACCGCTGGCCCGCACAAAACTCATGACGGCGAAAAAGAGCAATCCGGCAGGCAGCCATAGATTGGCGCCGTTGACGCTTCTGAGCGTGGCCATTTCCCAACGGAGGGCCAGGGCCAATCCCGCCAGCAGCAAGAGAGCAAAGATCGGCACCGAAATGCCCAGCATTTTGCCGTCGAACAACAGGTCAAAGGCGAAACCCAAGGCCAGGCCGGCCAGGAGCAACCGCCCCGGGCGCCGCGCTATGATGCTCTTTCCTTCCGTTGTCTCTTCGATGGCCATATCTCCCACCCCTCCCGTTCAAGCTGACTACTGCCAGCATAGCAGAAATCGACCAGGCAAGTCAAGCATCCAGGTGCAACAACCGGTGCACTCGGGTGCTTGACAGACGCGGACAGTCGGGGCATAATAGAGCCATGACATCACCTATCTGGCTGCTCGTGGTCGAAGATAACCCGC
>JAFGOG010000560.1 GCA_016926595.1 Anaerolineae bacterium
CTCAAAACACCTCGCTCCACGTCAAGATCACATCACCCATCCCGGCAAGGTGCCGGCGCCTTTCCGGTGCACAGCACAAGAACAAGGGACCGGCTTGCCGGCCGGCCCCTTGCCGCTCCCTGGGGATAGGCGGTTCTCTCGGTCACACTCACGGAATGACCAGGCGCTGACCAGCGTAAATGCAGTTGATATTGCGGATGCCGTTCCGATGGGCAATAGCCCACGGCGTCGTGCCATACATCCGGGCGATCTTCCACAGCGTATCGCCGCACCGGACAACGTACACCGCGCCGCCGCCACACGGGGGGCAGCAGCTTTGATAGATGACCAGCCGCTGGCCGGCATAGATACAGTTGATATTGCGGATGTGGTTCCAACTGGCCAACTGCCACACACTGACGCCATAGCGCCAGGCGATGGACGACAGCGTGTCCCCCCGGTGGACACGATAGTAGATGGGGCAGCCGCATCCTGAGCACGCCGATGCCTCCTTGGCCGGGACCACCAAAAACAGCATCAGCGCCAACACGATCACAATTACAGCGTTGCGCCATAGGGAAGCGATTCTCATCGACCGGGCTCCTTTCTCCTGAGAGAGCTTTTCTCCCAGACTCACCACCGACCGCGATACCACCTCTCTCCCCAGAAAGACAAAACAATTATAGCATACTATTGTAGAAAAGGCAACTGGGCGGCTGCCGCGCTTGCCTCCTAATCCCACCTGCGGTATAATCCCCCATAGGAAAGGCAGCGTCCATGGAACTACCCTGCGAGCTTGAGCTCCAGGTCGCCGTCGCCAAGGTCAGCAAGTACGCCGTCAGCGAAAGCGGCGACACCGTCGAGACGATCGAGCGGCCGCACGGCGGCCTGTCGATCGTCCTGGTCGACGGCCAGCGCAGCGGCAAGTCGGCCAAGGCGATCAGCAACATCGTCGCCCGCAAAGCCGTCTCGCTCCTGGCCGACGGCGTGCGCGACGGCGCCGCCGCTCGCGCCGCCCACGATTACCTGCGCACCCAGCGCGGCGGCCAGGTGTCGGCCACCCTCAACATCGTCTCCGTCGACCTGTCCAGCCGGACCATCGTCATCTCGCGCAACAGCCACTGCCCGGTCATCGTCGTCGCCGGCTCAAACCTGCGCCTGCTCGACGAGCCCAGCGAGGCGATCGGCGTCCATGCCCGCACCCGGCCTGTCATCGCCGAGCTGCCGATCGCCCTCGACACCCACCTGCTCGTTTTTACCGACGGCCTCCTGTCGGCTGGGGAGCGGTACGGCCAGCCGTTCGACCTGCCCGTCTTTGTCCACGACCACCTCCAGTCCTGCCAGCCAACCGCTCACCTCGTGGCCCGAACCTTGACCGACGCCTTGCTGGCCCGCGCCGTCGAGCTCGATCTGGGACGCCCTGGCGACGACATCAGCGTCGTCGTCCTGTCGGTCGTGGCCCGTCAGGCGCCCGACGATGCCCGTCGCCTGACCGTCCAGTTTCCCATCCCGGCCTCGTTGGCCGGGACCTTCAAGGCGCCGGTGCTGTTCCGGTACTAGGAGGCGCGGCGCCCGCACCGCATGCCCATGAGCGCGAGAAGACCAGCCGCCCTGAAACCGGCCCCCCTTTCCTGGAAGCGGTATTTGCTGGCCGCCTGGCGCGATACCCGCGTCCTTGTCCGCCAGTTCCGCCTGCCGCTGCTGCTCCTTGCCGCCAGCGTCCTGGTCGGCGGCTTGCTCTTTGACCAGCTCTACACCCACCCCCAGGCCGGGACCTCCGCCAGCCAGACCCAGGGCCTCAGCTACAGCGAAGCGGTATATGCCGTCTTTTCCATGATCTTTTTCGACCCCAGCATCCCGCTGCCCCGCCAGTGGTACTTGCAGGCCTTTTTCTATCTCATGCCCCTCGTCGGCCTGGGGTTGATCACCCAGGGCGTCGTCCGCTTTGGGGTGATGCTCTTTAACAAAAGGGCAAGGAAGGAGCAGTGGCAGGTGGCCATCGCATCGACCTATCAAGATCACGTCGTCGTCGCCGGACTGGGCCGGCTGGGCTTTCGCATCGTCCACCAGTTGCTCGACTTGGGCGAAGAGGTGGTCGGCATCGAGATCGACCCCAACACCGAGTTCGTCCAGCGTGTCATGGACCGGCGCGTCCCGGTCATCAGCGGCGACGCCACCCGGCCCAACATTCTCGAGCAGGCCGGAATCGAGCGCGCCTGCTCCATCGTCACCTGCACCGAGAACGACCTGACCAATCTGGAGATTGCCCTGGTCGCCCGTGAGCTCAAGCCCGGCATCCGCGTCGTCCTGAGAATGTTTGACGACGACATGGCCTCCAAGGTCGCCGCCGGGTTCGACTTTTCGGTCGCTTTTAGCACCTCGGCCTTGTCGGCTCCCGCTTTTGCCGCCGCCGCCATGCGCGGCGACATCCAGAACGCCTTTTACGTCGGCGACCAGGTGCTGAACGTCAGCAAGCTAACCGTAGGCCCCCGGTCGGAGCTGGTCGGACAAAAGATCGGCGACCTGGAGCAGAGGCTCGACATGTCGATCATCGCCCACAACCGCGCCGCCAGCGTCGACCTGCACCCCAAGCCCGGCATCGCCCTCCAGCCCGGCGACCAGATCTGCGTCTTTGCCTCACTCGACGTGCTGAGCCAGATGAGCCGCATGAACCTGGCAAGCGAGCACGTGAGCAAATCAGGAAATGGGAGCGCATGACACATATAGCACGCAGGATAGCAGGGAGCTGACCGCCATGCGCATCAAAGTCGCCGGCCCGTGCGCCTCAGGCAAGAGCACACTCGCCGCGCGGCTGCGCGCCCTCGGCTATGACGCCTCGTCCACCGCCCAGGACCACTCCTACGTACCCGACATGTGGCGGCGCCTCAACCCTCCCGACCTGCTCGTCTACCTCGACCTGTCACTGCCGACCGCCCACCAACGCGGCCGCACCGGCTGGGACCAGGCCTGCCTGGACGAGCAGAAACACCGCCTGCGCCACGCCCGGGCCCACTGCGACCTCTACCTCGCCACCGACGACCTGACCGAAGACCAGGTCCTGGCCAGCGTCGTCGATTTTCTCAAATCCCAGCCAGGACTACCGGCGCCCGGCGACCAGGGGTTGAGCGATGAATGACCGCGCAGCCCCCCCCCCACCACGTGCATCCCCGCCGGGGCATGATCGCCCCAAGTGCCGGTGCTTTTCCGGTACAAGGGGCGCCAGCGCTGTTTCAACCTTGAAGGCAGGCCGCAGCGCCTGGCCGGTCGGCGCCACCCTGGTCGCCACAGTCCTCTCCGGCTTTGCCCCCATCCTGGGCAAATTCGCCTACCGCGCCGGCGTCGCCCCCTTTACCCTCGTCGCCCTGCGCACCGCGCTGGCCGCCGGCCTGCTGTGGGCCTTTTACCTCCTCGTCTGGCGCCCTTACATCCGCATCCCGTGGCGCCTCCTGCCCTGGTGCATCGGCATGGGCGCCGCCAACGGCATCGGCTCCCTCCTCTACTACTCTGGCCTGTCGCGCCTGGACGCCTCACTGGCCCACCTGCTGTACGCCATGTACCCTTTCTGGGTCTTTATCTTCCTGTCCGCGGCCGGCCACCTCGTGTCACGCCTGGCCCTCGTCCGCCTGGCATTGGCCCTGCTGAGCGTATTCCTCCTCACCTGGCAGGGCGCCGGCCTGGTCGATCTGTTGGGCGTGACCCTGATGATCGGCTCTGGCGCCCTGTTCGGCTGGCACCTGGTGCTCGGCCAGTGGAGCCTGGCCGACGTCGATTCGCGCACCGTCACCCTCTACAGCCTGACCACCATGGCCGTTGTCGTCGGCGTCGCCTGGCTGTTCCAGCCCCGCCCCACCGCGCCGATCACCGCCGAAGGCTGGACGGCCATCGTCCTCCTCGCCCTCTTTCCCACCGCCCTGGCCCGCCTCCTTGTTTTTGCCGGCCTCAAGCGCCTGGGCGGCTTTCAGACCTCCCTCCTCAGCATCGCCGAAGTGCTGGTCGCCATGGCCGCCGCCTTTGTCCTCCTGGGCGAGAGCTTTACCCTCCAGCAGTGGATCGGCGCCGCCCTGTTCGCCGTCAGCGTCCTGCTGATCGGCCGCGACACCGGCCTCGAGGTCGCCGACGAAGAAGCCTGGTGGCGC
>JAFGOG010000561.1 GCA_016926595.1 Anaerolineae bacterium
CGGCTGCACCAGGGCCAACAGATCCCGGGCGGCCTGCAACACCTCGGCATCCTGGCCAGCGCCCGCCGCGCCCAGCTCCTCCTCGAGTGTGTGCCTGCGCCCCGGAGACGCCGGTTTGTGGTCGACCTGCTCGACCGCGACCGCCACGTCGCCCCGGGCGCCAAACTTGCGCACGACCAGGGCCTTGAGCCCGGCGTACGCATCCCGGACCGCCTGCGCGGCGGTCGATTCCGTGCCGGCGATTGCACCGGCTACCAGGGCCTCGACGACGAGTTGGACGGCATCCATGCGCACCCCCTCACCGCTCTCGGGGCGGCAGGCCGACGCTCACACCGCCTGACACGTCGCCCGTGATCTGAATGCTGCCGTCGCCCACAGCGGCCGCACCCCGGCCGGTGGCTGCCGCGCTGCCATGGTTGGCTGTGGCGATCCCCGCCACAACGGCTGTCACGATGAGGGTTACCGGGTCCATGGTTTCTCTCCTCTCCCTGTAGAGAATCAGCTCGTTTTCGTCAGCGCTACCTCCACCTTTAGCGTGCCGGCGCGCTCGTGCCGGGCCGTGATGCGGACAGACCCACCCTGTGGGGCGTGCACCACCCATTCCGCCTTGGCCCGATCCTCGCTGGGGTCACAGTCGTCAAAGCCGATGGCGGCTGGGGGCTTGTAAGCCCGGCCCTCCAACTGCCCGGCGTCGACGCGTGGCTCCCCGGCTTCGAGCGTGGCTCCTTCGGGCAGCTCGATCTCGCAGATCACGCCCCGCACCAGCTTTTTCTCCAGCGCCTTTTTCGTGACATAGCTGGGCAGCCAGCCGGTATTGTGCACCACCAGGCGTACATGGTAGGTGTCCTGGCCCAGTGCCCGGGCCGTCGCCTGGTAGATCTCGAGCCGGGGCGAGATGAGCAGGTGCCAGACGAGCCAGTGGGCAAAGGGGGCGATCTCGGCTTCGAGGAACTGGGGCGGCGGGTTGCGAAAGGCGTAAAGCAGATCCCAGCCACCCAGCTCGACGGCGCCGAACTGCGGATGCTGGAAGGGATACCAGGTCACATACCCCTTGCCCTCCAGGACCTCGTCGCTCCAGCGAAGCAGCGTCAAGTCATCCTCAAAATCGTGCTCGCGGTACCAGTCGATATACTTGTACTCCTTGATCCCCGCCTGGCGCTGGGGGCTCCAGATCTCGACCGTCCAGGCAAAAACCCCCAGGTGATCGTACAGCCAGTCGTCAAAACCGCCGGTCGTCACCTCCCCGGGATGGTAGAGAAATTCGTGATAGATCGAGGCGGCAGGGTAGCCGGTCAGCTCCGTGCCCTTTTTGCCCATGGCCTGGTAGGTCCACAGGTCGTGGGCCGGCATCTCCTTGTCGTCGCGATCAGAGTAGGGCCGCAGCAGCACCCCGCTCCAGGTGTGAAAGGCAACCCCGCCGGTGATGTTCGGATGGCCCGTCAGGAAACGGGCCAGGGCCATTGCCTCCGGCTCGGACGTGGGATAGGGACCGGCCCCCTCCTGCTGGTACTCCTGGCGCCAATTCACCGGAAAGTTGCGGTTCAGATCGAGCCGTTCCTTGTCGGGCTGCAGCCGAATGGTCACCCCATCATAGCCCTCCATGCGCCCCTCTGGCAGGAGGCGATAGTAGCGCCCGCCCGTTTCGATGGGATCGCGGCGCACCAGGAGCCGCGGCTCGTCCGGGCTCACCTTCCACGGGCCGTTCGGGTCGGGGATGCGCATCATCAACATCCGCCCATCGCCATCCATATCCTCGCGCACCAGGCCGGGGATCGGCTCCTCGTCGTAGGGGTAGGGGCGGGTGCTGGAGCGCACGATGCGCGGCCTGTCCGCCAGGGCCAGCTCGGCACCGTCGGGATTGACCCGGGGGCAAATGTAAAAGGCGCGTGTGTCAAGGCAGCGGGTCACATCGGGGTCAGAGCCGTAGTGGGTGACCAGGTGATGGATCAGGTAGAGGCAGGCACTTGACGGCGAGATCTCGCTGGCGTGGATATTGCCGTCGACCCACAGCGCGGGCTTCTGTCCATCCTCCCCCGTGGCCGTGTTGGTCAGCTTGACCAGCCAGATGTCGCGGCCTTCGTAGCTGCGCCCGATGCTCTCCAGGCGCACGATCTGCGGAAAATCGGCGGCAAATCCCTCCAGGATGGCCGTCAGATCAGCATAGCGGTAGTAGGTATCAAAACGAACTTGCATGGTTGCCTCCTATCTGTCGAATGCTCACGCCTGCTCCAGTACTTTGCGCACCTGGAGGGCCAGATCGTCGATGGAGAAGGGCTTTTGGAGAAACCACACCCCTTCGTCCAGTACACCCTGCCGGGCGATAACATTGGCTGTATAGCCCGACATGAACAGGCACTTTAGGCCTGGATGGCTGGCCATGACCCGCGTGGCCAGCTCACGCCCGTTCATCTCTGGCATCACCACATCGGTAACGAGCAAGTCGATCGTCCCGGCATACTCCATGGCGCGTGCCAACGCCTCGCCCGGGTGGCTGGCGGTGAGGACAGTGTAACCCAGGCGTTCCAGCACCGTCGTGGCCAGCCGCAAGATCGCCGGCTCGTCCTCCACCACAAGCACCGTTTCCTGGCCGCCTGATACGCTGGGCCTGGCGGTCTCGATGGTCACAGTGGGCCCCACGGCCCGCGGCAGGTAGATTTTGACAGTCGTCCCGTGACCCGGCTCACTGTAAACGTGGATAAAGCCGCGGTTCTGCTTCACGGCACCATAGACAGTCGCCAGCCCCAGGCCGCCGCTCTGGCCCTCCTGCTTGGTCGTAAAATATGGTTCAAACAGGTTGGTCAGGACCTCATGGTCCATGCCATAGCCCGTGTCACTCACGGCCAACTGCACATACTCACCCGGCACAAACCAGCCCCGGTCGGCCGTGTACGCCTCGTCGCGGGCGGCATTCTGCGTCTCGATGACGATCGCGCCCACGCCCGCAATGGCGTCGCGGGCATTGAGACACAGGTTGATCAGGATCTGGCTGAACTGGCCAGGGTCGATCTTGACCGGCCACAGCGCAACACCCGGCCTCCAGATCAACTCGATATCCTCGCCGATCAGCCGGCGCAGCATCTTGAGCATGCGCTCGATGGTGCCGTTCAACTCGATCACGACAGGGGTGATGATCTGTTTGCGGGCAAAGGCAAGCAACTGCCGGGTCAAGTCAGTTGAGCGTTGGGCAGCCTGGTGGATCTCGACCAGATCGCTGTACAAAGCGTGATCCGGGTCAATGTGTCGCATCGCCAGCTCTGCATGACCCATGATCACCCCGAGCATGTTGTTGAAATCGTGCGCCACGCCACCCGCCAGCCGCCCCACCGCCTCCATCTTTTGCGCCTGGGCCAGGCGGGCCTGCAGTTCCTGTTGCTCGGCCGCCGCCTGCTTGCGCTCGCTGATGTCCTGGACAATGGCCAGCATCAGATGCCGCTCCCCGTAGCGAATCACACCCGTCGATATCTCGGCGGGGAAAATGGTCCCATCCTTGCGCTGGTGCTCTGCCTCCAGCGTGGACCTTTGCTCCGGCTGCCACTCACTCCACTGGCGCAGGATCTCGTCCGGCGGCATGACTATCGTGCCTGCACCCTTCGGATGAAGGTCGAACACGGTGAGCTGCAACAGCTCCTCTCTCGAATACCCCGACTGCAAGCAGGCCATCTGGTTGACGTCGACAATGCGTCCCTCGAAATCGTGGAGATAGATACCCGAGACGGACTGATTGAATAAAGAGCGGTACTTGTCCTCGCTCTCTTGCAAGGCCGCCTCTGCCTGCCGGCGCTCTGCCACCTCCTGCTGCAATTGCTCGTTCGCCTCTTTCAATGCGGCCGTGCGATCGTGCACCCGCCGTTCCATGGCCTGGTGGACCTCTTGCAGTGCCCTCCTGACCTGCTGCCGCTCGACCGCGTACGACAGGGCCCGGGCCAACAAAGGAGCGCTCAGCTCGCGCTTGAACAAACAGTCCTCGGCGCCCGTGCGCAGCGCGCGGCGGGCCAGATCGCGGTCTTGGCACCCGGTCAGTCCCACGACGGGCACGTGCGGGGCATGAGCCCGGAGGCGGGCAATCGGTTCGCCTGCCTCGCTGTCGGGTAGATCCAGGTCCGCCAGGACCGCATCGATGCCCCCCTCGTCAAGGCGTGCCAGCCCGGCGGCCAGGCTGCCGGCATGCACCACCTCAAAACGGGGCAGATCGCCGCCCAGCCAAGCCGCCTCGTCTAGCGTCGCCTGGATCAGCCGGGCGTCGCCACCGTTCCCCTCGATCGACAAGACCCGGATCGTTTTCTGGGGCATCCGATCTTTTCCTTCCTCTGCCGGAGCTCGACATACCCTGGTCTTTTTCCCGGTCCAAGGAGCTTGCGCGCAGCCGCAGCAAGTGCCGACCGTACACGGTGCAGTATACCACAAGATCTTGGCCCCGACAAATGCCATCTCTACAACCCCACGGCACCAAGTCGGCAAAAAACCGGGTGGGGGGGCCGCAGTGCAGTAGCCTGCCTCTTGCCCTCGCTGCCCACATGGTGTATAATCCATCCGGCACCGACGAGAGGAGCACCATGAAAAGAGTCACCATCCGAGATGTAGCCGCCGCCGCAGGCGTATCGCACCAGACCGTATCGCGCGTGCTGAACGACAGGCCCGACGTGGCCCCCGACACACGCGGCCGGGTTCTGCAGGTGATGCGCCAGATGGAATACCAGCCGAGCGCCATCGCCCGCAGCCTCAGCCAGCAGCGCAGCTTTACCATCGGCGTCGTCACCGCCGGCCTGAGCCTCATCGGTCCGTCGCGCACCCTGAGCGGCATCACAGAGCAGGCTGAGCGCATGAGCTATGCCCTGCTCCTGAAAGAGCTGCCCGGCTTTGCCACCAACAATGTCCAGTCGCTCCTTAACTCGCTGCTGGAGCGGCGCGTGGACGGCATCGTCTGGGCCGTGCCCGAGGTGGGCGACAACCGCGCCTGGCTCGACGACCAGCCTGGCGGCCTCCCCGTGCCCATCCTCTTTCTCACCATGCAGGCCCACCCGGGCGTGCCAACTGCGTCGGTGGACAACTATGCCGGCGGCCGGATGGCCACCGAGCACCTGCTGCAGCAGGGCTACCGCCACATCGCCCACATCTCCGGCCCCCTCGACTGGTGGGAAGCCCGCCAGCGCAAGGCAGGCTGGCGCGATGCCATGCTCGCCGCCGGCATGGCCGAGCGGGAGCTCATCTGGCAGGCGGGCGACTGGTCATCGGCCAGCGGCGAGTTGGCGATCCGCGCCCTGCTGTCGGGCGCGTCCCCCATCGACGCCGTGTTCGTCGGCAACGACCAGATGGCGCTCAGCGTGCTCCAGGTCGCCTGCCGCGACGGCATCCAGGTGCCCGAGGAACTGGGCGTCGTCGGCTTTGACGGCCTGCCCGAGGCCGCCCACTACTGGCCGCCCCTGACCACCATCTACCAGGACCAGCCCGAACTGGGCCGCCTCGCCGTTGCCGAGCTCGTGCAGCGCATCGAGGCGGGCCGCGCCGGTGCCGCCCCGCCCGAGCCGCGGGCCATTTCCCTCCAGCCCGAGCTCGTCCTGCGCGCCAGCTCGACCCGCCACACCTAGTCCTCGCGCCACCAGCCCCGTCATTTTTCCGCACGAAAGAACCCCCATAGGGTATTGACAAACCACCTAATCTCTGTTATAATGTGACCGGTAACGTGATCGGTAACAGGAACGGTAACGGGACCGTTCACGAGGATGGGAGGGAGGAGGAGCGAGGCAATGCAGTCACACAAGCGGGTCACCATCCGGGACGTCGCTGCTGCTGCAGGGGTCTCTCACCAGACCGTGTCTCGCGTGTTGAATGACCGCCCCGACGTCGCCGCCGACACCCGCGCGCGCATCTGGCAGATCATCGACCGCCTGAACTACCAGCCGAGCGCCATCGCCCGCAGCCTCACCCGCCAGCATAGCCTGACCCTCGGCATCGTCACCGCCGGCCTCAAATACGCCGGCCCCTCACGAACCCTCAGCGGCATCACCAGGGCCGCACAGGAGCTCGGCTACACCCTGCTGCTGAAAGAGCTGCCCGACTTTACGGCCAACAATGTCCAGCCGCTCCTCAACTCGCTCCTCGAGCGGCGCGTGGACGGCATCGCCTGGGCCGTGCCCGAGGTGGGCAACAACCGCGCCTGGCTCGACCAGCAACTGGACACCCTGCCCGTGCCCATGATCTTTACCACCATGCAGGCGCGGCCGGGGGTCAAGGTCGTCGCCGTCGACAATTACGCCGGCGGCTGCCTGGCCGCCGGCCATCTCCTGCACCAGGGCTACCGGCACATCGCACACATCTCTGGCCCGCTGACCTGGTGGGAGGCCCGCCAGCGCAAGGCCGGCTGGCGCGACGCGCTGCTCGCCGCCGGCGTGCCCGAGGAAGCGCTGCACGCGGAAGAGGGCAATTGGTCGTCGGCCAGCGGCGAGGCCGCGTTCGAGCGCCTGCTCGCACGCTGCCCCGACGTCGACGCCGTGTTCGTCGGCAACGACCAGATGGCACTCGGCGTCCTCCAGGCGGCCTGCCGCCAGGGGATCGGCGTGCCGGGCCGGCTGGCCGTCGTCGGCTTTGACGGCCTATCCGAATCGGCCCACTACTGGCCGCCCCTGACCACCGTCTACCAGGACCAGCGCAAGCTCGGCTCCACCGCCGTGTACGAGCTGGTGCGCGACATCGAGGCGGGCCGCCCCGACCGCCCGTCCACCGAACCGCCGGCCGCCGGGCCGCAGTCGCTCACCCTCTACCCCGAGCTAATCGTCCGCGGCAGCTCTGCGACAGAGCGTTTGGGTGCCGGGCTTCTTTATCCCGCAGAGGGACCAATTCTTTCCATGGAGACAAGCTAACATGAACATCACCCTGGGCGTCATCGTCGGCATTCGAGGCTTCTTCCCCAAGCATCTGGCCGAAACAGGCCGGCAAGAGATGCTGCACGTGTTGGGCGAAGAAGGGATCGACGCGGTCATCCTGGACATCACCGACACCCCTCTCGGCGCGGTCGAGAGCCTGCGCGACGCTGCCGCGTGCGCCGCCCTCTTTCAGGCGCACCGGGCCGAGATCGACGGCATCCTCGTCACGCTGCCCAACTTTGGCGACGAGCGCGGCGTGGCGAACGCCATCCGCCTCGCCGGGTTGAACGTGCCGGTGCTGGTCCACGCCTTCCCCGACGAGAATGACAAGCTGACGGCGGCCGACCGGCGCGACAGCTTTTGCGGCAAGATGTCGTTGTGCAACAACCTGCGCCAGTGCGGCATCCCCTTCACCCTCACCACCCTGCACACCGTCGCCCCCGGCTCGGCGAGCTTCCGGCGCGATTTGCAGCGCTTCGCCGCCGTCTGCCGCATCGTGCGTGGCCTGCGCGGGGCACGGTTTGGCATGCTCGGCGCCAGGCCGGCGCCGTTCACCACCGTGCGCTTTAGCGAAAAGCTGCTCGAAAAGGCCGGCATCAGCGTCGAGGTGCTTGACCTGTCGGAGGCATTCGGCCGCGCCAGTCGCCTCGCCCCCGACGACCCGGATCTGGCGGCCAAAATCGCGGCCCTGCAGGGCTACGTCCGCACGGCCGGCACCCCGCTCGAAGCCCTGGACAGGATGGCACGCTTTGCCGTGGTCACCGATCGTTGGATGGAGGAAAACCACCTGGTCGCCACCGCCGTGCAGTGTTGGACGTCGATGGAAGAGAACTTTGGCGTGGTTCCGTGCGCCGTGATGAGCATGATGAGCAACGCCCTCAAGCCGAGCGCGTGCGAGGCCGACATCGCCGGCGCCGTCGGCATGTATGCCATGACCCTCGCCTCGGGCCGGCCGAGCGCCCTGGTTGATTGGAACAACAACTATGGCGACGATCCCGACAAGGGCGTGATCTTTCACTGCAGCAACCTGCCCGCCGATTTTTTCCAAGAGCCTGAAATGTCGTTCCAGGAGATCATTGCCGGCAGCGTGGGCAAAGACAATACCTATGGCACCGTGGTCGGCCGGGTCAAGCCCGGCCCGTTCACCTACTGTCGTGTGTCCACCGACGACGAGCGCGGGCTCATCCGCGCTTACCTGGGCGAGGGAGAATTAACCGCCGACCCCCTCGACACGTTCGGCGGCTTTGGCGTGGTCGAAATTCCACACTTCCAGGACCTGCTGCGCCACATCTGTATCCACGGCTACGAGCACCATGTGGCCGTGAACCGGACCCAGGTGGCCGATGCCCTGGACGAGGCACTGACCAGGTACATGGGCTGGGAAGTCTACTTTCACAGGGCCTGATGCCCACAGGAGGAAGGGATTGCTCCACGATAGAGATTGAGCTTGAGCGGCTCCGGCAGCGCATTTGTGACTCTAAACAAAGAGGAAGGGAGAAGAAAGAAATGAAGTTCTCGAAGAATTTGTACGTGTCCGTGCTGATGGTGTCATTGCTCGCGGCGACCCTGGTGCTTGCCGCCTGTGGTGGTAGCGCAGCGCCGGAAGAGGCAAGCTGCGCTCCCAACTGCAAGTATACCGACATGACGTTCTGCTATCCGCAGCTCGGTGCCGAGAGTGACTGGCGCACGGCCAACACCGCTTCTTTCAAAGAGACGGCCGGCGAGCTGGGCGTCCGCCTGATTTTCTCTGATGCGCAGCAAAAGCAGGAAAACCAGATTTCCGCCTTGCGGTCGTGCATCCAGCAAGAAGTTGACGTGATCGGCCTGCCCCCGGTGGTCGAAGATGGCTGGGATGCGGTGTTGACGGAAGCCAAGAATGCCGGCATCCCCGTCATTATCGTCGACCGCAGTGTCAGTGCCGATTCATCGCTGTACGCCGCGCACATCGGATCGAACATGGTCCTGGAAGGCGAACGAGCTGCCGAGGAGTTTAACAAAGCGATGCCCAACGGTGGTGCGGTTCTCGAGCTGTCGGGAACGACAGGCTCCGGCGCCGCCGTGGGACGCGCGGAAGGCTTTCGCAACAAGCTTAACTCCAACATCACGATCCTTGACTCTCAGACCGGCAACTTTACCCGTGCGGAAGCGCTCCCTGTCATGCAGGCCTTCCTGCAGAAATACAAGCCAGGCGAGGATTTCCAGGGGATTTTCATCCACAATGATGACATGGGCATTGGCGCCATCGAAGCGCTCAAGGCCGCGGGCGTCAAGCCCGGCGATCTCTTTATCGTCTCGGTGGACGGCACCCGTGGTGGCTTCCAGGCCATGGTCGACGGCTGGTTCCAGGCTGATGTGGAGTGCAACCCACTGCTGGGACCACAAGTGTTGGAAATGGCTCTGAAGCTCATGAATGGCCAGACGATCGAGCGCGAAGTGCTCACCAACGAGACGGTCTACTACCCGGATAATGCTGCCGAGCTGCTGCCGTCGCGCAAGTACTAGACCAGGCGGTGAGGGCGCGGTCAACGCGCCTAGACGAACCTGATGGATAGAGAAGCGGCGCGGACAAAACGTCGCTTCTCTATCGTACCAATAATCTCAGGCAGGTTGCTTCTATGAACGATACAAATGATGTTGTCAGGATGTCGGGAATCACCAAATCCTTTCCTGGTGTGGTGGCCCTCGAGGACGTGGATTTTTGCCTGAGAAGAGAGGAGATCCATGCCCTGGTAGGAGAGAATGGGGCGGGGAAATCCACCCTTATCAAAGTCTTGACGGGCGTGGAACAACCTGACAAGGGCACCATAGAGCTGGCCGGCAAGGTTATTCAGGTCCGATCGCCCCAGCACTCTCAAGAACTGGGCATCAGCACGGTTTATCAAGAAGTCAATCTCTGTACCAACATCTCTGTCGCCGAAAACATCATGCTGGGACGTGAGCCTCGCCGCTTTGGCGTCATTCACTGGCAAAAGATGAATGAACTGGCTCGCAAGGCGATCAACCGCCTGAGCATCGACGTCGACGTAACACAGCCCCTGGGAAATTATTCTGTAGCCATCCAACAGATGGTGGCCATTACCCGCGCGCTGGAAGTCCTGTCGGCCAGGGTGTTGATTTTGGACGAGCCTACCTCCAGCCTCGATATGCATGAAACGAACCTGCTCTTTGACGTGATGCGCAAATTAAAGAGTGAAGGTCTTGGCATTGTTTTCATCACCCATTTTCTGGATCAGGTCTACCAGGTCGCGGACCGGATCACCGTCCTTCGTAATGGCCGGCTGGTTGGCACATTTGATGCTGCTTCTCTGCCGCGCATGGAGCTGGTGGCCTGTATGTTGGGGCGCAGTTTGACCATGCTGGACGCGATGTCCAAGGAAAAAACCCAGGAGGAGGGCAAGCAAGAGGAGAAAGAACGCCTGGTGGAGGCCAAAGAGCTGGGCCGGAAAGGGTCAGTGGAGCCGCTGGACCTGGAGTTGTATGCCAGTGAGATCCTAGGCATCGCCGGTCTGCTCGGTTCTGGACGGACCGAGATGGCAGGGTTGATCTTTGGCATCAATTCTCCCGACAGCGGTTCGCTGGTCGTGAACGGCGAAAAGGTGAGCCGTTTCTCCCCCCTCGAATCGCTGAAACGAGGCATTGCCCTCTGCCCCGAAGACCGCAAGATGGAAGGAGTCGTGGGCGACCTGACCGTCCGTGAAAATATCGTCCTGGCCCTGCAAGCGCGTTATGGCTGGTTCAAATTTCTCTCCACGGCCAGACAAAATGACATCGCCGGCAAGTATATCGAGTTGTTAGGCATCGCTACACCTTCTCCCGAGCAGTTGGTCAGGAATCTGAGCGGCGGCAATCAACAAAAAGTCATCCTTGCCCGTTGGCTGGCCACGGATCCCCGGGTCCTCATTCTGGACGAGCCCACCCGAGGCATCGATGTGGGCGCGAAAACAGAAATTCAGAAGCTGGTGATGCAATTGGCGGAGGAAGGCAAATCCTGTGTCTTTATCTCCTCTGAACTGGAAGAAGTAGTGCGTGTCAGCGACCGTGTGGCTGTCCTGCGCGATCGCAAGAAGGTTGCTGAATATGCCGGCAGCGTGGACGAAAAGACCCTGATTCAAGCCATGGCAGGAGAAGCATGAAAAAGACATCCTTTCTTGCAAAAATCCGTGACAGCCGCTTGTTCTGGCCGCTGGTAGCCTGGGTGCTTATTCTCATTTTCGATGCCATTGTCGAGCCCGAGTTCTTCGAGCTCGGCTTCATCGAAGACCCGGTCTACGGCAAACACCTGTACGGCAACCTGGTTGACATCTTTAACAACGGCGCGCCGCTCATGTTGGTAGCCATCGGCATGACCCTGGTGATCGCCACGGGCGGCGTCGACCTGTCGGTGGGTGCCGTCATTGCCATTTCGGCGGCCATGGGCGCTGTCTTGATCAACCCGGCGCTGGGCAACGAATTGATCACCAATGATATCTTGACCCGGAACGCGACGAATACCCCCTTACCCCTCATCATCCTGGCCGATCTGGCGGCCGGTACGCTGTGCGGTCTGTGGAACGGGTGGCTGGTTTCCAGGGCCAGAATCCAGCCGATGGTGGCCACGCTGATCTTGATGGTTGCCGGTCGCGGCATTGCCCAGCTCATTACCAATGGGCAGATCATGACGATTTATTACACTCCCTATTTCTGGTTTGGCAATGGCTATATCCTGGGCTTGCCCGTCTCGATTTATATCGTGGCCGTAGTATTGATCCTGGCCTGGCTGTTGGTGCGCAAGACCGCCATCGGCTTGTTCATCGAGTCGGTCGGGATCAATGCCAAATCGACTTTTTATAGCGGTATCAACGAACGGAACGTCAAGCTGTTGGCCTACACCTTCTGCGGGTTCTGTGGCGCGATCGCCGGCCTGGTCCTCAGCTCCTACGTCCACAGCGCCGATGGCAACAACAATGGCTTGAACTATGAACTGGATGCCATCCTGGCCGTGGTCGTGGGGGGGACCTTGATGACCGGTGGACGATTCTCCCTGCTGGCCAGTGTGATTGGCGCGGTCGTGATCTGGACCTTTACCGTTACGGTCTATAGCCTGGGTGTGCCGGCCAATGCCTTGTTAGCTGCCAAAGCCGTGTTGGTCTTGTTGGTTATCCTGCTCTACTCCGATTACTCGCGCCGCCTGACGAATCGATTATTCGAGCGAAGAGGTTTGCAACATGATACAGCGAGCTAGGACCTTTGTGTCACGCTATGGTTCACTGCTACTACCTGTTGCGGTTTTTCTCCTGGTTTACTTTGCCGGCAGCCGACTGTATCCTGTCATGCAAAAGCCCCAGGTGTTTTTTAATCTGTTCATCAATGACGGCAGCCTGCTCCTGGTGTCACTCGGGATGACGATGGTCATCCTGAGTGGCGGGGGTGGGATTGATCTTTCTGTAGGCGGCGTGATTGCTCTGACTGGCACCGCTTCCGCGGCGTTACTTCGCAGCGGGGTGAGCCCCTACGTTGTGCTCCCGCTGATGATCGTCATGGGTGTCGCATTGGGCGGCCTGATGGGCTGGATGATTCAATATCTTCAAGTCCAGCCTTTTATTGCCACCCTGATGGGCCTTTTCTTTGCTCGCGGGATGGCTTACATCATCAGCCTGACTTCGGTGACCATTACCGATGATGTCTACAAGACCTTTGCCCTGACCCCCATCCACATTCCATTTATCGAAAAAGCATACATCTACCCTACCACCCTGGTTGGCCCCATCATGTTATTGGTCGCAATCTACCTGAGCTTTTTCACGCGCTTTGGTCGCACGATCTATGCCATGGGCAACAACGAACAATCCGCGCTCCTGATGGGGCTGCCTGTCGCTCGCACCAAGGTGATGGTTTATGCCTTCAGCGGCTTGTGCTCAGCGCTGGCCGGGATTGTCTTTAGCATGTCATTGCTGGCGGGCTATGGACAACATGCCACCGGCATGGAGCTTGATTCCATTGCTGCGGTTGTGATCGGCGGAACTTCACTGAGCGGCGGCGTCGGCAACGTCCTTGGTACCTTGTTTGGTGTCCTGATCCACGGCACGATTGTGTCCATTCTGCAGTTCAATGGCACCTTGAGTTCATGGTGGACCAGGATCGGTGTGGGTGTGTTGACCTTGATCGCGATCGGCATTCAAAGCATATTCTCTCTCAGGGCCAAGCGCTCCTATGCCGGTCACGAAAGGATCCCTTCAAAGGTACAGGCAGGGGATCAAGTCACACCACCGCCGGTACAGCCCTCAATCTCAAATTGAGCGCATCCGTGGCTCCGTATCTCCTCAATAATTGGGGGTTGGGGTGTGTGCGGGCACCGCACACACCCCAACTCCCCACCTTTATTGAGATGATACGTGAGCAATGACAAATTCGCCAGGCTCCAGGTGAAATGCGCAAGTCATGGGAGATGAATGTGGATCTTGAGACCATCGCTACAGCCATTGAGAGCGGCGGGACCGCACTGGGCATCGAGTTTGGTTCGACTCGCATCAAAGCAGTGCTGATTGGCGAGGATCACGCACCGATCGCATCGGGCAGCTACGAGTGGGAAAACCGGTACCAAAACGGCATCTGGACCTACAGCCTGGAAGAGATCTGGACAGGCTTGCAGGAAAGCTATCGACAGCTCGGCCACGAGGTTTTTGAGCGCTATCACACGCCCCTCAATACGATGGGTGCCATCGGCTTCAGTGCCATGATGCACGGCTACATGGCCTTCGACAAGGACGGAGATCAGCTCGTCCCGTTTCGCACCTGGCGAAACACCATGACCGCACAGGCAGCAGAGGAGCTCACAGCGCTGTTCCAATTCAACATTCCTCAGCGTTGGAGCATTGCACATCTTTACCAGGCGATCTTGAACAGGGAACCCCACGTGGAGGATATCAGTTACTTGACCACGCTAGCAGGCTATGTCCATTGGCAACTGACCGGGCAGAAGGTGTTGGGCGTGGGCGAAGCATCAGGCATGTTCCCCATCGATAGCCAGGCCGGCGACTACCATGCGCGGATGATCGAGCTGTTCGACGCGCGGCTCAAAGCGGCCAAGATCCCCTGGAAGCTCCGGGACATCCTGCCCCGGGTCCTTTTCGCAGGGGATGCTGCCGGCCATCTCACTGCCGAAGGCGCACGCCGGCTCGATCCCGCGGGTGGACTCCAGGCGGGCATTCCCCTCTGCCCACCCGAAGGCGACGCAGGCACAGGCATGGTCGCGACCAACAGCGTTGCCGAGCGAACAGGCAATGTTTCCGCCGGGACATCCGTCTTTGCCATGATCGTTTTGGAAAAGCCCCTGTCGAACGTGCATCCCGAGATCGACATGGTGACGACGCCCGCAGGCAAGCCTGTAGCCATGGTTCATAGCAACAACTGCACCTCTGATCTCAATGCGTGGGTTGATCTGTTCCAGGAGTTCACCGCTGCGCTTGGTGTGGAGGTCAGTCAATCCAGGTTGTTTGAAATGTTGTATCAACAGGCGCTCAAAGGTGAGGCGGATGGCGGCGGGCTGCTGGCCTACAACTATTTTTCGGGCGAGCACATCACGCACCTCGAGGAGGGCCGTCCCCTGCTTGTCCGTACCCCCGAAAGCCGTTTCACCCTCTCGAACTTGATGCGGGTGCACCTCTTCTCGGCGCTCGGTGCGTTGAAAATCGGATTAGACATTCTCTTTGAACAGGAGCAGGTCAAGATCGACCAGGTTCTTGGTCACGGGGGCTTTTTCAAAACAGAGCAAGTGGGTCAAAAGATCCTGGCGGCGGCCATGAATGTTCCTGTTTCTGTGATGGATACCGCGGGCGAGGGCGGCGCATGGGGGATCGCCTTGCTGGCCGCCTACATGCTCTACCAGGCAGAGAATGAACCCTTGGAGGCCTATCTCTCGGGCAAGGTTTTTGCAGGAGAGCATGGCAGGACGATCGCTCCCGATCCGGGCGATGTCGCTGGCTTTGCGGCATTCATGGAACGCTACCGAAAGGGCCTGATCATCGAAAGAGCCGCCGTGGATGGGCTGAGATAAACATGCTCGAAAAACTAAAAGAACAGCTTGTTCAGCTTCACCTTGAACTGCCCAGGAACAACCTGGTCGCGTGGACGGGCGGGAATGTCTCGGCGCGGGACGCGGAAACGGGATTGGTGGTGATCAAAGCCAGCGGCATACGCTATGAGGAGATGTCCCCTGAGCATATGGTGGTAGTAGATATGTCGGGCCAGGTGGTCGAAGGCAGTTTCAAGCCTTCTTCGGATGCGTACAGCCATCTTTGTATCTACCAACATCGCCCCGATGTGGGTGGAGTCGTCCACACGCACTCGCCCTATGCCACAGCCTTTGCCGCAGTCGGCAAGCCGATTCCCTGCGTGCTCACGGCCATCGCCGACGAGTTCGGAGGCGAAATTCCGTGCGGCGGGTTCGCCCTGATCGGTGACGACGCCATCGGCCAGGTGGTCGTGGAGAGCATTGGACAATCCCCGGCCGTGCTGCTCAAGAACCATGGCGTGTTCACGGTCGGCCAGACAGCCGAGGCGGCGGTCAAGGCCGCGGTCATGGTCGAAGACGCCGCACGCACCGTCTGGTTGGCCCTACAGATTGGCCAACCCGAGGAAATCCCCCCGGCCGACGTCGCTCGCCTGCACCACCGCTACACACACGTCTACGGCCAGTAACCGGGTGCCCTGCTGGGCTCAAGGCCCCGTCTCGGGACTGTTTCCACCTATGCCATCCACTTGCCCAGAAACTTGAAACACATCCGGCAACGGCGCGCCAGTACCCCCCGGGTCGAACCTGGGCAGGTTAGCGCCCCACGCAGCGATACAGCGCGTCTTGCAGCGCCTTCTCCCTGGCATCGCCGAGCAGCGTCATGCCCATCTTGTTCGGCGCGTAGGCGTAGCCGATCTGCGCGTCGGGGTCGGCGAAAGCAAAGGACCCACCGGCGCCCGGCGCGCCAAAGGCCCGATCGCTACTGCCGAACCGGTACGTATTGCCCGGGCGGAGAAAGCCGAGAGAGAAGGGGATCTCGAGCTGCAGCACCTGGTCGCGCCGATCGGCGCTGGGCGGCACGGGCGGCGCAGCCAGGGCCGACAGCGTCTCCGGCCCCACGCCCAGCTCGGCCCCGCCCGTGGCCAGGGCGCTATAGGCACGGGCCATGGCCCGCACCTGGCCGATCCCGGTAACCGCCGGGTTCTCCAGCGCCAGAAAGCGGCGGTCGCGCAGGGCGACCAGGTTCTTGCGTGTGGGCCCGGGGTTGGTAAAGGCGCGAAACGCGAGCGACGTAGGATTGCACACAGCCCGGAAAAAGCGACGGCCGGCCGCGGCCCCGATCGTCGCGCGCGCCCGCGACCTCAGGTCGATCAGGCCGAGCACCTTGAGCGCCGCCAGCCGCGAATTCGGCACGTCGAGGGGCAGGCCGATGTAGAATTCGATGCCCAGGGGATGGGCGATCTCGTCCTGGAAAAAGTGCCCCAGGCTACGATGCAGCGGGTCGACGCGCCGCAGCAGTTCCCCTTCGTACCAGCCCAGGCTCAGGGCGTGGTATCCCTGGCGCGTGCCCGGCGCCCACGCCGGCCGCTGTGCCGCCAGGGCCGCCGCCAGCGCGTCGAGATCGGCCAGGGTATCGACGTCGAGCGGCCGGTCGATCGCGCACAGCCCAGCCTGGTGGGCCAGGAGCTGGCGCACGGTGACCTCGCCCTTGCCTGCCTGGGCAAACTCGGGCCAGTAGGTCGCCACGCGCGCGTCATAGTCGAGCCAGCCGCGAGCGTGAGCGACAGCCAGCGTCAGGGCGGCCATCCCCTTGGTGGCGGAAAATACGAGGACGAGCGTGTCCTCTTCCCACGGCGACCGCCGCCTGGCATCACGGTAGCCCCCCCACAGGTCGACCACAGGCCGGCCGCCGTGGTAGACAGCGCACGCCGCCCCGATCTCACCGCGCTCGGCAAAGTTGCGCTCGAACTCGGCGCGCACCGCTTCAAAGCCAGGCGCCACCTGGCCGTGGATCAAAGAAGAATCGCCCTGGCCATCCATAAAACCGCAGAATGCATCACCATGCCGAGGCCAGTCCTGGCGGCCTGCTTATCGACTCGGCGGTCCGCCAACCTGACCGGGGCTGGCGGACCGCAAAGGCTAGTAACCCCTGAACACGACTGGCACGTAGACCCTGGGCAGCGGCATCATCGCAAAGTTGTAGTAGAGTGGCCCATCGGCCACCGTCAGTAGCGGGCTGGTCATGCGCCGGAAGCCGGGTATCGTGACCTCCAGACTATATTTGCCGGGCAGTGGAAAGAAGCCATAGTACCCGTCGGCCTCCGTCCTCACCGGGTTAAGCTGGTACCAGATGCTTCCCGGCCACACTTGCCAATCATCCGTTGCCTCATCCACCAGCTCAAAGACCGTGATCTCGGCATTTGCGAGCCGATAGTCCGGGCCCAGCTGGGCATTGTACACGTACCCATCCGTGGCGATCACGACATTCAGCAGCACAATCTCCGAGACAGGACCCGCTGGCCCATCTTGGCGCACCATGAGCAACAGGCGATAGGTGCCGCTCGCCGGAGCAGTGTAGGTGCCGACAAAGACGTGATCGCCACTGTCGAGCAGCAACGCTGTTCCCGCTCCCTCGATCACAAGGCTGGCGGAATAGACGCTGGTGGCGCTGATAGGGATCGACACCTCGACGATGTCGCCGGGACGGTTCCACGCCCGACCTCCAAGATTTGCCTCGCCATTCTCGTCACGCAGAAACTGCGTGCTGCCCCGGGTCACGACCTGAACACCTGCCGGGTTCACGATCAAGCTGGGATCGACGGTCAGGCGAACCAGGTTTGACCACGGGCGTTCCTCATCGCCCTGGCGGGCCAACACGCGCAGCTCGTGCACGCTGGCCTCACTCCCTCTCACAGCCGAGAGCGGCGTGGGCACGTCCAGGTTGAACCAGCCTGCCTCATCGACAGGCGCTGACGCGATCTCTGTGGCGCCATCGTACACGGTGATGACCCAGCCGGGGTCTGCAACCCCTGCCAGATGCGGCGTGGAGTCATTGGTCGTGCCGCTTCGTGGCTCAACCAACATTGTCCTGACCTCACCCACGACGTCGATAGTGTACTCCTCGCTCCACACCCCCTGCCCATCGACCGAGGCATAGGCCTTGAAGTAAATAGTCCCGCCCATCGGCGCGCCAAAGGTCGCCGTGACGGAGCCAAGGATGCCTGATCGCCAGGGCGTCGCGTTGCCGTAGGCGTTGTCACTTGCGTGCGACTCGACATCCCAACGTACGGCGGTGGAACCCGGATGCACGCCATCCGAGATATCATACTGCACCTCCACCAACCCGGCTGGCGGGACTGCGGTAGGATAGTTGGTGACGGTGACCTGTGGCTGCGTCGTGTAAAAGACGGCCTGATAGTGTGTGTCCTGGGCATCGATGTAGTAGAGGTACAAGTAGTCGCCGGCCGCCAGGTCTGCCTGGTTGTGGATGTTCAGGTTGAACGCGCCACCGGCATCGGTGGTCACAAACCCCGAGTACGTGTAGTAGTAGCTGCCAGACCTGGTATACACCCTGTAGCCGATCTGTGTGTTCGGCAGGCTGGTGCCATAGATGGCATCGCCGGCGAGGTCGAGTGCCCCGTCGAGCACAATGACGGGTGCCATGCGGTTCAGCGCCCCAATCTGTGCCGAAACCTGGTCACCGGCGACCACGTCGACATCAGAAGTGAAACTGAAGTAACCCGATGGCTCGCTCGCCGTCACCGACCCGCTCGATTTGACGACGCCGGCACTATTGAGGACGGTGACGGTGCCTGCGGTACCGGGCGTCGTGTAGCCCCAGATACGGTCGGTGGTGGCGTCGACGTACAACACCGGGATCACGTAGCGGCCGATACGGACACGATCCCAGCTTCCCTCCCAATA